>JBBIPO010000094.1:0-13903 GCA_037442805.1 Deltaproteobacteria bacterium
AAACCCGCGATCCTGGACGCGACCGCGCAGTGGTGCGCGGCCTGCCAGGAACTGGACCGCAAGACGTTCCGCGACCCCGCGGTGCAGGCGGCCCTGCGGGACTTCGTGGCGGTGCGCGTGGACATGACGCGTTTCGATGACGCGGACGAGCGGCTGAACCGGCTGGGGATCCGGGTCGGGTCGCTCCCGTGGGTCGGGTTCTTCCTGCCCGATGGCCGCCTGAATCCCGGCGTGACCCTCACCGATTACGAGCCCCCCTCCCTGTTCGTGCGGCGGGTCGAGGCGGCCCGAGCGTTTTGGGACCGACCCCTGACCCCGGTCGAGGCCTGGCTCGGGGAGCGTGGGCTCGCGTGGGCCCTGCTGCTGGTGTTCCTGGCGGGCATCGGCGTGAGCCTGACGCCGTGCGTGTACCCCATGATCCCGATCACGCTCGCGGTGGTGGGGGCCCGCAATCCGGACCGCGCGGGACCGGCGCCGGGCCTGCGGGATCGCGTCGTCCGCTCGTCGGTCTTCGTCGCCGGGCTCGCCACCATGTACGCGACGCTCGGCGTGGCGTCCGCCGCGCTCGGCCGGGGGTTCGGGTCCTGGATGCAGCACCCGGTCGTCACGGCGGGGGTCGCCATCTTGTTCCTGGCGCTGGCGGCCTCGTACGCAGGGTTCTATTCGATGGACCTCCCGTCGGCGTGGAAGGCGAGGCTCGGGACGAGGCGCAGCGGGCTCGCCGGGGTCGCGCTCGTCGGGGCTGCGGCGGGACTGGTCGCGGCCCCATGCGCCGGGCCGGTCGTGGTCGGGGTGCTGGCCATGGTCGGCACCACGGGGGACCTCCTCCTCGGGTTCGGCCTGATGCTCGTCTTCGCCCTGGGGATGGGGGTGCTCTTCTTCGTGCTTGGACTGTCCACGGCCGCACTCGGGCGCCTGCCTCGCCAGGGGGCTTGGATGGAGCGCGTCGAGATGGCGTTCGCCGTCGGCTTCCTGGTCGTGGCGACCTACTATGCGAGGTTAGCCGTGGCCACGTGGTGACCCGGAGCCGCTTCGCGCGCCGTGGAGTCGGTCCCCTTCTTGCGCGGAGGGCCGGCCCTGCGTACCCTTTTGGGGACCCCGGCCGGGGGGGGACGGCCCGGCAGGTGTGGTGGCTCGGGTTCGAGGGCGAAGGGACATGGTGCGGTTCTGCGGCATCTTCGCGAGCGATTCCAGACACCTGAAGTGCGCGGTGGCCCTGGCGGAGCCTCATCTGCGGGGCCTCGTGGGGTCCGGGCGCAACCGCCTGGGAGTGGGCTACTACAGTGGCGACGAGGTCCTCCTCACGCGGAGGCCCATCGGACAGGACCTCGGGCTTCTCGGCCTCCTCGGACCTGCGGTGGGGAATCACGTGCTCATCGGGCTGGACGATGCCCCCTCCGTGCAGTTCCGCCTGGAGGGGACGCCGCCCCATCGCTTCCGGAACTACCTGGGCGTGTGGGCCGTCGGGAACGTCCGCCGCAAGGACTTCGCGGACCGGGTCCTGTTCAACCTTCCGGAATACCTGGCCCGCGACGTCAAGAGCCAGTCCCCCGGGGAGCTGATGTTTCACCTGTTCCTGTCCTATCTGCACGACATGGGCCGCCTGGACGCGCGGTCCGTGCGAGCGGATATCCTGGTGGAGGCGCTCCGGTCCACGTTCCAGTTGTTCCCGAAGGTGATCGAGGCCGGTCCAGGGGAGGCCCTGCCCTTCCTGGCGGCGTGTGTCACGAACGGGGAACACCTCGTGGCTGCCGTGAGCGGGGTCGCTGCCTGGATGCGCCACGGCACCGGGATTGAATCGTGCGCGCTCTGTTCCGACCCGGTCCGCACCCGTGACCACGACCCCCGCCGGGTGGACCATCCGGACGTGCGGGTGTCGGCCTTTCTGCTGACGGGGTCGTCCGAGGCCCCGGCGGGATACGCCACGCTTCCGGAGGGACAGGTCGTGGCCGTGACCGGGGGTGGGGAGGTCCTGTCGCGGTCCATCTGACCTCCGGGGAGGCACCTTTGACAGGGTCGGCGATTGTCTGGATAATCAGGCCGTCCTCGCGGGCATGGGGTTGCTGGGGGTGACGATGCGCCATCGAATCGCGGTCCTGGTCGCGGTCCTCGCCACGACGAACGCCCCCGCCTTCGCGGCGGGCATCACGACCGTGCTTTCCTCGTTCGATGAGGGTGACGCCTTCGACGGGTGGCTGTACCCCGCGTGGGAATGGGAACTGCGCAAGGCCCGCATCGGCCGCGAGTACCTCGACGGCGACCGCATCCGTCGCGCCGACATCCTGAACGCGCGCCGGTCCACGCACCGGCTCGCGATCAACGCCCGGGTCGGCCTGTACCGGGACCTCGAACTGTTCCTGGTCTTCCCCTTCGTCCTCCGCGACCAGACGGAGTTGACCTTTGCCGGCAGCGCGGACCGGCTCGACCCGGACCCCCGCAGCGTGGAGCCCCCCCTGTTCGCCATGCCCAACAGCGGCCCCGCCCGGTCCGGGTTCGGGGACATGGCCGTGGGCCTGCGATACGCCCCGTTCCAGCAGTGGCGCGACCCCTACTATCCGTCCTGGGTGGTTTCGCTGACCTGGACCATTCCGACGGGCCAGGTCCGCCGGGGCGGCAACGCCGGCGTCGGCCACGGCTGGCACGAACTGAGGTTCGACACGGGGGCGAGCCGGCGGATCTCGTTCGTGGAGCCGTACTTTGGCTTTCACGGGTCCCTGCGGGTCCCATCCTCCTCGACGCTCTTCAAGGACTATGGGCCGGCCCAGGGGTCGGTCTGGCCAGGGCATGAGATCGGGCTCCGGTTCGGCCTGGAGTTCGTCCCGTGGGAGGTGACCCGCGACGATGGCAAGCGGGTGCGCTACGCCACGATCGACGTGGGGGGGGCCGCTGTCTACACGTTCCGCGGGCGCGGGTACACGGACTTGTTCGAGGCGTTCGCCTCGTCGTCGTGCAACGCCTCGGGTCAGTGCCCAGATCCCACGAAGGAGAAGGGGGCCCTGGGCGCGACCCAGTACAACCGAACGGCCCAGAACTGGACGGTGGGGTCGAGTCCCCAGTTCATGGACGGGATCATGGACGTCGAGGCCTACGGCACCTATTCGGTGTGGCTCGGCTTCGATGTCCAGCCGATCGAGTATGTGTCCGTCGGATTCCGGTTTACGTATTCCCGCGAGACGGCCCACTACCTGACCCGAGCCATCGTAGGGAAGGACCTCGACGGGAAGGGCGGGGTCCTGTACAACGCGGGCAGCCCCCAGGCCACGCCGCCAATCCCCGCGGGAGTCAACGAGTACAACCCCGTGTACAACTCCGCGGTGGACGACCCCGGGCGGCGCTTCAAGTCGGAAGGGGCGGACATCCTCGGCATCGGGCTGATGATCACCGGGAAGATGTGAGCCGCGGGGCTATCGACGAGCGCGGAACTTCGCGGCCAGGGCATCGCGCACCGCAGGCGGGACGAGGCCCTCCACGCACCCGCCGAGGCGGGCGACCTCCTTGACCAGTTGCGACGAGATGTAGAACTCGTCCGCGCCCGTGACCATGAACATCGTCTCGAGTTCCGGGTACAGTTTGTGGTTCATGTGGGCCATCTGGAACTCGTACTCGAAGTCCGACACGGCCCGAAGCCCGCGGATGACCACCCGGGCGCCTTGCCGGCGCACGTAGTCCACCAGGAGCCCATCGAACGAGTCCACCTCCACCCTGGCGAGCCCGCTGGTCACGGCGCGCAGCAGGTCCAGGCGCTCCTCGACCGCGAACAGGCCCTCCTTCTGGGAGTTCATGGCCACCGCGACCACGACGCGGTCGAAAACCCTCGCGGCCCGCTCGATCAAGTTGATGTGCCCGTTCGTCACGGGGTCGAAGGACCCGGGATAAATGGCGATGGTCACTGCGCCTCCTTCGGGGCCGCGGGCCCCCCGCGCCTCTCGAAATACGTCACGCACGTCTCGCCGTACCGCCGCCGGCGGACCGCGTGCAGGTCGCCGTACACGGCTCCCACCTCGTGGCGGCGGCCGTGCTCGACTACGACCACGCCCCCCGGGGCGACGAGCCCCGAGATCGCCAGCGCCAGGAGCGTCTCGTCATACAGTTGGGACTCGTAGGGTGGGTCCAGGAAGACCACGTCGAAATGATCACCTTCTCCCGCGAGCCGCCGGATGGCCTGGTGGGCCTGCAGGAAAAGGACCCGCGCCGCGGAAGGCGAGACCCCCAGTCGCCGAGCATTATCGCGGATCGCCTGGATCGGGCGGGCCGCCGCGTCGCAGAACGTCGCGTGGGACGCCCCCCTCGAGAGGGCCTCGAGGCCCAGGGCACCCGACCCCGCGAACAGGTCGAGGACACGGGCGCCACGCACGCGGTCGCGCAGCACGTCGAAGATCGCCTCGCGCACGCGGTCCAGCGTGGGACGGACTCCGCGTCCCTTCGGCGCCTGGATCCGGCGCCTCCCATACTCTCCCCCGACGATCCGCATCGTCAACCGCGAAGCAGCGCCTCGTAACGAGCCAGGATCGGGAGTTCGCCCGCCCGCTTCCGGATGTCGTCGAGGAGCTCGCGCGCGTCGTCCCGGAGGTCCACGTCAATCAGGAACTCGAGGTTCTGGATGTCGTCCTGGTATTCGGGGGGGATCAGGGTCAGGTCCACGCCGATGGGGGAGGGCGTCGGTTCCACGTCGAACAACGCCGCGAGCGAGCGGTCCACGAGGGTCCGGTCCCCCTCGACCCCCTCGATGGCGGCCGGCTGGGAGGGTTCCTCGGCCCCGGTGGGTCCCTCGGACTCGCTGGCCGCCGCGAGCGACGCGGACGCGGGCAACTGGACCTCCGGGCTCGTGTCCTCGCCGAGTTCCTCGATCTCGATCTCCTCATCCTCCGGGATCAGGATCTCCTCGCGGGCCGACGCGGGGGACGATTCGAACTCGATTTCCGACCCAGTCTCGACCGGGGACTCCGGCACGAACTGGAGCGCGCGGCGCGCGGATTCGTCCCCGGGTTGCAGTTTCAGCACCCTCCGGTGGACCTCGTCGCGCTCGCGGATGAGGCCTGTCCTATCATAGACGCGGGCCAGGGCCTTCAGGACCGCCACCGCCTTCTGGGGCTGCCCCGTGAACTCGAAGACCTGGGCCAGGAGGTCCAGGACCTCTGGGTCGTTCGGCCTCGCGCGGTAGCAGACCTGGAGGCGGCTCAGGGCCTTCAGGGCGTCGCGCTGCGCGATGTACAGACCGGCGAGGTCACGGCTGATGTCGAAATCGTCGGGCTGGTGGTACAGGAGCCGCTCCGCGACGAGGATGTAGTCATCTGTCTGATTGTTGCGCTTCAGAATTTCAGCGGCCATCCGGAACTCGTGAACCGCCTCCTCGATCATGCCCTCGCGCGAAAACTCCTCCCCGAGCATGACGCGCAGCCTTGCGTTGTCCGGATCGAGTTCGAGCATCTTCTGGGCGGTCTTGAGCCTCTCCAACGTCAGGCCCGCCTGCTCCTGGAGGGCGATGGCCTCGCGATACTGGGCGATCGCGTCGTTGATCAGACCGATCTGCTGGTACAACCCGGCCAGCGCCAGATGGACCTCGATGTCGTGGGGCTTGAGTTTCTGGACCTGCTTGAAGACCGCCACGGCCTTCAGCAGGAACCCCTGGGAGGCGTAGAACTCGGCCACCTCCTTGAAGGCGGCGGTGGCCCGCTCGCGCTCCCCGAGCCGGAACAGGAGGTCGGCCACCTTCAGTTTGGTACGGATGTCGGAGGGGTCCTCGCGCAGGACCTTCTCGTACTCACGGACGGCCTTCTTGAGGTCGCCCTTGGCCAGATACTTGTGAGCCGCAGCGATCACCTTGGCGCGGTTCACCTTGGCCAACGGGGCTCCTCCGCATCGAACCCCTTGTTGTATGGCGGACAATCGGCTAAAAGTCAAGGTGGTGTCATCGCGAGCCGGTGGCTCCCGGTCCCGGGGGAACGGCGAAGGAGGGACGTGCGCTTCGTGGATGCCTGCCTGGGGCGTCCGGTGGACACGACGCCGGTCTGGCTGATGCGCCAGGCCGGCCGGTATCTCCCCGAGTACCGCGCCCTGCGCCAGAAGGCGTCGTTCCTCGAGATGTGCAAGGACCCGGACCTGGTGGTCGAGGCCACGCTCCAGCCGATGCGGCGCTTCGACCTGGACGCCGCGATCATCTTTTCGGACATCCTGATCCTGGTCGAGGCCATGGGAGTCCCCGTGGAGTTCATCCCGGAGCCGCGGCTGCCCCGCCCGGTTCGCACCCCGGAGGCGGCGCGGGCCTTGCGCGTGCCCGACCCACTGCGCGACACCGGCTTCGTGATGCGGGGGATCGCCCGGGTCCGCCAGGCCCTCGACCCGGCCCGAGCCCTCATCGGGTTCTCGGGCGCCCCGTTCACGCTCGCCACGTACCTGGTCGAGGGCGGGGGGTCCCGCGACTTCCGCCACACCAAGACGTGGATGCTCCAGGACCCGGAGGGCTTCGCGGGACTTCTGGCCCGGATCGCGGACGCGGTGGCGCCGTACCTGCGCGCCCAGGTGGAGGCCGGCGCCGACGCCGTGCAGTTGTTCGACACCTGGGCCGGGGCCCTGGCCCCGGACGACTTCCGGCGGTTCGCCCTCCCCGCGGCCCGTTCGGTGATCGAGCGCATTCGTTGCGAGGGCGTCCCCGTCATCTACTTCGTCAACGGGGCGGCCGGGGTTCTCGAGGACCTCGTCCACAGCGGCGCGGACTGCGTGGGGATTGACTTCCGGGTGGACCTGGCCGAGGCGATTCGCCGCATCGGAGGTCGGGTATCCGTGCAGGGAAACCTGGATCCGATGGCCCTGTTCGCGCCGGCGGAGGTCCTGCGCGATCGAGCGGCGTCCCTGGTCGAGGCCGGTTTCGCGGCGAGGGGGCACGTCTTCAACCTGGGCCACGGGGTCCATCGCGACACCCCCTTGTCGAGCGTGGAGACCCTCGTCGAGGTCGTCCACCGGTGGGGCGCGCGGCCGCGCCCGGAGGCCGACCGGTGAGCGGGCAGCCCGCGATGGCCGGTCTGCACCCGACTCCGGACACCGGGGTCCTCGCCTTGCAGATGGGGGGACCGGCCACCCTCGCGGAGGTGCGGCCCTTCCTGCGGCGGATGCTGTCCGACCCCGCGGTGGTCGCGTTGCCCGGCCCCCTCCGGGTGCCGCTGGCCTTCGCCGTGTCCTGGGCGCGCGCCCCCCGCGTGCGCCGCCAGTACGAGGCCATCGGCGGGGGGTCTCCGATCACGCGCCTGTCGCTGGCCCAGGCCGCGCGCCTGGAAGAGGCTTTGAACGCGGCGGGCCACCCGATGCCCGTGCTGCTGGGCCAGCGTCATGCCCGCCCGACGGTCCGCGAGGCCGTCGCGCAGGCGTGGGGGATGGGGATCGCCCGACTGGTGCTACTCCCCCTGTATCCGCAGTTCTCCGAAACGACCACGGGGTCCGCGTTGCGCGAGGTGGGCCGGGTCGCCAGGAAGGTCGCGCCCGAGATGCGCCTGCACCCGGTGCGGGATTACGCCGACCACCCCGCCTATGCCCGGGCCGTGGCCGAGACGGTTCGCGAGGCCCTCGATGCCCTGTCCGACGAGGGGCGCTCGAACGCGCGGGTCCTGTTCTCGGCCCACGGGCTGCCCGTCCGGTACGTCTCGCGCGGGGACCCGTATCCCGAGCGCGTGGCCGCGAGCGTGCGGGCCGTGGTCGCGCGCGTGGGGGAGCAAATGCCCCGCTTCACCGTGTGCTACCAGAGCCGGGTCGGGCCGGCGCGCTGGCTCGGTCCGAGCACGCGCGAGGCCCTCGAACAGGCCGCACGGGAGGGTGCCTCGGCCGTGGTTCTGGTCCCGATCTCGTTCGTGTCCGACCACCTGGAAACCCTGTACGAGATGGACATCCTCTACCGCGAGGAGGCCCGCGCCTTGGGGATCCGCGAGGTGGTGCGGGCCCGGTCGCTCAACGACTCCCGCTCCTTCGCGTCCGCCCTCGCCCAGATCGTTGTTGCGTCCCTCGCCACCGGGCCGGATTCGTCGCTCCGTTTCTGATTTACAGCCAGCGGGGCGCTGGGGTATGTTCGAGGGGGGTGGGGTGGGCTGGAGCGGGACGAGGAGGTGGTCATGGTTCCGGAAGGTCCAGGGAAGTCGCCCGGCGGGCGGACGCCGCCCGGGAAGCACGGTCATCGCGGGGCGCCGTCCCGGTCACCGAGGCGCAAGGGTCCCGCCATGACCGTGACCCGCGAGGAACGCGCCAGGGCCAAGGAGGTCGCGGCCCGTTCAGGGATCCCCGTCGAGCAGGCGATCCTGGTCGTCAAGGGTCGCAAGACGCTGAACGACGTGCTCCACGAGATGCTGGCCCTGGAACGGCGGGAGCGCCTCGTCCGGGAGGGACTGGATCGGGGGCTCGCGGGCCAGGTCGCACGCGGGCGCCTGCCGCTCGCGAAGGCGAGACTCCTCCAGGACCTGTGGTCGTCGCAGCGGGCCTCCTTCAAGTCCGAAGGGCTCAAGGGCATGGTCGCGGGGGAGTCAGTGGCCTTCGCGGTGTTCGGTCGAGGGGTGGTGGGTGGAGTCGTCCGGGACGTCGGTCGCTACGAGGTCGTCCTGGTGCCCGAGGGCGCGCCCGAGGCGGTGACCCTGAAGAAGCACGATATCAAGTTTTACTGCCGTGCGGCGGTCGCCGCGGACGTCCTCGTGAAGGTGGGCCGCCATGCCGAGGTGGCCCGTCTGGGTCTGGGCGCGAGCGCGGACCTGGCGGACCGATTCCGCCCGACCGAGGAAATGGGCCTGGAGTGGGTGAGGTCCCGTCGGAGCATCCTGTTCGTGTTCCGGGACGGGGACACCCTGGCCGGCGTCCCAAAGCGAGTGGCGCGATACGAGGTCGAGGTCGAGGTGGTCCCGGGCGTGTCCGTCTGCATCCTGACCCACGCCCTCTACAAGCCGAATCCATACATCCGCGACGTTTCGAACGATGCCTGACCTCGCGCCCGGTCCCGATGGCGGCCTTCCGGACCCGGACGGGGTCGGGACAGTCGCGGACGTGGTGCTCCTGCTGCCCCTCGCGCGCACGTATTCGTACCGCATCCCCGAGTCGCTGCGCGGGTCGGTCCGGCGTGGGGTGCAGGTCGTCTGCCCGGTCCGGGGCCGGAAGGGGGTCCACGGGGTCGTGGCGGACGTCCGCGAACCGAGGCCGTCGGACCCGGCCCTCGCGGACATCGAGGACGTGGTCCGCACGCGAGCGCCCTGGCCCGAGGACCTGTCGAGGCTCGTGGCGTTCGTGTCGTCGTACTACGTGGTCCCGCTCGGGGTCGCGGCGAGGACCGCGATGCCGGGTCTGTTCTCGCGCCGGGTTCCGAAGCCCTCTCGCCGCCTGCGCCTGGCACGGCCGCCCGACCGGCCGCCGCGGTCCGAGCGCGTGCGGTCGCTCGTTCGCGCCATCGAGGAGGCCGGGGCGTTGGACGTGGCGGAGGCCCGACGCATCGCCCCCGGGACGTCCGAGGCGATCCGCCGGTACCTGCGGCAGGGGGTCCTGGTCATCGAGGAAGACGAGGGCGCGCCCGGCCTGCCCACGCGGTCCCCGGGCGCCCCCACGGAGGCCGCGACTCCCCGCCTCACCCTGACGAGGCATCAAGACGCGGCGCTCCGCCGCATCGTGGCGGCGCTCGACCAGGGGTTCACGTCGTTTCTGTTGCACGGGGTCACGGGGTCCGGCAAGACCGAGGTCTATCTGCGCGCCATCGAGGAGGTCCGGGCGCGGGGCCGCGGGGCCCTGGTCCTGGTCCCGGAGATCGCCCTGACCGTCCAGTTGCGGCGGCGCTTCGAGGAGCGCTTCGGCGCGGAGGTCGCGGTCCTCCACAGCGCCCTGCCCGAGGCCCAGCGGGCCGCGGCGTGGGATGGGGCGCTCCAGGGCCGCCTGCCCATCGTGGTGGGGGCCCGGTCGGCGGTGTTTGCGCCGGTCCAGAACCTCGGGCTCGTCGTGGTGGACGAGGAGCACGACCCCTCGTACAAGCAGCAGGAACATCTGCGCTACAACGCCCGGGACCTGGCCGTGGTCCGGGCCTCCTACGCGCGGTGCCCCGTGGTCCTGGGGTCCGCGACGCCGTCGCTCGAGTCGTTCGAGAACACCCATGCCGGCAAGGCCGTATATCTTTCGATGCCCGAGCGTGTGCAGGAGCGGCCCCTCCCCGAGGTCCGGTTCGTGGACCTGCGCTACGAGGCCCCGGTCGGGGCGGGCCGCGTGTTCTCGGCCACGCTCCTTCAGACCCTCAGAACCACGGTGAGCCGCGGCGATTCCGCGATCCTCTTCCTGAACCGGCGGGGGTTCGGACGCTTCGTGGTCTGCGGGACGTGTGGCCAGGCGATCCAGTGTCCCAATTGCAGCATCACCCTGACGCACCACGCCCGGCCCGAGCGGCTGAACTGCCACTACTGCGATCACTCGGCCCCGGTGCCGGAGCGCTGCCCGTCGTGCGGGTCGTCGGAGTGCGCCATCGCGGGCTTCGGGACCGAGCGGCTCGAGGACGAGGTCACGGGGCTGGTGCCCGGGGCGCGGTGCGTCCGCCTGGATTCGGACACGGCCGCGGGCCGCGGGCTGGACCGCATCCTCGCGCGCTTCCGGTCGGGCGAGGCGAACGTCCTCGTCGGGACCCAGATCGTGGCCAAGGGCCACGACTTCCCCATGGTGACGCTGGTCGGGGTGTTGCTCGCGGACCAGTCGCTCGCCTTCCCGGACTTCCGGGCGTCGGAGCGGACGTTTCAGTTGTTGACCCAGGTCGCCGGGCGCGCGGGGCGTGGGGACCGGCCCGGGCTCGTCGTGATCCAGACGTACAACCCGACCCAGTATGCCCTGCGGTTCGCGGCGAACCACGATTACGTGGGATTCGCGGTGGTCGAGGACCGCGTGCGCCGCGAGCGCGGATACCCGCCGCACGCGCACCTGGCGACGGTCGAGGTCTCGTCCCCGGATTCCCGCGAGGCGCGCGACCAGGCGGACCGCATCCGCGACTACCTGGACCGTTTCCGCTCGCTGGAGGGCGAGGCGGGCCGCGACGTGGTGATCCTCGGCCCGGCCGCGGCCTCCATCGAGCGCCTGCGCGGTCGCACGCGCGTCCAGTTGCTTCTGAAGAGCCGCTCCCGCGCCGTCCTGAACCGCCTCCTCTGGCGCCTCTTTCGCACGGTGGGCACGGGCCACGGCACCGTGCGCATCGTTCTGGACGTGGACCCGGTCAGCCTGATGTGACGTGGGGGTCTGGTCGTGTTCCGGACTTGTCCACGGAATCAGACCGATGACGGGAGCAGAGCGGTGATCCGGGCCCGCACGGAATCGAGGACCTCGGTGGCCTGCTGACAATGATGCCCGGCCACGTCCGGGAGGGGGGCGTCGCCTTCAAGCAACCGGTTCGTGGCCATCAGGTCGTGACTCGACTTCCGGAGCCACTCCCGGACCTCCTCTGCCGCCTCAGATGGTACGCAGGAACCGCGTTCCGGTCCACGTTGGGCCCGCGGGCAGAGCGAGCCCCGGGGGGGAGTTCAGTTCGCCCCGTCGTCCGGCGCGGGCGGTACCAGCGGCTCCAGGGCCGAGATGAAGTCCGGAATGCGCGTCGTGACCACGAACCAGATCCGTTCCTGGTAAACCTCCCCAGTATTCGTGGGCGAGGACGTTGCGCTGGCCGATGATGCCTTGCCATGGAATCTCGGGGTACGCCTGCTGGAAGGCGTCCGAGACACGACGCGCCGCCTCGCCGAGGATCTCCAGCGCGCGCTCGACCGCCAACCGGGTCTTCCGGTCCAGGGAATCCGAGTGGAACGTGAATCCCTCGACGAGTCCTCGGACGGTCCTCGCGGCCTCCAGCATGTCCCACAGGTACGCCGGGTCCCGCCCCTCAGGCCGCACGCAGCTCCTCCAGCGACTCGAGAATGGCCCGCCGCCGGAACGGATTGCGGATCGCCCCCGTCTCGACGAGGTCCACCGGACGGCCGAACAGGGTCTCGAGTTTGGATTGCAGGTCCACCAGATCCATCAGGCTCCAGTGGACCTCGGCGGAAAACGTGACCATCACGTCTACGTCGCTGTCTGGCTGAAGTTCGCCCCGTGCCGCGGACCCGAACACCGCGAACTCGACGATGCGCCACCTCTCGCAAATCCTGTCGAGCGCGGCTCGATCAAACGTCAGCGAGGTCCCCATCGCCGGACCTTCTTCCAGCCGGACGCCCCGAGGATACCCCGTTCGCACTCGCGAAGCGAGCCCGGGAGTGCGACATCTCGACGGTGCCTTCGACTAGTCGCCGGGAGACAGCCGGGCTTCGCTGGGACCAGTTTGCGCCGTGGCGCGGATTGCGACACGCCCGCACGGCGCGGGCGCCGTGGGGGGTAAGGTGGTGTTCGGGCCCTTTGATACCCCGTCGGACAGGCGAAATGCCTGGGGTAAGGCAATTCTCTTGACCCGCTGAGACTCGCATGATTGCTGCTTCAAATGGTATCGCAAATTGCTCCGCATCGTGCACGGACTGCGCGCAGGAGTGCGGTGACTGTGTGACCGCCCTGTCCGCCCGCCGAGCGCGTAGGCGGGCTTTCCTGACAGATGGCGTCCGACGGTCGTGTCACCACCGCGTCGCTGCGGCGACTGCCTCCGTCGCCACTCGTTCCTGGTACTGGCTCTCGGCGCGTCACGCGCTCAGCATCCGTTGTCGCCGCACCCGATCCGGCCGAGGATCGCGCACAGGCAGTACGGTTTCTTCCGCAGGATGCGGTTGAGGTAGCCCGGGTGGTATGTCCGGAAGGCCGCCTCGGGCAGTCTTGCCCGGACCCGGCAAACCTCCCGGGTGGGATGATCATCCAGCGATGGGAACTTCACGTCCGGGTAGAAATCCTTGACGAGCCCGTCATAGTGCGGGCCCGTCAGGAAGAGCACCACATCCGGCTACAGGATCTCGATCTTTTCCTGGAACGAATTCCCCTGGAGGGCCAGAATCCGATTGCCGTGTTCGGAACCAAGGAACTCTCCGCCATGGTTGAACTTGACCAGATTCAGCCACAGCGCGGCCCAATAGGATCTGCCGGGGTCCGCGCCAGGATGTCGTCTCGCAACCGTTCGAAGTACTGAAAGAACGTCGTGTGATAGCTTTCGCGCGGATTGAACTCCCCGTACCGCTTGACCAGTTGATCCACCGTCATGTTGTCATCCAGTACCTTGCGACAGGACTTGTCGAGCCACCCGTTGTTCACCTGTCCGACGATCACGACCCTGGGAACAGACCTCTCGTAGGTTTGGTTGCTGGCGACCAAAAACGGTCCGTCGAGGTCGTCGAGCGCGGCGGAAACACGGCCATGTTGCCGAAGATGCTCGATGATGGAACGGTAGACCTGGTTCAGACGTGCCTGTACATCTTGCGGCGCGGGGGTTGAACGGTTGCCCATCGTGAACGTCATCCTGGCGCCTCCCACAGTCGGAACGGGGGGCGGCCGGTCGCGAGGGCGATGGCGCGGGCGGTCTTCTGCATGCGGATGATGATGCGCACCTTCTTTTCCATGGGCAGCCGGGCGCGCTCGCGCCGCGCCGCGGCCCTCGCTTCCAGCCGGGTACGCACGGCCGGTGGGACCTCCGGGTCACGCATCGCCGTACCTCCTCCGGAACGCCTCCCACCTGGCGGTGAGACCGTGCCGTTTCGGGATGTCCCGAAAGACCTCCCAGTCCGCGTCGGCCCGGTCAAGGACCAGCGCCAGGCGCACGTGGTCCTAGGGCCTGCCCACCTGGAGCATGATGGCCATCAGATGCTCGATTCGCGACACCCTCGCCATACGGCTAACGAAGTCCCCGGCTGGCACCTGTCCAGGAACCGGCCGAGGATCGCGACCTCCGAGAGGCTCTGGTGGACCCTGGTCATGTCCACGACGGGGTAGAAGCGAGCGACGACGTTCCGGAACGACGCCC
>JBBIPO010000095.1:0-13871 GCA_037442805.1 Deltaproteobacteria bacterium
GGAACTGCATGAGAGCCGCTTGTATCTTGGCCCAATCAACATCGCGGATTGCTCTCCGCGTCAGGTGGGGACGTTGTGGATGACCGTTGGTCTGTCGATCGGGAGTGTGCTAGAAGGGCCGGGACTCGTTGCGGGGATGGCCTGTGAACACGATCTTCGCGCAGCGGCGGCGGCGCTTTTTCGCCCGGATGCGAGACGGGGTCGCGCTCTTCCGGTCCGCTCCGGTGTGCCGGCGGAACGGGGACGTGGACCACCCGTACCGGCAGGACAGCGACTTCTACTACCTGACCGGTCTGGAGGAGGCCGGGGCGTACGCGGTGCTCGAGAAGTCCGGGCCGCGACGGCGTTTCCTTCTGTTCGTGGAACCCCAGGACCCCGAGCGGGACGTCTGGACGGGTCGCAAGGTGGGGATAGAGGGGGCGGTCCAGGCCTACGGGGCCGACGAGGCCTTCCCGAACCGCGAGTTCTTCGACCGTCTGAGCGAAATCCTCTTGAATCGCCCGCGCCTGTATCTGGCCTTCGGGAGGGACCCGGACTTCGATCGCGAGGTCCTCGCCCGGGTGGAGGCACTGAAATCCGAGGCCCGCAAGGGACACTGCGGGCCCTGGGAGGTCGTGGACCCGAGGTCCCTCCTGTGGGAGATGCGCCTGCGAAAGACGGCGGCCGAGGTGGCGGCCCTGGAGCGGGCCAGCGACATCACGATGGCGGGTTTCGAGGCCGCCATGCGCGCCATCGAGCCCGGGATGGGGGAGTGGGAGGTCGCGGCGGTCCTGGAGTTCGAGTTCCGGCGCCGGGGCGCCTCGCGCGTGGCGTTCGAGACGATCTGCGGCTCGGGCGCCAATGCCGCGACCCTGCATTACGTGGCGAACCGATCCAGGATCCGGAAGACGGACCTCGTCCTGATGGACGCCGGGGCCGAGGTGGATTTCCTGGCTGCGGACATCACGCGGACCGTGCCGGCGTCGGGACGGTTCACGGAACCGGGCCGCACCATCTATTCGTGGGTCTTGCGGGCCCAGGAAACGGCAATCGCGGCCGTGCGCCCGGGCGCGACCTATCGGGAGGTCCACGAGGCGGGCCTCCGGGTGCTGTGCGAGGGGTTGCGGGAGATGGGGATCCTGAAGGGCAAGACCCGCGAGATCATGGAGAGCGGGGCCTATCAACCCTTCTTCATGCACCGGATCGGGCACTGGCTCGGCGCCGACGTCCACGACGTGGGGCCGTACTTCCGGGATGGCGAGTCCATCCGCCTGGAGCCGGGCATGGTGCTCACCGTCGAGCCCGGCCTGTATTTCTCAGACGCGAACACGGCGGCCCCGGAATGGGCCCGGGGCATCGGGGTCCGGATCGAGGACGACGTCCTGGTGACCCGGGATGGGCACCGCGTGCTGACCGCGCGGCTGCCCAAGGCGGTCGAGGACGTGGAACGCCTGATGGCGCGCGGGTCGTGGTGGGGGAAGATGGAACCCGCCAGCGTCCGCCGCCTTAGAAGAGCCACGTCCCGGTGAACGACCCGCCGCCGGAGGTCACCATCGGCGCCGCCAGGAACCTCGGTCGCGCGGAGGTTTCGGCGGTCTCGGGCCAGATCCGGTTGGTCATCACGAAGAGTACCACCCCGCCCGCGATGGCCGCCGCGCCCACCCCGAAGCAGACCGCGGACCAGGTCCGCATGGTCGTGGCCTTGTCGGCCTCGGACTTCTTGTAGTCCCACTCGCGCGCGCTCCCCAGACCATCGTTGTCCTTGTACGGACTCGTCGCGTTCGACCGGTGGCTGATGTACGAGGCGAGCAGGCCCCCACCCGCCGCGACCGCTGCGACCCCGACCCCCGTGGCGGTCCACGCCCAGTAGTTCTGGTACCAGGCCTTGCCCCCCCGACGCGCAGGGGTCTCGACCGCCACAGGCGTCTCAGATGCCGTGCCGGTCAGGGCCGCCACGAGGTACTGGACGGAGGACGGCGTCACCACGTCGGTCTTCGCCGGAACCGTGCCGGTCCGCAGGACCCGCCCCGCTCGAGCGTCCACGAGCCACGCGCGAAGGTCCGCGCGCGTTCCCGGGCTCGCGAATCCCTGCACCACGACCAGGTCCGCATTGACGATCCCGCCGAAACGGGCCGCGTACGGGACCACCAGACGCTCGGCCTGCGCCGCGTCGTCGAAGACCAGACCGAGCCGCCCGCCCTCCACGGTCAGTGCGGTCTCGAAGTCCACGTCCACCTCGAGGTGCGTGGGCTGTCGAACGTCCAGGACGACGCGCCGGATCATGCTCTCCTTCTGACCACATCGCACCTGAACGTGGTGCACCCCCGGAAAGAGTCGGCGGTACTCGCCCGGGGTCGCGCCCTTCAGTTCCCGCCCGTCCATCAGGGTCGTGCACCCGCGCTCCGGTGTCTGGACCGTCAGCACCGCGGTCCGTTCGTCGTCCATCTTGCGCAGTTCCTTCTGATACAGCCGGACCAGCCTGGGGTGGTAGTCCTTTTCCGTGACCTCGACGCCATCCCCGTACACGCGGATGACCTCGCGCAGGACCTCGCCGGCCTTGACCTCGTTGCCCGTGTCCAGGTGCGAGCGGGCCAGGAGCATCAGGGTCTTCAAGAACTCCTCGCGCAGTCGCTCGTTGGCCGCGAGCCCCTCCGCGATGGACTCGAGTTCGGCGCGGGCTCGCCCGAGCACGTCCACCGCGGCCTTGGGGTCCGTATAGACGAGTTCGTCGCCCTCCCGGACCAGGCGTTCGATGGCGCTCAGCCGCTCCATCTGGAGGCGCCGCACCGGCGTGATCAGCACGGACCGGAAGCGTTGCGCGACCTCGTCGCGCTCCATGACCGCGTACCGTCCCGTGCCAGCCAGGCCCGTGGCAATGGCCCGGGTGTAGTCCGCGGCGGCCACCGCCGAGTCTCCCTTCACGTACGCCTCGATTACCGCCACCGACGGCTCGTTCCCGATCGGGATCTCCGCGGGCCGGGCCGGTTGCGCCACGGCCCATCCCGACCACGCAACCAAGATCCCCGCAAGCCATGCGCCGATCGAACCATTCCTTCCGTTCACCCCGGACCTCCTCTTGACAACGGCACGCCAGCCCTGTCATGATAGAGCGCGTTCCTGGCCGCGCCGAAGTAGCTCAGTCGGTCAGAGCAGGCGGCTCATATCCGCCGCGTCGGGGGTTCGAGTCCCTCCTTCGGCACTGCCGCTCGGCGTCTTCTGCGTCACCCCTCGGACTCGCGGCTCTCTCAGCGTGCTCTCTCAGCGTGGCCACAGCTGGGCTCGCCTCAGCGCGTTTCGCCATCGTCGTTCACGGCAATGCGGTCCCAGCGGCGCCCGAGGCCGTTGCGGACCTGCCCTTCCTCGACCTCGCGGATGCGCGCGCGGGTCTCGCGGATCTCGGCCACGCAGGCCCAGTACTTTTCTGCGAGCCCCGGCAGGTACTTGCCCCCAATGAACCAGGTCGGCATCCGGTACTCGGTCGGGTACTCGTCGGGCCCTGGGAATCCGTAGGCGGTGAGCAACTCCCTGACCAAGTCCACTGCCTCGCGCGTCGGCTGCCACAGCCGCCCGTTTTCCGCGAGCGACTTCCCCGGACCCGCGTAGTCCACCCCCGCGAGCCAGCGATCGTCTTCCTCCAGGAGCGCCACCACCCGGTCCCGCATCGCCGCCGCTCGCTTCGAGACCTCGCCCTTCAGCCTCGCGATCGCCTCGTCGTCGAGGGTCTCGGCAAACTGCGGGCTCGACACGAAGCGCTTGCGAATCTCCCGCTCCGGGAACCGGAGCAGGTCGTCCGCGAGGATCGGCACGATTTCGGCCTTCAGTTTCAACAGCGACTGGACCGCGCGAGCCTCCCTGGCCCGCAGGTCCTTCATCTCGTCCTCGCCGCGCATGGTCAGTTTCCTCCCCGGTCCGGCGGGTACCGCAGCCCCAGGTACCGTCGCAAGATCGAACGCTGCTCCTCGCTCAGGTCCACGAACCGGATGGCCATGCCCCGCCAGGGTTCCTCGTGCGCCCAGACCACGACCCCGCGGGTCTCGATCACTTCGTCCAGGTCGGGGAAGTTGATGCAAAGGTCCACCTCGGTGCCCACCTCCTCGAGGCTCGGGCACTCGATGCACAGCCCGCCCATGCTGATGTCGCGGATCCGGTGGAACAACAGCACGTCCCTGCCCGCGACGTCCACCAGGGCGTCCGTCTGAATCCTCGGGGATCGTCTCTGGTCCATCGTTGCCTCGGCCTCCCGTTCGACGCCCCGTTCTTTACCACATCCGGATTTTCTTGACGAGGGCAAGTGGGGGGCCTACCGTATCCCCGCGACGGTCGCGGCGTCCGCGCGGAGGGTGGAAACAGGCGTGGCAGGACCCCGGAAACAGACGGGAGCGCAAGGCCCCCGAGTGGCGGGGGAGCTGGCCCAGTACGCCTGCTCCATGACAGGATTCGCGTTCCAGTGCGCCTGGCTCGCAGGCGACCTGTCGGTCGTCATTTTCGGGGAACGCGACTGTACGAATGCCTTTCCCCGCCTCACCACGGCCCTCGGCGCGTCGGAGGAGTGGACCTTCTACACGGCGGCCTTGCAGGAAGACCACGTCATCGCGGGGGCGGCCGAGGCCCGCCTGGAGGACTGCCTGCGGGCCGTGGCCGAGCAGGGGCGCCCGATCCTGGTCCTGTCCACCTGCCTGTCCGAGATGATCGGCGCGGACCCGGTGCCGGTCTGCCGGCGCGTCGAGGCGGACACGGGCATCCGCATCGTCCCCGTCCGGACGAGCGGCCTGGTCCCGCGCACGCAGGCCGAGGTGATGGACTGGCTCGCCGAGGTCCTCTGGCGCGAGTTCGGGGACAGGGGGACGCCGGACCCCTGCGCCGTGAACTTCGTCGGGTACCAGACGCGACCGCCCCCGGGTCCCAAGGTGGACTCCGTGGCCTTCCGGGGCGAGTTGACCGCCATCCTGCGACGGTTGGGCCTCCAGTTCAACGCGGCGGTCCCCGCGGGCGCGCGGTTTCGCGACTGGCAGGCCCTCCCCCTCGGGGGGCTGACGATGGTCGCGGAACGGGCCATGTACGACCGCCTCTGCGCCCTGATCGAGGGACCGGACCGGCGGGTGGTCGAGGCGCCCCCCCCGAAAGGGCTCGCCGGGACGGACGCCTTCTACGAGGCGGTGGCCCGCCACGCGGGCCGCAAGATGAGCCCGCGCGACTTCCCCGAGCGCCAGGCAGCCCTGGAGGCCCTGCGCCAGGCGCGGGAGCGGTTCTCGGGCCGCCGGCTGGCATACGGCCTCGGCTCCCACCACAACTTCGAGGCGTCGCAACTGGTGGCCGATGGCCTGGGGGACCTGCCCCTTCTGCAAGAGATGGGCTTCGAGGTGGTCCTCGTCATCCAGGAGCGCGACCGGCCGGACGTGCACGACCGCATCCGGCGCAATCTGACCGCGCTGGGCGTGGACCTCCCGTATCACCTCTTCTACGAGCCGGCGGTCCTCGCACCGATCTTGGAGGAGTCCGGCGCGGAGGTCGCGTACCTGTCCGACTTCCTGTCCGACCAGGCGGACCGCGTTGGCATTCCGATGGTGCGGCTCGGGCGCATCCAGTCGGGGTACCGGGGGGTGGCGGATGCGGTGGCCCTGTTCGCGGCCGCGCTGAGGGGTGGGTTCGAGGCCCGCTACCGGAGGTACCTCCGCGGATGACGGACCTGTCCGAGTTCGAACTGCGCGACCAGGACCACACGGACCTGTTCGGGGTCTTCCTCGGGGTCCACGCCCTGCCCGGCGCGGTCCTGTTCCTGCACACCACCGTGGGCTGCAAGTTCAAGACCCAGATGCACCTGGTGGACCACGACTGGTTCCGGGAGTCGCACAATCAGCGCCTGTGGACCGGCGTGGACGACGCCCGCCTGATCGCCGGGTCCGGCCGCCGGCTCGTCGAGTTCGCGCGGACGTGGTACGACCGTCGCAAGCCCGCGCTAGCGGTGGTCACCACGAACGCGGCGGTGGAGCTGTCGGCCTTCGACGTGGAGGCCGCGGTCGAGGAGTTGCGCCGGACCCTTCCGTGCCCGGTCCTGTTGATCAAGAGCCCGGGGTACGCGGGTGGACTGTGCCGGGGCTACCGGCGGTTCCTGGAGGCCGTCTGGCCTCTGTTGTCGTGGGAGCGCCCCGCGCGCGACGACCACGTCGCCCTCGCGGGCTACCTGTTCGACCGGTACGAGGGGGACCACGCCGCGAACCTCCGGGAAATCCGGAGGCTCTTGCAAGCCCTCGACCTGCGATTGTCCGGCGTGGCGTTCGGGGGCCAGCCGTACGACAACCTGCGCGAGTCGCTCCCGCTCGCGCGGACCGTGGCCAGGCTCCCCCTGGCCCAGGGTCTCGCTCCTCCGGCGGGGCGCCAGGCTGTGGACGTGGACGCGCCGGTGGGTCTCGCGGGGTCCGCGGCCTTCCTGCGCACGGTCGGGGAGGCCGCAGGCGTGGACCGAGACCGAGTCGAGGCGCTGATCGACCACGAGATGGCGCGCGCCGTACCCCTGCTCGCGCACGTGGCCCGCCGGCTCCAGGGGGTGTGCGCGGCGGTCTTCCTGGACACGGCGATGGCCGCGGCCGTGACCGCGTTCCTGCTGGACCTGGGGTTGGAGGTCCCCTTCGTGGCCCTGACCGACCGGGATGATGCAGACGAGGAACGGTTCTTCGCCACCCTGGAGCGCCTCGCCCCGACAGGGGCTCCCCGCCCGGAGGTCGTGTTGCGCGGACCATCGCGCAACGAGGCCTTGCAGCGATTCCTGATGCTCACGGCGGACCGCGACGTGCCCGTCGCCGTCGGGTCCGCGGTCCAGCGCCTGGTCCTGAACCAGCACCTGACGTTCGTGGTTGAGCTGGGATTCCCGGCCACGGGGCGGCATGTCCTCTATCCCACACCGTTCCTGGGCTTCAACGGGGCCGTGGCCCTGGCGCAACGGGTGCTTGATGCCACGCACAGGACGTTCTAGGGCAGAGTCCTGGACCCTGGCGACCATCCGGGGCGCCCAGGTCGTGTTCGAGCCGTTCATGCGCGCGGACGCCGCGTGCGTGCAGGTCTGGGTTCGGGCCGGGGCCGCCTTCGAGCGCGAGGAGGAACGCGGCGTGGCCCACTTCCTGGAACACCTGTTGTTCCAGGGGCGTCCGGAGCGGTTCGGTGGCCGGGGACTTGGCGCGGTGGTCGAGGCGGCCGGGGGATCGGTCAACGCCTGGACGTCCCAGGACTTCACGGTGGTGCACGCGACGTGTCCCGCGCCTGCCCTGGACGAGGTCGTGACCGTCTTGCTGCATCAGGTCCTCTCGCCGGACCTGCCCCGGGAGGCCATCGAGCGAGAGCGGGGCGTGATCCTTCAGGAAATTGCCAGGGAGGAAGAGAACCCGGGCCTCACGTGCACGCGCGCCCTCTTCGAGGAGCGATACGCGGGACATCCTTATGGGCGGCGCGTGCTCGGCACCCGCGCGTCGGTGGCCAGATTGACCCGCGACCAGATCGCGGACTTCCACGACCGTCTCTATCGGGCGGACAACCTCGTGGTCGCGGTCGTGGCCCATCGCCCATGGGAGGACGTCGCCCGGCTCCTCGACGACGAGATGTCGCGGTTCGAGGCCCGGGGAGGACCCCTGCTTCGCCCTGTCGTTCCCCGGGCGGGACCAGGGAGGGTCGGGTGGCGTCGAGAGACCCGCGAGGCGGCCGAAGCATACTTCTGCGTGGGGTTTCCGATCCCGCCGCTCTTCCATCCGGCGGTGCCGGCCCTGGACTGCTTCTCGGCCCTTTTGGGGGAAATGCGGGGCTCGCGCCTCGAGACCTGGCGCCGAGAGACGAGCCTGGTGAACGAGATCGGCTCGTTCTCGTACACGCCGATTCACGGCGGTACCTTCCTCGTGCAGGGCTCGACCAACCCGGGGAGGCTGGCTCCGGCCCTCGCCGGGGTGTCGGAGGTGCTGGAGGAGGCCCTCGGGGCACCCCCGTCCGAACGGGACCTGGCGGCCGTGCGTCAGCACGTGGTGACGAGTGCGATGCGCCTGGCCGAGACCGCCCAGGGACGGGCCGGGAGCCTCGCTCACGAGGTGGCCTCGGCCGGGCGACCCGGATACCTGAAGCGCTATCTCGCCCGGGTCCTGGCCCTGACCCCGGCCGATGTCGCCGCCACGGCCCGCGCGTATCTGGGGCGTCGCAGGGCGACCTGGGTCCTGGTCGGACCGGTCGCGGACGTCTTGCGAGAACCCCGGCCCCGGAGGGCGGCTCGGCGGGAGGCGGAGGGGTTGCGGCGCGTGGTTACCGCGGGGAGATGCGTGCTTCTGCACTGCCGTGATCGGACGCACGGGACCGTGGCCGTGCGCATCCAGGCGCCTGGGGGCCTGGAGCGCGAGACCTCGGACGACAACGGACTCCACGCGCTCCTGGCGCGGCTGCACCTGTGCGGGGTCGGGGGGCGGCCCGGCCCGGAGGTGATGCGGGAGTTCGATGCCCTGGGCGCGGCCGTGGGGCTGAACGCCGGCTACTCGGTGATGGCCGCGTGGATGGACGTCCCCGCCGGAGCCGTGATGGCCGCGACCCATCTCCTCGCGGAATGTCTGGCCCGTCCCGACCTGGATGAGCGGGAGATCCGGCGGGAGGCGGACCTACTGGTCGAGGCGATCCGGTCCCGCGTGGACCGGCCCCAGACCCTGCTGGCGCGGGAACTCCTGTCGCGACTCTTTCAGGGGGACCCCTACGGCCTGGACCCATTGGGACGGCCGGAGGCGCTGTCCGGGGCGACGCCGGACCGCCTGCGGGACGCGCTCGGCGTCTGGAACCCCTCGTCCCTGGTGGTGGCGGTCGTCGGGGACCACGAGGCCGAACCCGTGGTGGACATCCTGACCGCTGCGCTGGACGGACCTCTTGCACGACCCCAGCCGACCCGCGCCACGGAGCGGGCCGTGGCCGGGGGCGCGGGACAGTTCGCGGAGGTCTCGGGACCCTTTCGCCAGAGTCACGTGGGCCTCGCCTGGCCCGGACCCGACCTCTCGTCCCCGGACCTGCTCGCGGCGCGCGTGGCCGTGTCCGCCCTCTCGATGATGAGCGGCCCGCTGTTCCGGGTCTTGCGGGATGACCTCGGCATCGCCTACTCCGTGGGCGCCACCCTGTCCGCCCTGCGACGGGGCGGGTATGTCCTCGTCACGGCCGCGGTCCGCCCCGGGACCGAGGGACGGGCGCTCGCGGGCCTGCGCGCCGGGGTCGAGGAGGTTGCGCGCGGCACCGGTGAGGGCCACGACCTCCTTCGCCGGGCAGCGGTGCATCTGGCCGGGGTCGAGGCCCTGTCGTTCCAGAAGAAGGGGGCCATCGCACACTGGATGTGCTCCTACGATGGGACGCCGCTCGGGTATGATTCTTTTCTGGATATCGGGCGTCGGATCCGGGCCGTGACTCCCGAGGCCGCCTCGGCCGCGGCGAGGCGGATCTTCGACCGCGAGCCGGTGGTGGTGGTCCTCCGGCCCGAAGGCCGGTAGGAAGGCGAGGCCGACATGGCCGAGAGCGATCCCCTGATCGGCGCGGTCCTGGCTGGCGATTTTCGGGTCGTTCGCCAACTGGGGTTCGGAGGGTACGCGCGCGTCTATCTGGCCGAGCAACTGTCGGTCGGACGCCGGCAGGTCGCGGTCAAGGTCCTGCACGGGATGCACGTGGACCTGTCGGGGCAGGCCGCGGTCGCGGCGCTCAAGCGCGAGGCCGCGTACCTCGCCATGTTAAGAAGCCCCATCTTCCCCCGCATGTTGCGCACCGGCTCGACCGAAGACGGCCGGCCGTTCTTCGCCATGGAGTTCGTGGCGGGCCGGACCCTGGACGTGCTCCTGAAGGAACGGAAGGTCTTCCCCGTGGACCGGGTCGTCTTCATCACGGAGGCCGTGTGCGACGGCCTCGCCGAGATGCACGGCCGTGACATCGTCCACCGCGACCTCAAGACCGGCAACATCGCGATCGAGGAGTCCCCTCCGGGCACGTGGCGGGTCCGGCTCCTCGACCTCGGGAGTGCGAAGCCGCTGACCGAGGGGGCCGCCGTCTCGACGAGCACGGCCAGGTGGCGGCCCGGGAGTCCCCCCTACCTGGCCCCGGAATCCGTGCGGGACGGTCTGTTCACCGAGCGGTCCGACCTGTATTCGCTCGCGGCCGTGGCGTACGAACTCCTGTGCGGGGTCCGGGCGGTCCACGTGAAGGACTCGTCCACCGAGGCCTATATCGCCTACCTGAAGTCCGACCAGCCCATCCCAACCTACCGAATCGGGACGTTGCGGCCCCAGGTCCCCGAATCCCTCGAGGAGGTCATTCATCGGGCGCTGGCGCGAGACCCGGCGGCGCGGTTCTCGTCCGTGTACGACTTCCGGAAGGCATTGCGGGAGGCCGCCGGTCCCGGGTTCGTCCCGGACCCCACGGGGGCGTTGCCCAGCCTGGACGCGTCCGGGGACCGGGAGGCCGGCCCGGGATGGGGGCGGATCGGATCGGCGCTCTCCCGGCTATGGGGACGCGATCGGCCCACGGGTCGAGTTCGGAAGTAGGTTCAGCCAGGACAGGAGCGGCGAGACCCGGCCTGCGAGCGAATCACCGTCCTGACTCGGGGCACTGGCCCTCGCGAGTCGTTCCATGCGACGGACTCGCGAGGCCAGGAGTCGCCCATACTGCTCGCCGCGCCCCCCCCGCGCGACCGTCACCCCCTCATTGTAATGGGCGGTCCAGTGGTGTCCGGAGCCGTTCGGGCACCGGCATCCCCGCCCGTCCCGGGTGGCGAACCGGTCCTGGAACACGCGCAGGATCCGGACACCGATCCGGATGTTCCGGTGGCGGTCGAGCAACTCCGAACAGTCCCGGAGGCCGAACACGGGCCCCCAGGTGGTGCATCGCACCTGGAACCTCCCATAATTCCCCTGGGACACGACCTGGTCCCTGCGGTGCGCCGGCGCCTGACCGCTCTCGACGTCCTGCACGGCGAGCGCCACGGCGGGGTCCACCCCGTGGACCACCGACCAGAACCTCACTTCGTGCTCGGGCGTCGGGTTCCATCCCTGGGCGACCAGGGACAGGACGGTCAAGGCAACGGTCCCCACGAAGCGATTTCCCTTCCCCTTTTCGATTCGTGGACTTGCATCCACGAACGCCCCCGGGTTACCGCCCCAGGGGAAGGCATAGTGTACCGGGTTTCGACGGGAACGGGGGGAAGGGTCCGACGCGCCCGCCCGCGTCCGGTGTTCGAGGTCGGCCCCGCGTCTTTGACCCGTGTTTCGCGGCCTGATACAGTGTCTTCGCGCGTTTCGGCGGCTTCGGAACAGGGTTCCATGAAGATCGCGTTCGTCTTCGCGCCCTACCACCACAAGAGGTTCTCCGAGAACCTGCGGGTCGTGGACGATGACTTCGGGGTCTTCCCGCCGATCAACCTGGCGTGGGCCGCGGCCATCGCCGAGCAGGCGGGCCACGAGGTGGTGATCGTGGACGCCAAGGCCGAGCGGCTGTCGCTTCAGGCCGCGATTTCGCGCCTGCGGGACTTCGGTCCCGACGCGGTGGGCTTCTACTTTTCCACGTACATGTTTCACGACACGCTCGCGTGGGCTCGGGGCATCCGGACCGCGCTGCGCGTCCCAGTTCTGGCGGGCGGCGTGAACGTGGACCTCTACCCCGCCGAGACCCTGGCGCACCCGGAGATCGATTACGCCCTGGCCGGGCAGGCGTACGACAGCCTGCCGCGGCTGCTGGCCGCGATGGAGGCGCGCCAGGAGCCTGCCGGCGTGCCCGGCGCGTGCTACCGCGCGGGGGACGAGGTCGTCCTGGTTCCGCCGGACCGGAAGATGCGCGCCTTCGCAAAGTACCCGCTTCCGGCCCGCCACCTCTTGCCGAATCACCGGTACTACTCGATCACGTCCCAGTTGCGGAACTTCACGATCATGATGACCGCGATGGGGTGCCACCAACACTGCACGTTCTGCCCCATCGCCCGCATCCCCTATCAACTGCGCCCAGTCGAGGCCGTGCTCGACGAGATGGAGGTCTGCGTCCGCCGCTTCGGCGTCCGCGAGATTGACATCTTCGATGCGGACTTCCCCGCCTCCAGGAAGCGGACCGAGGCGATCTGCCAGTGAATCCCGGACCTCGGCCTGCGATTCGAGTGGTCGTGCCGCGCGTGCGTGGATTCGCTGGACCGGGACCTCCTTCGGCGGATGGCCAGGGCCGGGTGTCGCAAGGTCTACGTCGGGATCGAGACGCCGAGCCAGGAACGCCTGCGCACGATGGGCAAGCGCCTGGACACGTCCAGGACCCGGGAGGTCCTGCGCGCCGCCAGGGAGGAGGGGATCCGTCCCCTGGGCTTCTTCATGCTCGGGGTGCCGGGCGAGACGAGGGACAGCGTGCGTGAGACCCTCCGGTACTCTCTGTCCCTGGGGCTCGAGTACGCGCAGTTCATGAAGACCATATGCCAAGCCCGGCACGGACCTGCACGACGAGGTGGTCCGCGCGACTGGCAGCGTCCCATGGCGGGAATGGGCCCTGGGCCGGCGGGCCGAGGACCGCCTGCCGACCCCCTGGACGGAACTCGACGGGCGGGAAATCGAGTTCTGGGCGCGGATGGCGTACCTCTGCTTCTACTATCGCCCCTGGTACGTCGCGAAGGCCATCGCCCGCTTTCGTTCGTGGGACGAAGTGGCGCGAAGCGTTCGCAGCGCCGCGCGCATGCTCGCGAACGCGACCCTCAATGAGGACGATTGACGTCGTCCGGCGCACCCGGGTCCGACCCGCGACCGTTTCGGGCGTCCAGGAGCGCCGAGACCTCGCGGACCCCCCGGGCCAGGTCCTGCCTCAGGCGATCGAGAGCCCCGGCCACGAACGGTCGGAACGCCAGCGCGACCAGCGAGGGAACCAGGGAGGCGCACGCCCCGAACCACAGCGCGACCGCGACCGCGACCGGGGCGTCCCCGTAGGCGGACAGTCCCAGGGCGAGGGACCCCTCGCGCAGCCCGTATCCTCCGACTGTAATCGGGATCTTCCCGAACAGAACGGACCCGTGCCGCCACACCAGGATCGCCGCGAACGGGACCCGGATGCCCGCGGCCGCGGCCATGACGGCGAGGGTCGCGGCCAGGGCCAGGTCCGCGGCCAGGGCGTATGCCAACATCTCCGCGACGAACCGAGGACGCAGGGCTCGAAACGGTTCCGAGAACGGCCCCACCAGGCGCTGGTTCGTCAGGCGAGGCCAGGAGGTGACTGCGCGAGCCAGCGCCAACAGAGATGTCCCGCAGGCAACAGTCCCGGCCGCGACAACGGCCGCCGTGCCGAGCGGACCCGCGCCGGACATGAGCCCCGCCAGGCCACCGGCAAGGAGGGCCGCATGCGCGACCAGGCTGAAACCCCGGTCGGTCACCACGATCCCGAGCGCCTCCGCGAAGGGACGGCCGTACCGCACGCTCAACTGGCGCGCCTTGAGGACCTCGTCGCTCTGGAGGGGCGCCACGACCCCGAGCGCCGTCGCGGGCACGGCGAGGGCCGCCGCGTCGCGCAGCGTCACGTCCAGGCCCAGGTGCCGGCACACGCGCCGCAGGCGGTCCGAATCCACGAGGATGCCGTCCAGGACGGCCGCCGCCCCGGCCAGGAGGGTCGGTCCGACGCCGATCCAGCCGAGGGTCTCGGCCACCTGGTCGAGGGGCACCGACAGGAGGATAACCAGCAGGACCAAGACGGTGGTCACGACCCAGGGCCAGGTCCGACCCTCGCGGAAGGCATTGTGGGGAGGCGGATCCATCCTTCCTTGCGTCGTCAAGGACGCCCCGATTGTGGCAATCCCTCGAGATTTGTCCACCGGGAGATGGCGGGGATTGCTCGAATATGAGCAATCCGCGATGTTGATTGGGCCAAGATACAAGCGGCTCTCATGCAGTTCC
>JBBIPO010000096.1:0-2669 GCA_037442805.1 Deltaproteobacteria bacterium
CGGTCCAGTGGACCGTCCGATAGACGGGGGGGCGTGCGACGCCCCCCTTCAATGGTGTCCGGACTCTTTGAAGCTGCGTCCGACATCCGGAATTCGTGGGGTAAAGCAATTTCGAGGCACCGATGAGACCCGCATGGATCTTGGCCGAATCAACATCGCGGATTGCTCAGGACAAGTTTCTTGCTGGCGCGCCGAAAGACGACTGGATGTCTTGACATCCAGGTGCTCGGCAACGAGAATCCAGGTGAACGGAGGTGCGTCATGCCCCGGACCACGTTGCGAGTCGAGGACGGGATCCTCGAGCAGGTGAAGGCGCTGGCGCGGCAGAATGGAACCACGATTCAGGAGGAACTGAACCGGCTGCTGCGCACCGCCCTGGCGGACGCGGATGTCGCCGTGGAACCCCTGCGCCTCCCGGCCAGGAAGGCGCGGCCGCGTGGAGTGGACCTCGCGGATCGCGAGACCCTGATGGACCTCATTGGGGGCGAGTGATGTCCATTGTCGTGGATACCAACGTCCTGGTGTACGCGGCGGTGGAGGACGTGCCGGAGCACGGTCGGGCCGTAGCCGCCCTGGAACGCTGGACCGCCGGACCATCGGCCTGGCACGTGACCTGGAGCGTCCTGTACGAGATGATGCGCGTCCTAACTCATCCTCGTGTCTTCGCGAAACCATTCCGGATGGAGGAAGCCCTCGACATCGCCGCGCGCATCCTGGCCCACCCGCGGTGCGTGGTCTTGGCCGAAACGAGGGCGCACTTGCGGACCCTGCGGGTCGTGTTCGCCGAGGCGAGGGGCCCGGTGCGAGGGAACTTCATCCACGACTGTCACATCGCGGCGCTGATGCGGGAACACGGCGTCCGCCGCATCCTGACCGCGGATCGTGGATTCGAACGGTTTCCATTCATCGAGGTCGTTCCCCTGGACGGGGCGTGAGGTCGCCAGACGCTCGATGGTCGGTGCTATCATCGGGTCGTCGGGAGGCGAACCGGCGGGAGCCCGATGCGCATCGCCCATCTCTCGGACCTGCACCTGCACCCGGTCGGGGCCTTGCGGGCCGCGGACCTGCGGACGCGCCGGCTGTTCGGCGCCCTGAACCTGTGTCTCTTCCGGGCCGGCGCCTACTCGGAGGACGTGGCGCGCGCCGCGGTCGAGGCCGTGCGCGAGGCGGGGGTGGACCACGTGGTGGTCACCGGGGACCTGACCAACCTCGCGCTGCCGTCGGAGTTCGCCCTCGCCGTGCAGGTCCTGCGCCCGCTGGGCCGCGCGGACCGGCTGACCGTGATCCCCGGGAACCACGACCGCTACACGCCTGGATCGGTGCGGGACCGCGAGTTTGAGCGATGGTTCGGCTACACCCTGTGGCCGGACGGGGAGGGCCGGGGGGGCGGGTCCTTCCCCGTCGTCAAGGACCTGGCGGACGGCGTGACGCTGATCTCGCTGGGGAGCGCGGGCGTGGTGCCCCCCGCCTGCGCGTTCGGTCGGGTGGGACCGGGGCAGGTCGCGCGACTGGCGGACGCGCTCGACGACGCGCGGCGCCGGGACCGGTTCCCGATCGTGGCCCTGCACCACAACCTGCATCGGCGCGGGACCCTGTCGGAGGCGACCGGGCGGCTCCTCGACCGGCGGGAGGTCGCGGAGGTCCTCGTGCGTCACGGGGCGCGCCTGGTCCTGCACGGGCACGACCACCGGGAGCACGACATGGTCATCAGTGACGGCCCGGATGGCCCGGGGGTCCGGGTGATCGGGTGCGGGTCCTCGAGCGCGGACCCTCGCCGCGCCCCCCCCGGGCAGTTCCACATCTACGAGGTCTCGGCGGGTGGCCTGAAGGTGGAAAGATGGCGAATCCAAAGGGCCAGCGGAAGGTTCGAGCCTTTCACGGCGTGACCGAGTATTTCCGGGCGACCCGCTCCCCCCTGGTCGCGTTCGCGGTGACGCTGCCGCTCCTGCTCCTGTACAACGTCGGGCTCCTGATGCCCGGCGCGGACGAGATGAACGCGGCGGACCTGCTGACCGGGCTCGTGCTCCGGTTCGCGGGGCTCCGGGGGTTTCTGGCCGTGAACGGGGTCCTGGTCCTGACGTCGGTCGTCCTGATGATCGTCCTGTTCCGGCGGGGCCGGTTCCGGCCCTTGCAGTGGCTGGTCCTCGGTCTGGAGGGGCTGGTCCTCGGCGTCGCCCTGGGGTACGCCGTGGTCTCGCTGCTCGAACAGGCGCACGTCCTGGCCGCGGGCCAGGGGCCGCGCTACTCGGTGATGCAGGCCCTGTCCCTGGCCGCCGGCGCCGGGTACTGGGAGGAGATGGTCTTCCGGCTGGCCCTGGTGGGCGGACCCATCGCGGTCGCCCGGAGGTTGGTGCGGGGCACGGCGTTCGCGGACCGCGCCCGGGTCGCGGCGGTCGGGGCCGTGGCGGTCGTCGTCTCGTCCTTCCTGTTCTCGCTGGCCCACTACGTGGGGTCCGAGTCGTTCGTGCCCTACACCTTCTGGTACCGGGCCCTGTCCGGGGTCGTGTTCGCGCTCGTCTTCCTGGTGCGCGGCTTCGCGGTCGCGGCCTACACGCACTTCCTGTACGACGTGGTCGTGATGCTGTAGGTCGCCCGCTGCGTCCACCGAAACTCGGGCTTGACATGACTGAAACCGTTCGGTATCGAATTGGTGTAACAAGGAGGGGGAT
>JBBIPO010000096.1:2769-13813 GCA_037442805.1 Deltaproteobacteria bacterium
AAGGAAGGAAGGAAGAATCTCTTGAGGTCCGTTCGATCGGACTGATCCTATCGGTCATGGCGTGCCTGGCCAGCTGCGGCGCGGCTCCGGACGAGATCGGGGCGTCGCTGAAAGCCGGTCTCTCGGCCGGCAACGAAACGGGTCGTGCACGGGAAGTACCGCAAGACATGGAAAGCGCGTTGACGCAGGATCAACGTGGGGCGCTGGACTTCCTCCGGCAGGCCGACCCTGATGTCGAGGTCTCGACAAGCCCGAAGGGTGACCTTCACTTCGTTCGTTTCTCCGAGGCCGCCTGGTGTCACAAGGGCGGAACCTCGGTCGGTGAATGGGTCGTCCACGACCTGCTCGAACCGCTGTCGGCCCTGTCGGGTGCCGGGAAGGATGACTGGTTCAACCTCCGCATCGAGCCTCTGGGCCTTGGTGAGGGGAATCAGGGCCATGTTGCGATCCTTGAACGGCACGACAAGGGAATCCCGGTCGTACCTGACGAATTGCGAGTGTTTCTCCAGTATTCTGGTGGTGCGTCGTTTCAACCGGGAGACAGTGGAGCGGATTCACAGACCCTCGAACTGAGGCAGCCTGGGCCGGGCGAGCCGCTGTGCGTGGTTTCGGTGCAATCCTCGGTCCAGCGGGATTTGGCGCTGATGCTCAGCGACTCCAAGCCGTGGCTTGAGGAGAGTTCCGCCCTGGCCGTGGCGGCCATCGCGGCGGAAGTGGTACCGGAAAACCATGAGGCAACCCTCCTCATCTATCGCCACCTCGACGTGCCGCACCTGGCCTGGCGGGTGGTACTGTTCGAGTCGGGTACCCAGCAAGCGCTCGTCATCTTGGATGCCATGACCGCCGAGGTTCTTCGGGTTTCGGGTCCGGTGGGCTTCCGCGTCTGGACGCCCGCCTTGAACCCGCACGAGGCCTATACCACAGGCTCGGCGAGGCCGCTCAAGCCTTTCCCTTACGTGGACGTGTACCAGAATGCGATCGAGTGGGTCCAGTGTGGCCAGGGACCAGAAGGCGTTTGGAGGGGTGCGAGTGCGTTCCATGTCCAAACCGCCGACGACCACGGCAACGTAGATATCCAGAACCCACCGGCGTCCTTGATTGCAGACCATCGTTTTCGGGGCGACTCCCCGGACCTCGATCAGGTCGCATCGCTTGGACCGGCAAATGCCGGTGTCCAGTTCTGTCACTCGGGTGAGGGGACACCGGACTACTGTGGTTGGTGCCGTTCTGGACAATGGGTCTCCTGTTCAGACCCAGGAGATCAGAAATGCGAGCGATCAGGTGGTGAGTTCCAACGACAACTGCGGTGATTCCGCGATGCCCCCGAATGGAACCCTCTTCCCGTGCCTGCGATACACCCCCCCGTCGTCTTCGCCCTACCGCGTGGTTCTGAGGAGGGGGTCGAACAGCGCCAGTGGTTCCCGCGCTCAGTACAAGCTGGTCATCGAGACGAGGACCGATGACTTTCCCAACGTCCAGGCCGATGCATCCCCCATGCCGCCCGGGACGGTGACGGGGAGGATGAATTATGGTGGTGATGCTGACTGGTTCTACCAGACGATGTTCTCGTCCGGCGACATCGCCCTGCTGGTCCAACCCGGTTCCAATCCGGTCCACGTCTTCTTGCGGCATCACGCCGGAGGTGAACCGCTGATTGACGAGGTCGTGTCCAGTCTCAAAGCGTTCAACTTTCCTGGAAAGCCCGCAGGGACATACTACTTGAAAGTCAGCCACGAAGACGGCTACGGATGGAACCATCAATATTCGGTCGTCTGGACCAACACTTCCCAGGTCGGGAGCAGTCAGGACACGGCCGCCTCTCTCGGGGACCCGGGAGTGCCGACACCGCTTCCAGTCATTGGCCTGACTGGCACCATCAGCAGCCTCGAAGGCAAACACCTCTATCGCAAGTCCGCTCAGACCCAGGAACTGTGCATCGTGGATGCCCACGCCACGGCGGGCTCTGTACGACTCTGGGTGGAACGGGATGCACGGTCACCAGGTGGTACGCCAGAACATCTGAGGATCGTGCCTGGTGCGGATATCAACAATGTCTGGGAGACCCTGGCCACAGATGAACACGGCGGCCTTGTGGCCGAAGGTCGAGGAAAGACCAGCGCGCATCTGACCTTCGTGGCCCCATGGCAGGGGGACTACTTCATTGCGGTGCAGGCCGCGGAGGCGCCGGCCTCCTATACCCTTTGGGTTGGATGCGGACTCGTGTGGGGAGGTCAGCATGAGTTGCCGTGAAAATGGCGCCATGAATGCTATATTAATGATTCTTGCGGTACTTCTGTTCTCGGGCTGTTCGACAACCGGCGACTCCGCGGACTTGATGGATATCGTGGCACACGAAGTGATCCGCCCACCCGAGGGAGAGGAAGTGACAGCCATGGAAGTCCCCGATACGCCTTTGAGTGAGGACATCAGGGACGTACGTGTCAAGCCCGACCTCTGCGAGATGACACCGGTTCTGCCATGGTTCGGGGAGCGTCTGTGCGGCATGGACACTGGGGAAATGGAATTCTGGGGACTATGTCCCTTCAAGGATTTCTCCTCCGTGCCGCTCGGGGAGCGCTTGATATTCGGCGGCGACCCGAGCCGCAAGTGGGGACTGCCGGCGGGTGCGCAATGCCCGGCAGGGTTCGAGTGCCTGCCTCCGGTGAATCCCGCCTTCGCGGAGGTGTGTGATTTTCAACCCACGGCCTTCGGCGTGCTCCCGATCCTGGTCTATGAACCGATTACCTACAATGGTCAGTACTTGATGGCGGGCGCAGACCAGGGGAAGAATGCCGACCCCTCGGCCATCCTCGCCCTCAACCCTCGCATGTTCTATCCTTTGTTGGATCATCCCGTATTGGGTTGCTGCTGGGAGCCGACTCTCTACGGTTTCAACTTCTTTCCTCCCTGCCCTGCGGAACATCTGACGGTCCCCATCGAGGAGGCACGGTCCATGTGGGACGAGATCAACCGGCGGTTCGTTGAGCATTTCGGTGGCCCACCTCTGAATGCCGAGCCGCGGTTTCCCCCATGTACCTCGAAGGAACCGTGGCAGAATCCATCCCCGCGGGAGATGCTTTCACAATGGGGACCGTTTGTACAATATGTTGTCTTCCCCAGTTTCAAGGGGGTGAAGAAATGCAACATCGCGGTAAAGACCTACGCTTGCGGTCCTGTCCTGATGTTCACCGGCGAGGATTTCGAGGCGGTCATGAGCTTGGATGAGACGGAGTTGTGCAAGGGAGCGGACATGGATTACTCCACAGGAAAAATCGCGAAGACGATTGTCAGCAAGGGCATGAAAGACGCGGGGCTGGATGGTCTCGGCGCGATCTACGATTGGTGCAAGGTGGATGGAGATTCGTGTCGAGATGCAGCGGTTTGCGAATACTGCTATGGAGCGCCTTGTGGCCTTCACGAATCGGTTCGTCTTTGTTGGCCTCATGACGATGGGCCCATGGAGCCGTTCTGTACCGAGGACGAGGAGGTAGGGAATGGTGTGCCGAGGCCCGGCTCGTTTCCGCTTTTCCCCGTTCCGGGTTACATCATGAGATGGGACCCAACGAAACAGGACTGGGATTTCGCCTGGACCATCTGTACTTGCGACCCGTCGGGAGAGGGGAAGGTTGCAAGCTGTGGTGTTTCTGCTCCAGCTGAAGATTTCCTTCCCTTCATCTCCCCCTCTAAGCAGTTCGAACGCATCCCGGAGTTCCTGGAGGGCTGCTCCGACCGGCTTCTTTCGCCACCGATGACCTTGTGAAGGTCGAATTGATCCGATGGGGCGGACCGCCACCGGGTCAGGACTCCTCGCCCCCGTCCTCGGGGCGCGGCGCCGTGCGTTCCAGGAACGCCAGATAGACCCCAGCGTCGGCATGCGGCGCAAGCCGGCCGGCCTCGATCGCGTCTAGCAGGAGCCCCCGCAATCTCCCGACCTCCGGTCCCGGCGCGAGTCCGAAACGTTCCATGATCAAGTGGCCGATGCCCTTGGGCAGGGGGTTCTGGGCCTCGTCGGCCTCGCGCACCTCGATGATGCGGATCTGGAGTTCCGCGAGCAGCGAGCGGATCCTCTCGACGCGCTCGACCCGCTTGGACGTCAGGTCCGCGCGCGAGAACGCGATCAGGTCGTCCAGGGAATCGCCGACCTCGCGGATCAGGCGGCGCACCGCCGAATCGGTCCAGTCCTCCCGGTAAAGATTGATGCGGGAATGATTTTTGATGATATAATGAATGCGCCGCGCCTCGTCCGGGGGCATCTGGAAGCGGGACGCGATCCCTTCGAAGAGCAGGGCGCTCATGTCCTCGTGGCGGAAGAAGTGCACCTTGTCCCCAGAAAAGACCTGGCGGGTCCAGACCTTGCCGATGTCGTGGCACAGGGCCGCCCACCGCACCACCGCGCTCGCGTCCGCGTTCGCCACGACCTGCCGGGTGTGGGCCCACACGTCCTTGTGCTGGCCCATCCCGTCGCCCAGGAAGCCCTGGAGGGCCGCGACCTCGGGCAGGATGAAGGCGAGGACGCGCACGTCCATCAGAAACTGGAGCCCCAGCCCCGGGTACGCCCCGCACAGGGTCTTCTCCATCTCGCGGCGCCAGATGTCGCGCGGGACGTCGAGGATGTTGGCCGCGTCGCGCTCGCACGCGGCGCGGACCTCGGGCGCGGCCTCGAACCCGTAGCGCGCCACGTAGCGCGCGACCTTCAGCAGCCACGAGGCGCTTTCGCGGAAGACCATGTCGCTCGGGAAGATGGGCCGGACGAGCCGGTCGCGCAGGTCCGCGGTCCCCCCGAACGGGTCAATCAGGTCGCCGCCGGACGTGTATCCGAAGGCCTGGATGGTGACCTCGCGCGTGGCGAGGTCCAGGAGGATCCCGGACAGGTTCTGGCCCCGCAGGCACTTCAGGGGGGGGAGGTAGTTGCGGAACGGACCCACGTTGAAGGTCCAGTGAGGGGCCGCGTCGCCGCCCGGCGCGCGGGAACGGTCCTCTCGCGGGATGCGGAACGTCAGGATGCGGGCCCGCTCCTCCTTGGAGTCGTGCGGCGTGGCGCGGAACAGGTCGTAGAACACGGACTCGATCTGGGTCAGCGAGCCGTCCACGGTCAAATCGAACGAGTGATGGTCCGCGAGGTCGTTCCCGGCCGCGATGTCCCTCGCCCTCGGCCCGATGAGGTAGGCGGCGATGCCCTGGGATTCGAAGGCGTCGAAGACGCGGGACAGGATCTCCGGGTACTGGGGCGTGGGCGCGTTCCGGGCGCTGTCCGCGGTTTCCGAAGGTGGCTGTTTGCCTCTCGCCATTGCCGCTGCGCCGCGACCGCCGGGACCCGCCCGCGTGCCGCGGGCGCCGCCCCCAAGACCCGTTTCAGGGTAGCCCATGCGGGCGCGGGGTGTCAATCCACCCGCTTGCGGAACAGGGCGACCGAGACCCCGAGGATGGCGAGGCCGAGGGCCAGAAGTGCCGCGACGTCGGGCCAGTGGACCGCGGGCCCGGTCCCCTTCAGGAAGACCCCGCGCACGACCGCGAGGTAGTAGCGCATAGGGATGACGCGCGAGGCCTCCTGGAACAGGCGGGGCATGTTCTCGATGGGGAAGATGAAGCCCGACAGGAGGATCGAGGGCACCATGACGAAGAAGATCGCGGTCATCATGGCCTGCTGCTGGGTCGCCGACACGGTCGAGACCAGGAGCCCCAGGCCGAGGGTGGACATCAGGAACAGGAGTGACACCCCGAACAGGAAGGGGATGGAGCCGCGCAGGGGGACCTCGAACCAGAACAGGGCCACGCCGAGCACGATCACGACGTCCACGAACCCGATGACCACGAAGGGTGCGAGTTTCCCGACGAGCAGTTCCACGGGGCGGACCGGGGTCACGATGAGTTGCTCGATGGTGCCGCTCTCCTTCTCGCGCACGAGGTTCATCGAGGACAGGACCACCGTCATGACCATCAGGACCATGGCGAGGACCGCGGGGACCATGAAGTCCGCCGAGCGCATCTCCTCGTTGTAGAAGACGCGGGGGCTTACGCGGATGTCGGGCAGGGGAGGGGCGCCGGGGTGCGAGGCCGCGAGCGCGAGGGGGCCACGCAGGAAGCGCAGGAGGGTCTCGCGCGCGTGGTTCAGGGCGATGGTCGCGACGGTGGCCTGGGTGCCGTCCACGAGGAGCAGCAAGGACGTGGGGCGCAGGGCCGCGAGGTCCGTCGCGAAGCCGCGCGGGATGACCAGTCCGATCTGGGCGCGCCCGGTGCGGATCTCGTCGTCCACGGCGTCGTCGCGGTCCACCCAAGCCACGACCCGGAAGATGCCGGGGGCCTGAAGGCGCGAGGCGACCTCGCGCGAGGCCGCGGACCGGTCGAGGTCGCAGACCACGGTCCGGACCTCGCCCACGTCCAGGGTGGCCGCGTAGCCGAGGATCACCAGCTGGAAGATGGGGCTCACGAGGATGAGGGGGATCATGCGGCGATCCCGGCCGATCTGCCGGAACTCCTTGACAAGGATGGTCCCGATGACCCTCATGGTAACGTCCCTACCGCATCTTCCGCCGGACCATCAGGCTTGCGAGCACGACCATCATGATGGCAAAAATCACAAGACATGTGAACTCGAACCGGAAGGCGTCCACGCCCTCGCCCTTCAGGATGATCGCGCGCAGGATCGCGATGATGTATCGAGCCGGGATGACGTAACTGACGGTCCGGATGACGGCCGGCATCGAGTCGAGGGGGAACACGAAGCCCGACAGCAGGAACGAGGGCAGCATGGTGAGGGTGGTCGCGATGGTGAAGGCGACCTGGGCGCTGTCGGTCAGGGAGGACACGAACACGCCCATCGCGAGCGCCCCGAACAGGAACAGGAGCAGCATCGCGAACAGGAGGGGGACGCTGCCGCGCACCTCGACCCCGAAGAGGGCCCACCCGACCGTGACCACAAGCGCGGATGCGACCAGGGCCAGGACCAGGTAGGGCACGGTCTTCCCGACCACGATTTCGAACGCCCGGACCGGCGAGACGCGCAGCATATCCAGGGTGCCCCGCTCCTTCTCGCGCACGAGGGAGAGGGCCGTCGAGACCACGGCCATGACGGTCAGGATGATGCCGATGAGGCCGGGGACCAGGAAGCGCGCGGTCTGGAGCGTGGGGTTGTACAGGACGATGAGGCGCAGGTCGAAAGGGAGCGAGGCGGATGCGCCGAGCGGGCCGGCGATGGCGCCCAGGGCGCGCAGGCGCTCAAGCGTCAGGTCCATCACGTGGTCGAGCGCGAATCCCTGGAGGTAGCCGAGCGCGGTCACGGCGGTGTTGGAGTTCGTGCCGTCCACGAGGGCCTGGACCGTGACGGGCTCCCCGCGAGCGAGGGCGCGGCCGAAGCCCTCGGGGATCACGAGTCCGACCTTGATGTCGCCCCGCTCCAGGGCGGCGTCCAGTTCCCGCGCGGACGGGGCGGTGACGACGCGGTCGAAATACTCCCCGTGCGTGAACGACGCGGCGAAGTCGCGGCTGTCGCGCGTCCGGTCGAGGTCCGCGACCCCCAGGCGCACGTGATGGACATCGAAGTTGAGGGCGTAGCCGTACAGGACGAGGACCATGGCCGGGAAGGCCACGAGGATGAACAGGGCGCGCCGGTCGCGCCGCAGGTGCAGGAGTTCCTTCCACACGACCCAGAGCAGGTTCACGGGCCGTTCCCCCGCACGAGGTGGATGAAGACGTCCTCCAGCGACGGCGGGATCCCGCGAACCACGACACCGGCGAGGCCCGCCGCCTCCAGGGCTACCCGCAGCGACGCACTGGCGTCGTCCTCGCCCCGGACCACCACGTGGACCTCGGGGCCGAAGGGGGTGGCCGAGACCACGTCCGGGTGGTCCCGCAGGATCCGGATCGCCGCGTCCTGGGGCTCGGCCTCGACCACGAAGACCCGAGACCCGCGCATGGCCCGCTTCAGTTCGGACGGGGTCCCGATGGCGAGCAGCCGGCCGGCCCCGATGAACGCCAGGCGCTCGCAGTACTCGGCCTCGTCCAGATAGTGGGTCGTCACCAGGACGGTGGTCCCGCAATCGGCCAGGTCGTAGATCAGGTCCCAGAAGGCGCGGCGGGCCACCGGGTCCACGCCGGAGGTGGGCTCGTCCAGGAACACGACCGGCGGCTCGTGGAGGATCGCGCAGGCCAGGGCCAGGCGCTGGCGATGGCCGCCGGCCAGGTCCCGCGCGAGGCGGCCCTCGAGCCCCTGAAGCCCCAGGAACGCGACCATCTCGCGGGCGCGGGCGCGCAGACGCGTCCGCGGGATGCGATACACCCCGCCGTAGAACGAGATGTTCTCGGCCACGGTCAGGTCCGGGTACAGGGTGAAGCGCTGCGACATGTAGCCGATCCGGGCCTTGACGCGCTCGGGCTCCCGCGACACGTCCGCCCCGGCCACGCGCGCCGACCCCGAGGTGGGCCGGAGGATCCCGCACAGCATCCGGATGGTCGTGGTCTTGCCCGCGCCGTTGGGCCCCAGAAAGCCAAAGACCTGCCCGCGCGGGACCTCGAACGAGACGCGGTCCACGGCCGTGAAGTCTCCGAAGCGCTTGCACAGGTCGCGGGCCTCGATCATGGTCGCGGTCATCGAGAAGATCCTTCCCCGTCCGGGGCGTCCGTCGTCCGGCCGGTCAGGGCAATGAACACGTCCTCGAGGCTCGGGGAGACCTCGCGCCAGGGCGAGACCTCGACTCCGGCGTCCACGAGGGTGCGGCACACGTCGTCCGGGTCGTGTCCGGGACGCACGGTGAAGTGGACCCGCTCGCCGGCCGCGTGGACCCGGTCCACGGCCGGGGAGGCGCGCAACAGCCGCATCGCCCCGCGCGGGGGGCGGCAGAGGACCTCGATCATCGCGACTCCGAGCGAGGCCTCGAGGTCGCGGGCGGGACCGGCGGCCAGCAGGCGCCCGCGGTCCAGGAGCACGGTGCGATGGCAACGCTCGGCCTCGTCCAGGTACGGCGTGGCCATCAGGATGGTCATGCCGCGCTGGAGCAGCCCCCCGAGGATCTCGCTGAACTCGCGGCGCGAGGCCGGGTCCACGCCGGCCGTAGGCTCGTCGAGGAGGAGGACCTCGGGCTCGTGGATCAATGTGCACGACAGGGCGAGTTTCTGTTTCATGCCCCCGGACAGGTGCTCCGCGCGGCGGTCCCGGAAGGGGGCGAGCCCGGTGAAGGACAGAAGGGCCTCGCGGCGCGGGCCGAAGTCCCGGACCCCATAGACGCGGGCGAAGAAGGCGATGTTCTCGTCCACGGTCAGGTCGAGGTAGTGGCTGAACCGCTGGGGCAGGTAGCCGACGCGGCGCTTGAGGCGGCCGAAGCGCGCGGGTACGGGCTCGCCGAGGACCGTGACCTCGCCCTCGTCGGGGGTCACGAGGCCGCACAGGACGCGCAGGAGCGTGGTCTTCCCGGCGCCGTCGGGACCGGACAGGGCCACGAACTCGCCGCGCCGAACGTCGAGGTGGACTCCGGACAGGGCCGTCACCCCGGGAAACCGCTTCGTGAGTCCGCAGATGCGGATGGCGGGGTCCGATTGGTCAGACATCGGGATCGCCCACGCCCACGCCTACGCCCACGCCCACGGGTGGAAGGCCCCTCGCGCGATGGATCGCCGGTTCACGGCTCGTACCGGATCTCCGCGTCGGCGGGCATCCCGACCTTCAGGAGCCCGTCCGGGTTCGGGACCACGATCTTCACGGCATAGACAGTCTTGACGCGCTCCTCGCGCGTCTGGATGTTCTTCGGCGTGAACTCGGCCTCGGACGCGATGTGGGTCACGCGGCCCGGGAACTCGCGGTCCGGCCAGGCGTCCACGCGCACCGAGGCGTCCTGGCCCAGGCGGATACGGCCGAGGTCGCCCTCTGGCACATAGACGCGCAGCGTCAGGGACGACAGGTCGGCCACGGTGGCGAGGGTCTGGCCCGCGGCCACGACCTCTCCGGCCTCGACCGACTTCAACAGGACCACTCCCGACACGGGCGAGCGCACCGCGTAGTCCTCCAGGCGGTCCCGCAAGGCCTGGAGCACGGCCTCGGCCTGACGCCGCTGGGCCTCCGCGGCGTCAATCTCCTCGGGGCGGGCCCCGGTGCGGGCCTTCTGGAGCATCTCCCGCGCGGCCTTGGACGCGGCCTCGCGCACCGCGACCAGGGTCTCGGCGTCGTCCAGCATCTTGCGGGGGAGGCCCTCCTGTTCAACCAGGGCGCGCACGCGGTCCCGGTCCTTGCGGGCCTGGGCCAGGGCCTCGTCGGCCTGACGGACCTGCTGGCGCAGGGCCTCGATGTCCTCGCGCCGGGCACCCAGGCGCACGATGCGCACGTGGGCGTCCGCGAGGGCCACCGCGGCCTCGGCCTGGGCGATCTGGTTGCGGTGATGGCGGTCGTCCAGGCGGGCCACGACCTGTCCCTTCTCGACCGGGCGACCTTCCTCCACGAGGACCTCGAGGACCTGGCCGGCCACGGTCGCGCTTACGCGGACCTCGATGGCCTCGAACGTCCCCGACGCCACGACCCGGTCCCGGGGGGCGTCGTCCTGGCAGGCGAGGACCCCGATCGCCCCGAGCAGGATCAGAACCTGAAGCGTCCTCCTCCCCACGAAAACCTCCACAGGACCCCCCTCACCCCCTCCGGCCCCCCTACTCGCGGCAATGTTCCGCCGTTTTCGAGGAGCGATCAACTTCCGATCTGGTACACTTCCACTGGCTTCAGGCGGGGAAGACCGGATGAAGGGTCGGATGTGGCTGGTGCTGGTCGCCGCGGGCCTGGTGGCAGGGTGCGCGGGGAGCGCGACGCCCGGCGGCCCCGGAGACGACGCAGGCGCGACGGACGAGGCGAACGACTTCGGCGGAGAGGCCGTGGACCTCCCGGCCGAGGACGCCGGGCTGGTGGACCCAGGCGCGCCCGACCCGGACCCCGGCCCCGCGGACCCGGGCGCGCCGGACCTGGGCCCTCCGGACCTGGGCCCTTCCGACCCCGGTCCTCCGCCGGACCCGGGACCGGTGGCCGCCGGCCCCCCCCCCGACCCGGGCCAGCCGGAGCGTGGGCCGTCCCCGG
>JBBIPO010000097.1:0-13754 GCA_037442805.1 Deltaproteobacteria bacterium
CCCACGGCCATGAAGCGCGTCGAAACGCCGCGTGGTACCCGACGATCTAGGCCCCGACACCAAACCTCCACTTTCGCGGGATTTCGGAGTAATCTCGGTGCGACGTTGACGCGGGCGGGACGCGGCGCGGACGATGAAGGTGATCATCGCGAGGGACTACGGGCAGTTGAGCGCCTTCGCTGCCCACTTCGTCATCCGCCAGGTCCAGATGAAGCCCGACCTGGTCCTGGGGCTTGCAACCGGGTCCACGATGGCCGGCTTCTACCGGGAACTCGTGGCCCGGCACCAGGCCGGGGACGCCTCCTTCCGGCGCGTGACCACGTTCAACCTCGACGAGTACGTGAAACTCCCGGAGGACCACCCCGGCTCGTTCCATGCCTACATGCGGCGCCACTTCCTGGACCACGTGGACCTCCCGCGCGAGCGGGCCTTCATCCCGAACGGGAACGCCGACCCGATCTTGGCCGAGGCCGAGGCGTACGAAGAGCGGATCAGGCGATGCGGGGGAATTGACGTGCAAGTGCTCGGGCTGGGGCAGAACGGGCACATCGCCTTCAACGAGCCCGGGTCGAGCCTGGCGTCGCGCACGAGGGTCAAGCGACTGGAGCCCGAGACGCGGGCCGCGAACGCCGCAGCGTTCGGGGGGGAGGATCGGGTCCCAAGATACGTGATCACGATGGGCGTCGGCACCATCCTCGACGCGCGGTTCGTCGTGCTGCTCGCGTCGGGAGTCGAGAAGGCTCGGGCGGTCAAGGCCGCGATCGAGGGACCGATCACCACGTGGTGGCCGGCGAGCGCGCTCCAGATGCACCGGCACGCCTTCGTGCTGCTCGACAGCGAGGCCGCCTGCCTGCTGACGCGCCGTTACGACACGGTGGAGGACGTGCTGTCCGACCCGTACGAGGAATACTTCTGGGAAGGAAAGTGACGCTGGACGATGACACCAACTCGCGGAGAAGAAAACCATGTCTGAACAGAGTCCACCGTTCTGCGCGGCGCCGGGGCGCCTGGTGGCCTGGGTCCTGGCCGGGGCGATCGGCGTCGGGGTCCTGTGGCCCGCCGGGATGTGGTTCTGGGGGTCCTGGTCCGAGCGCCGGGACCGGTCGCGCGCCGCGGCGCTGCACGAGGAGGCGGGAGACCAGGCCTTTGCGTCGGGGGACTACGCCCGGGCCATGACGGCCTACACATACGCGCGCGACGTGAACCCGACGCCCGCCCTCGCGACGAAGTTCATCCGCGCGCGGCTGCATCTCGGGTCCGTGCGCCCGGACCTGGTGGCCCGGTGGGACCGCGGCGACCTGGAGTATCAGATGGCGTTCCTCGCGAAGCAGGACCCCGGGACGGCGGCCGTGCGCGAGGCGCTGGCGGGTCACCTCCAGCGTCTGGCGGGGAACGCCGAGGCGGCCAGGGAGCGATACAAGGCGGCCCTCAGTGCCGATGCCGGGTGTCCGGGAGCGCACCTGGGGCTTGGCCTCGTGGCCTACCGGTCCGGCAAGACCGACGAGGCGAAGACCGAACTCGAGACCTTCATGAAGGCCTTTCCGGACCATCGCGAGGCCGTGATGGTCCTCTCTGACATCCGCCTGAGCGCGGGGGACGCGGACGGGGCCATCGAGTTGTTGAATCGGCTCCTGGCGGTTGGCCCGGATGCCGAGGTCCATCACGGACTCGGGCTCGCCTACCAGCGCAAGAACCAGTTGCGGGAGGCCGCGGCCCACTTCCAGACCGCGATCCAGTTGAACCCAAACGCGCGCGAGTCGCACATGGCCCTGGGGAATCTTTATTTGGACGCGGACCTGTATGCCCTCGCGGAATCGTCCTTCCGGGCCGCGATCAACCTGTCGCAGGACGAGGCGGCGCTCACGGGCCTCGCGAGGTCGCTCAACGGCCAGAAGCGATACGACGAGGCAGGGCGCGTGATCGCGCCGGTGCTCCAGCGCGGAAACGCGGGGCCCATGGCCCTGCTGGCGGCGGCGGACGCCGCGGAGGGTCTGGGCCGCAAGGAAGAGGCGGTGCGCCTGCACGAGGAGGTCCTGAAGTTTCTCGAGAAACTCGAGGGACGCGCGGACCCCAAGGCGATCCAGGCGCTGAAGAACCAGGTGCAGCAGGGGCTCGCCCGCCTCCAGACGCCCGCGGGGGCCGCCCCATCTTCTCCCAGGCCGTGAACGTCGTTTCTCGTGGGGGGTCCACGCGCCCCGGTCTTCTCGTGCTCGCGGCGGTGGCCGCCGCGTCTCCCGGGGCCGTCCCGGCCCAAGAATCCGACCCCGATCCTCTCGTGACGATCGAGGCACAGGAACGCTTCCGCGACCGCCTGCGGCCCCATCTGCTACTCGTCGCGGTCCGGCCGGAGCCTGACCCCCTGCTGGACCCCGCATTCCTCCCAAAGAGATACGGGATGGCCGTGCGCGTGGCGCTTGCGGAGCGCGGGAGGGCGGTCCTCACGTCGGCCGCGCTCGTGGAAAGCGCGGGGGCCATCGAGGTGTCGTCGGCCCTGGAACCCGAACGAATCATCACGGCCTTTGCGTCCCCTACGCGGGGAGGACTGGCCGAGGTCCGCTGCGCCCGCGCGCCAGACGCCGCAACGCCTGGTTGGACCTCCCCTTGCGACGACGGACCCTCGGTGGAACCGGCTTGGGCCGGGGCGTGCGACCCGGGCCGCGTGCTGTACGCACTGGTTCCGGCCGGAGCCCGGATGTTCGTCGTGGTGAGGACCGTGGTGGCGGATCGGGGTGGGGTCTTGCCCGAGGATCTGGCCCTGGTCCAGGGCCGGTTCCCGGAGGGGACCCCTCTCTTCGATGCGCGCGGGGGACTCGCCGCGGTCGTGGTGCGACCCGCGGCGGACTCGTCGGCGCGATCCCTCGCGGCCCCGCTCGCGCCCCCGGCGACTCGCCCGACCGAGTCGGACGCACCCTCGGGCACGGGTGACGGAGAAAGGCCATGACCTCCCGCAGGAAGTACCTACCGGCGCGGATGCTCGAGTACGGTCGGTCCCTGAATCTGTTTCCCAAGGAGGGGACCCTACTGGTCGCGGTCTCGGGGGGGGCGGACTCCATGGTCCTGCTGGACTGCCTCGTACGCGTCCGTGCGGCCCTGGGGGTCGGCCTGGTCGTGGGCCACGTGGACCATCGGCTGCGCGCGTCGTCGGGCGTGGACGCGGAGTTCGTCAAGGCCCACGCCCGTTCGCTGGGGCTTCAGGCCGTGATCCGGAACGCGGACGTGCGCGCCCGGGCCCGGGAGCGCGGGTGGACCATCGAGGAGGCGGCGAGGGACGCCCGATACGCCTTGCTGGCCGACATGGCGCGCGAGGTGAGAGCCGCCGCGGTCGCGACCGCGCACACCGCGACGGACCAGGCCGAGACCGTCCTCATGAGGCTGATTCGCGGCACGGGGCCTCTGGGGCTGACCGGGGTCGAGCCCGCCCGGGGCGACGGATTCATCCGCCCCCTCCTGTGCGCGACCCGCGACGAGGTGCGGCGATTCGCCCGGAACCGGCGTCTTGCGTTTCGCGAGGACCCCTCGAACCGCGACCCGCGCTTCCTGCGAAATCGCGTGCGGACCCGGATCCTCCCGGTCCTGCGCCGACTGAATCCGCGAGTCGAGTTCGCGTTGTCGGACCTCGCGGACGACGCGAGGGAGTTGAGGGACTGGATCGGGCGCATGCTGGCGGGAGGCGTCGTGCACGCGGGACCCGAGGAGTGCCGGATCCCTGCCGCGACCTGGCTCGAGACGGAACCCACGTTGCGGCCCTATCTCGTGGCCCATGCGTTCCACGACGTGACGGGTGCCCCGCTTGGACTCTCGCGCCCTCACGTACGGGCCGTCCTGAGGATCGCCTCGTCGTCCCCGTCAAAAGGCGCGGTCCTCCACCTGCCCCGCGGTATCACGGTTTGCTGGGACGACCAGGGGCTGACGATGACGGCCGGAAGGGCGCCTGCGCTGAACAGACGGCGCTTCCCGCGCGGCCGCGTTCCTCGCTGATGGCCGGACCCCGAACTCCGCGACCATCCCCGTGTCCGTGACGGTGACCGTGACCACCACACCGTTCCTGCCGGACCCGAGACCCCCGACCCCGGATGCCGGACCCCGGACCCCCGCCCCCGGGATACCATCCCCTCATGCTTCGCCACGCCGCGCGGACGCTCCTGGCGATGGTCCTGACCCTGTGGGCCATCGCCACGGGGACCTTCTTCCTGATGGAATCGGCGCCAGGCGGACCCGGGTCCGGCGAGCGGCGCCTCGACCCGCTGATCGAGGCCGCGAACCTCGCGAACCTCGGGCTCGCGGACCTGGCGCGGGCCCCGTGCGACGGCGTGGTCGAGGCGATCGCGGGCGAGGGCGCGCGACTGTGGTCCGGAGGAGAGGCCGCCCGTATCCGGGGCCCCGCGGTGTGCCGCGCTGTGGTCGCCCGCGCAGGCGAGGTCTCGCTGGTCCTGGTGCGCCCGGGCTCGGAGGTGCGAGTCGGGGAGGTCCTGCTGGCGGTGAGGCCGTCGTCGTGGGTGCGCTACGGGCGTGCCATGGCCGCGATCGCGACACTGGACCTAGGCGTCACCTACGGTAGCCGGGGTGAGCGCACGGTGCGCGAGACGCTCGCGCGGGCTGTTTCCATCTCAGCCGCGCTCGGGGGGATGGCCCTGCTCGTCGCGGTGCTGCTCGGCGTGCCCGCGGGACTGCTGGCCGCCGCCCGCGAGGGGACGTGGACCGACCGCCTCCTGACTGCGGTCTCGACCGCCCAGGTCAGCCTCCCGGCGATCGTGCTCGGTCCGTTCCTGCTGTACCTGTTCGCGGTCCGGTTTCCGGTCTTTGCACCTGGGGGGCTCGAACGGCCGTCCGACCTGGTCCTTCCCGCCGCGACGCTCGGCGTGATCGTGGCCGGGGTGATCCAGCGCATGACGCGGGCCGGCGCCGCGGGATTCCTGCACGGCACTACGGCCCTCCACCTGCGGGCCCGGGGCCTGTCCCCCTGGCGGCTGGCGGGCGTCCACGCCTTGCGCCACGCCGCGATCCCGATGCTCGGTTACCTGCCTCCGGTCGTGGCCGGGCTTCTGTCGGGATCCCTCGTCGTGGAGCGCGTTTTCAATCTGCCCGGGGTCTCGCGCCACCTGGTGGGGGCCGCCCTGAACCGGGACTACCCGCTCGTGATGGGGGTGGTCCTGGTGTACAGCGCCCTCCTGGTGTTCCTGACCAGCCTGGCGGCCCTCCTGCACCCCGTGCTGGACCCCCGCCTCCGCGCGGCGAGGCCCGGGGAGGGCATCCGACCCCCACAAGCCCGGCCTGGGGAGTGGTGGCCATGACACGGGTCCCGAGGGCACGCAAGATGGCCTTCGCCGGGATCGGGCTCCTGCTCCTGACGGCCACGGCGGGCCCGGAGGTGGCCTCCTGGGTCGTCGGTTTCTCGGCCGACGAGATCCACACGGCCTTTCCATACGCGCCGCCCGGGTTCCGGGACGTCCCGGACCACCGCCAGGTCCTGGACGGGGACCCGAGGGCATTCGATCTCTTGACCGCCGGCGCGCCTCCCGGGGCGGGCGAGGGGATCGCGGTGCCAGGGGGCGGGGCGCGGGAAGTCCCGATCCTCGCGAGGACCGCGGCGGCGTTCCGCGCCCTCTCGATGGTCATGGCCCGGGCGTCCGGCGGCCCACAGGGCGTCGTCTCGACCTCCGAGGTCCGCTCGGCGCTCGCGGCCTGGCCGGAGTGGACGCAACCGATCCTGGAGGCCTGCGGACCGGATGCCTGCCCGGTCCCGGGGTTGATCGAGGCATCGCGATTTTTGCGCCTGACGCCGGCATCCCTCGCCTCGATGGACGCGGACGGCGATGGTCTGGTCACGCGGGCCGAGTTCCTGGGCGCGCCCAGGATCCGGCCGCACCTCCTGGGGTCGGACGCCCTGGGCCGGGACGCCCTGGCGCGGCTGCTCGAGGGGCTGCGGTTGTCCGTGCTCGTGGGAGTGACCGCGGCCGTGGCGGCCGCCGGGATCGGGGTCGCGTACGGGGCAATGGCCGGGATGGCCGGGGCTTTGGTGGCCACCGTGCTGTTGCGCGTCGTGGATGTCCTCTACGGACTGCCGTTTCTGTTCGTGGTCATCCTGTTGATCTCTCTGGTCGGACCGTCGCTGATGAACCTTTTGCTGGCCATCGTATGTGTTCAGTGGCTCGGGATGGCTCGCACGGTTTATCACCTAGTCGTCTCGCTCCGCCAGGCTCCCTACGTCCTCGCGGCCCGCTCGATGGGGTGCGGGTCCCTCCGCCTGTGCGCAACCCACATCCTCCCCAATGCCCGCGGACCCATCCTGACGTGGACGGTGCTCCTCGTCCCCGCCTCCATCAAGGAGGAGGCGTTTCTGTCGTTTCTGGGCCTCGGCGTCCAGGCGCCCCGCGCCTCGCTCGGGACCCTGATCGCCGAGGGCGCGCCGCGCCTCGCGGAGGCGCCATGGCTCGTCGCCTGGCCCGCGGCGGTCCTGTTCCTGCTGGTCCTGCTGACCCACGTCGCCTGCGACCAGGCCGGAAGCGGCCAGGGGTAGAGACCCTGGGTCGGACGAAAGCCTCTTGTCTTTTCCGACGCGGGGCGAATAGAATCATTGTGTAGTTCGGAGTTCGCGGAGGTCGGGAGCCGGTCGTGGTGGAAAGACCACCTCGCTCCCGCCGCGAGGGAGGCTTGTGGTCATGCGTGCGACATTCCTGGGCCTGATCGCCGGGGTTTTCGTCACGGCTTCGGCCCGGGCCGAGCCCCTGGCCCCGGGCCGGTTCGACCCGTCCTGGAGCGGCCTCGAGTTCGGCGTGAACCGCGACCGGGTCGTCACCTTCCTTCGCGAGCGCGTCCGCCAGCGCTACGAAGTCCAGATTCGCGAGACGCGCGACGTGGCGGCGCAGGACCGGCTCAAGCGAGCCAGGGACGCGGAGGTCGCCGACATCGGTTCTGACTACGTGGAGTTCACCGGGCAGCAGACCGGGTGGGACGTCTCGGTCGTGCGGGGAGAGTTCGCCCACGGGACCGGTGAATCCATGCTCCATGTCCAGGAGGGGAAGGACCACTATTATCTCTTTTTCACGAAAGACGTGTTCTACAAACTCATCCGGACGGGGGTGGACCGGCCGATGGCCAGCCTCGTCGAGGACCTCTCCCGCGTCTATGGCTCGCCGGCGCACGTCGAGCACCAGGACGCCAAGTCCCGTTCGGGGGTGCGCAGTGCTCGATGGGAGCAAGGGCTTCTGGGTGTGTCCGTGGAGGACCGCACACGCCTCTACCAGTGCGTCCTGGTGCGCTGGGTCCTGAGAGCGGCCGATGAGGCCGTGCGCGCCGAGTGGGAGAAGGCCCGAAGGACGGGTCCCGGGATCAACCCCATCGTCCACGAGGCCGCGGAACCGCCCGCGAGCCCCGACGCGGCCAACCCCGTGGACGAGATCCTCGGCCGCTCGCCGTCGGCGGACCAGCCGAGCCCGTCGCCCCCGGCGAGGCCGGCGAAGAAGAAGCGCAAGAAGTAGGGATTACCGAGGCGGCGCGGCCGGCGACCACTCCGCGACCGCGTCCTCCACGACCTTGCACTGTCCCCGGCAGTCGTATTGTGAGCGATGGACGTAGGTCCAGCCCAGCGACCCGGTGTCCCCCGGCGTCTGGGTGGTGACGAGGTAGCGGTTGTCGAGTTCCCCGAACCCGGCCGCCCGCTGGGCCGGGCGCTCCTGGTCACCCTTGTTCGCGTCGAGGGGGACCCACCCGACCCGCGGCAGATAGACCTCCACCCAGCGATGGAACACGTCGTCCCACGAGGCGTCGTCCCCGCGGACCACCAGGGACCCCGCGAACCGCGTGGGCACCCCGTTGGCCCGCAGGAGGGCCATCAGGAGCATCGAGTACTCCGAACAGGAACCCGTTCCGCGCTCCAAGACGAGCGGCGCCGTGTTCCACCCGCCGACCAGGTCATAGGTCATGTGGTCCACCACATACTCGTACGTGTTCCGGACGAGCGACGCCAGGTCCGGACTGCGCGTGGCCAGGTCCGCGGCGACCTCGCGGATGCGCGGGTGCGCAAGCCACAGTTTGGAGCCGTCCCGCGTGAACACCCGGGCCACCTCCGCCGGGATCTCCCGGCGCGCCCCGACCTCGGACGGCAAGAACACGAAGCGGATGGCGCGCAGCGTGACCCGCGCGCGAGCCGTCACCCGGACGGTCCGGCCCGCCTCCACGTCGTCGAAGACGAAGCGGGCGACCTCTTGCCCTCCCTCCTCTACGCGCGTCTCGGCCGGGGCTGGGTCGAAGACGACGGCGCCGTGGACCTCCTGGAACGCCTGGGTCCGCGGAACCGCGATCACGACCTCCGCGCGGTCCACGGGGTCCGGCCCTCCATTGCGCAGGGACCACGTGAACTCGACCTCCACCTCGCGCTCCCGAAACACGCGGTACGGCCGGGTTCCGAGCGCCATGTCGACGAACGACAGGTCGTCGGTCTGGTAGTCCGCGACCACGAGGTCCGGGCCCACGCTGGCCATCCCCGTCGGGTGCGGACCCGGGGACGGGACCCAGAACAGAACCCTCCCGGTCGCGAAGTCCACGGCGTAGATGGCGTCGTCCTGACGGTCCGCGACGTACAGCGCGTCGCCCAAGAACGCGAGCCCCGCCACGCCGGTGGACGGGGCCGCGAACGCGCGAAGACTGGTGCCGTCCTCCGGGTCCACCTCGTGCAGCGCGTCCTTCCAGTCATCCCCCACGACCAGGTGCCCGTCGCGCCACGCGAGCCCTCGGGGTCGCTGGGCCTCGACCTCCACGCGGTGGTCGCACCGGCCTGTCGCCCGGTCCACCCGGTACGCTACGCGCTCGGTCCCGTCCACGGTCCACAGGAATCGCCCGTCCCAGGCCAGTCCCGTGGTCCGGCGCGACGGGGCCGGAAGGTCCCGGACCACCCGGCCCGACGGCGGGTCCACCGCCCACAGGCGCTCCGCCTGGTGGTCCGCGACCCACAGGACCTCCCCGTCCCAGGCAAGCCCGGTGACGCGAGGCCCCGGCGCCGGGACCGCCCGGCGCACGTCACCCCGGTCCGCCCGGGCGGTCCCGGGCAGACCCGTCAGGACCAGGACGACCGCGACTTTCCAGGCCATCGCCACCCCCGACATTGACAACCTACCCGCGCGAACCGAATCATACCCCGTGCCGGCCCGCATGGGGCGGTCCGGCCGCCGTGAAATGCCGAAGGACGATTCACCCCGATGAAACTCCATCGAGTCCCCGTCGGCCCCTTTGCCACGAATTGCCTCCTCGTCGGGGACGAGGACGGTCAGGGGGTCATCGTGGACCCGGGGGGTGACGGGGAGGTGATCGCGGAGCGGATCGCGGCCTTCCGACTGAACCCCACGCTGATCGTCCTGACTCACGGACACCTGGACCACTGCCTGGAGGCCTCGGCCCTGGCCTCCCGGTACGGGGTGCCCGTGGCCATCCACCCGGCGGACCTGCCGCTGTACCGCAACCTCCCCAGGCAGGTCGCGGCCCTGCTCGGGCCCGCCGCGGCCGAGGCCTTTCGGCCCGATCCCCTCGTGGAACCCGGCCAGTGGCTGAAAGAGGGCGACCGCGTCCCGATCGGCTCCCTGGAGGCCGAGGTCCTGCATCTCCCGGGCCACACCCCCGGCGGGATCGGGCTCCTGATCCGGACCTCCCCGCCCACTCTGATCTGCGGGGACACCATCTTCCGCGACGGCATCGGGCGCACCGACCTGTGGGGCGGCGACTTCGATACCCTGATCACCTCGATCCGTCACAAGGTCTTCACCCTGCCCGACGACACCCGCCTCGTATGCGGCCACGGCGCCGAGACCACGGTCGGGCGCGAGAAGGCGTTCTTCCCGTATTGACGTGGTGCCCGAGGGGCGCCGTCCGAGGACCCTTGGTCGTCAGGTCATCGCCGCCGCATTCTCGTCACCGTGGGCGCAGGAGTCGGTGGAGACGATTCGCGTCCGTCTCGCACCGCGTCACTCGGTGGGTGACCCGACGCACCGATTTCGCCCACGCCCACGCCCACGAAGCGGGTCGAAACGCCGCGTGGTACCCGACGATTTGGGAGGACGATCTCCGGTTGACGGGGCTCTCGGGTTGCGGCTAGTATCGGCCCCGACGGGACCTTGACGGGATGGAAGCCATGGAATTCACCGCAGCGAAAAAGGATTTCACGACGGCCCTGGCCAAGGCCCAGGGTGTTCCCGACCAGAAGAACCTGACCAGCGCGCTGGCCCATGTCCTCCTGAAGTCCGAGGACTCGAACACGGTGCGCCTGACCGCCCAGTGTTACGAGGTGACCGTGTCGCTTACCTTCCCCGCGGAGGTGACCCAGCCGGGCGACCTGGCCCTGTCCGCGCGATCCCTCTTCGACGCGGCCCGGATGCTCCCCGAAGCGCCGGTCGTCCTCCAGTCGCTCGACAACGACTGGGCCCGGCTCACCGGCGGGCGGACCGACTACAAGATCCCGGGCATGAGCCCCCAGAACCTCCCGGAACGCAAGGTCCCCAGGGTCACGGATTCGATCCGGTTCCCGGTCTCGCACCTGACCGAGATGGTGGACCGTGTCGGGTTCGCGGTCTCGACGGACGAGGGGCGACCGAACCTGAACGGCGTCTTCATGAAGGTCCAGCCCGCGGGCGACGAGGTTCAGGTGGAGATGGTGGCCACGGACGGTCACCGGCTGGCGCGCCTCGTCCGGCGGATGGCGCTGTCGGGCGCGGTCGCGAAGCCGTTCGGGGTGATCCTCCACCGGCGAGGCGTCCAGGAGTTGCACCGCTTCCTCGCGAACGAGGAAGGGGACGTGGTGGTCGGGTTCCAGCGCAACGCCGTTGCGTTCGAGATCCCGTCGGGTTATCTCCTGGTCAACCAGATCGAACTTGAATACCCCGACTACGTCCGGGTCCTGCCGACGACGTTCCGGTGGGTCGTCTCGGTGTCGAGGCTCGACTTCATCCGGGCCGTGCAGCGGGCCAGCGTCATACTCACCGGTGACAAGGGGCCGCTGGTCCGCCTGTCCCTGAAGCCAGGGAGCCTCCAGACGTTCGCCCAGGATGCGTCCCGGGGCGACGCCCTCGATGAGGTGGACGTGGACTACGACGGCGAACCCCTCGAGATCGCCTTCAATCACCGCTATCTGCTGGAGGCGTTGGCCGCCTTGCCCGGGGACACGGTGACATTGTCGGTCAAGGACCTCGGGTCCGCGGCCTCCTTCACGTCCCCGGCGGATGAGGGCGTCCTTCAACTCGTCATGCCCATCCGGTCCTGACGTTGCGCCTCGTCTCGCTCGATGTCGCCGGCTTTCGAAACATCGCCAGGGTCCACGTATCCCCCGGTCCGTCGTTGAACCTCGTGGTCGGGCCGAACGGCCAGGGCAAGACGAACCTCGTCGAGGCCGTGGCCTTCCTGTCGTGGCTCCGGTCGTTCCGTACGAGTCGCTCCTCCGACGTCGTGGCCCGGGACGAGAGCCGGGCGGTCCTGAGGGCCGAGTCCGAGTCCGCTGGCGGCCGGCACGAGGTCGCGGTGGAGGTCGGGCCCGGGTTCCGGAGGGCGAGGGTGGACGGGCACCCGGCGCGCTCGGCCCGCGAGTGCCTCCAGTGCCTGACGGTGGTCTTCCTGAGCCCCGATGACCCCGCGATCCTCGAAGGCGGTCCGGAAGGGCGACGGATGCTCCTCGACCGGGCACTGGTCCTGCTCGACCCTTCGCGTTCGGCGACGCTGAGCCGCTACCAGCGGCTCGTGCGGGAGCGCAACGCCCTGCTCCGCCAGGCCTCGGAGGCGCCGCCGGACCTGGACGTGATCGAGGCGTGCGAGGAGGCCCTGGCCGACGCCGGGGCCCAGATCGCCCGGGCGAGGGTCGAGGTCCTGGACCGGTTGTTCCCGGTCCTTGCAGGGACGCTCCGGGACCTGTCGGGTCTGGACCTCGAGGTCAGGGCGCAGTACGCGTCGAGGTGGCTCCCCAGGGGCGGAGCGGATGCACGGGCGACCCTGCGCGAGGCCCTTCGCCGGCACCGGCCACGGGACCTCGCCGCCGGGCACAGCACGGTCGGTCCCCACACGGACGACCTGGAGGTGCACTTGCTGGGCCTACCCGCGCGCGGCCACGTCAGCCGGGGGCAGCGCAAGGTCCTGATGCTCGCCTGGAAGGCAGCGGAGACCATCCTGTTCGCGGCGGACCGGGGCGAATCTCCGGTCCTGGTCCTGGACGACGCCCTGTCCGACCTCGACCCGGAGCGCCAGGGCCGGCTCGTGTCCTGGCTGGCCTCGTACCCGGGGCAGTCCTTCCTGACCGCGACCGCAGCCCCGGATTTCGAGCGCGCCGGCGTGGTCCGGCTGCGCGCCTCCGGTGGGACCTTCGACCGGGAAGGGGTGATAAGGTAGAGGCGCCTGGCTGAGGGGATGTCATGGCCCGCTTCGTCATCGAGGGAAACCACCGCGTCGCGGGGGAGGTGACGCCCTCCGGGAACAAGAACGAGGCCTTGCCGGCCCTCGCGGCCTGCCTCCTGACCGACGAGGAGGTGGTCCTGGACAACGTCCCGCGCATCCGCGACGTGCTCGTGATGTGCGACATCTTGCAAGACCTCGGCGTCTCCCTTCGATGGGAAGGCGCGAATCGCCTGCGCGTGCGCGCGGCCGAGGTCTGCAAGACCGCGCTGAACCGAACCCTGTGCGGGCACGTGCGCGCCTCGGTCCTGTTCGCGGGGGCGATGCTGGGCCGGATGGGCGAGGTCACGCTGCCGCCGCCCGGCGGAGATGTGATCGGCCGGCGCAAACTGGACACGCACTTCGCGGCCCTGGAGGCGCTCGGGGCCTCCCTCGAGGTCGGCGAGTCCTACCGGCTGCGCGCTCCCGCCCTGACCGGATGCGAGATGTTTCTCGACGAGGCCAGCGTGACCGCGACCGAGAACGCCCTGATGGCCGCCGTGCTCGCCCGCGGGACCACGGTGATCGAGAACGCCGCCTGTGAGCCGCACGTCCAAGGCCTCTGCCGGATGCTGCAAGCCATGGGCGCGTCCATCGAGGGCATCGGGACGAACACCCTCACGGTGCAGGGCGTGGAACGCCTGCGGGGCACCACCCATCGGGTCGGTCCGGACTACCTGGAGGTCGGCTCGTTCATCGGACTCGGGGCCGTGATCGGGGACGGGCTCGTGATCCACCAGGCCCCGGCCCGCGACCTGCGCAAGATCCGCGCGGTGTTCGACAAACTCGGAGTCGAGATGGTGTTTTCGGGCGAGGACTGCTTCGTTCCGGGAGGTCAGTCCCTGCGCGTCCGGTCCGACCTGCACGGGGCCATCCCCCAGATTGACGACGCGCCCTGGCCCCAGTTCCCGACCGACCTGATGAGCATTGCGATCGTGGTCGCGACCCAGGCCACGGGGACGATTCTGTTCTTCGAGAAGATGTATGAAGGCAGAATGTTCTTCGTGGACTCACTGATCGGCATGGGGGCGTCCATCATCCTGTGCGACCCGCACCGGGTGGTCGTGGCCGGGCCGTCGCGCCTGGTCGGGAGCGCCCTGCGCAGCCCGGACATCCGCGCGGGCATGGCCCTTCTGATCGCGTGCCTGGCGGCCTCGGGCCGCTCCGTCATGCACAACGTCGAGCAGATCGACCGCGGGTACGAGCGGGTGGACGACAAGTTGCGCGCGCTCGGCGCCCGCATTGAACGCATCCCGGAGCAATCCGCGCTGTAGACGCGGATTGCGACGCGCCCGCAACTGGGGCCCCGGCTCCCAGCGCGAAGCGCTCCGGGAGGCTGTCCCAGTGGGACAGCC
>JBBIPO010000098.1:0-13631 GCA_037442805.1 Deltaproteobacteria bacterium
GGGGCCCCTGCTGCGGCCGGGTCGCAATCCGCGCTTACAGCGCGGATTGCTCTCTCCGTCGGCCCCTACCTTCCGTCTCACGACCAGGCTACAATCCAGCGTCGCCAGCCCGACTGGAGGCGGCATGCCCGCGAACCTGACCCCGGATTACCTCGAGGCCGAGAAGCGGTATCGAGCGGCCCGCACGCCGGAGGAGAAGGTTGCAGCCCTCGAGGAGATGATCGCCCTCCTCCCCAAGCACAAGGGGACCGAGAAGATCTACGCGGACCTCAAGGCGAAACTCGCGAAACTGCGACGGGGCGACGACAAGAAGGGCGGCCCCGCGCGGCGTGGGTCCGAGTATGTGATCCGCCCCGAGGGGGCCGGCCAGGTGGTCGTGGTCGGAGCCCCGAACTCCGGCAAGAGCGCCCTGCTGCGCGCCCTGACCAAGGCCGAGGTCGAGGTCACGGACTACCCCTTCGCCACGCGCCGGCCCGCACCCGGGATGATGACCTTCGAGGACGTCTCGTTCCAGCTGGTGGACACCCCTTCGATCACGAAGGACTTCTTCGACCCCTTCCTCCCCCCCCTGATCCGCAACGCGGACGCCGCGGTCCTGATCGTGGACCTCGCGAGCCCGGACTGCCTGGACCAGCCGGGGGAGGTGATCGAGGCGTTGGAGGCCCAGCGCGTGGTCCTGGTCCGCGAGGTCGTGACCCGATCCTCGAAGCAGGGCACCCCGCGCCGCCTCCCGGCCCTGCTCGTCGGGACCAAGGCGGACCACCCGGACGCCGAGGCCGCCACGGAACTGCTCCGGGAGGTCCTGGGTGACCGGTTGGACTTCCTGGCCGTCTCCATCGAGGACCCGGCCTCCCTGGACCGGTTCCGCCGGGCCGTCTTCGACCTGTTCGGGGTCGTGCGGGTCTATTCCAAGCGCCCCGGCAAGGAGGCGGACTTCAGCGCCCCGTTTCTGCTCCCGATCGGGGCCACCGTCCTCGACTTCGCCGAGAAGGTTCACCGGGAGTTCGCGGAGCGCTTCGCCTTCGCCCGCGCCTGGGGCGGAGGTCGGTTCGACGGCCAGCGCCTCGGGCGCACGGACCTCGTGCAGGACCGGGACGTGATCGAGTTGCACACCGCATGACCCGGAAGGTCGCCTACACGACGCCCCGGACCCTCGCCGCGGATGCCGCCGCGTGGATGCAGGTCCTCGCCCCGCACCTGCGCCATCCCGGTCCCGGCCCCCTGGGTCGGGCCGCCCTCCTCGTCCTCGACCTGCAGCGATATTTCCTGGCCCCGGATGCCCCGGCCTTCCTGCCCGCGGCCCCGGCGGTGGTCCCGGCGGTCCTGGACCTCGTCGGGGCGTTCCGCGCCGCGGGCAGGCCGGTCGTCTTCACCCGCCACGCGGACCCGGAGGGCGAGCCCGGGCGCGCGATGGAGGACTGGTGGGGACGCCGGCTGCACCGGGACGACCCCTGGGGGGCCCTGTCGCCCGACATCGCGGTCCTCGGGGAGCCGGTCCTCGTCAAGGCCACGTATTCCGCCTTCCAGGGGACGGGGCTTGCGGACCTCTTGCGCGCGCGCGACGCGGACACGGTGGTCCTGTGCGGGGTCCAGACCCATCTCTGCGTCGAGACCACGGCCCGCCATGCCTTCGCGCTCGGCTTTCGACCCGTGGTCGTCGCGGACGCGACCGCCGCCCCGGACCTGGACCTGCACCTTGGGGCCTTGCGCGGCCTCGCCCACGGCCTGGCCCGCGTGGTCCTCTCGGCCGACATCGTGGCCACCCTCCAGGGACGTCCCACAGCACGCGCCCCGGAGCCGCGAACTCCAGTTCGCGGCGGCTCCGCGAACTCCGGTTCGCGGAAGTCCCCCCCCGACGCCCCCCTCGACCTCCTCGTGGTCGGCGGGGGCCCCGCGGGGCTCGCGGCCGCGACCCAGGCCCATCGCATGGGCCTGCGCGTGCAGGTGATCGAGCGTGACCGCCCCGGCGGCCTCGTGCGGGCCGCCCTCCGGGTCGAGAACTACCCCGGCTTCCCCGGTGGCCTCCGCGGCGAGGACCTCGCGGCCCGCATCGAGGCCCAGGCCCGCGCCGTGGGGGTCGCCATCGAGCCGGGCGAGGTCTCGGCGCTCTTGTACGAAGATTCCACGTGGGTCGCGCGGGGTCCGGACGGCTGCTCCTGGCGCTCCCGGGCCGTGGTCGTCGCCTCCGGGACCCGACCCCGGCGCCTCGGGGTCCCGGGCGAGGCCGACCTCGCGGGTCGAGCCCTCGCGTACCGGGTGGACGAGGTCCCCCGCGACCTCCGGCCCGGGGCGGCCCTGGTCGTGGGCGGGGGCGACTGCGCCCTTGACCAGGCCCTCCATCTCTGGCAAAGGGGGTGGCGCGTCGAGGTCCTGGTGCGCGGGCCCCGGCCTAGGGCCCTGCCCCTCCTCGTGGAGCGGGCCGCCGCCCGCGGGATCGCGGTACACGCCGGGACCGTGGTCCTGGCCGCGCGCGATCGGGACGGTCGCGCGGTCCTGGTGACGCGCGGCCCCGATGGCGATCGCGATCGCGAGGCGGATTTCGCGATCGTCGCCGTGGGTCGCGAGCCCTGCGTCCCCGAGGGGATCGGCCCCGTGGACGACGTGGACCTCCTGGGCCGCGCCCCCGTGCCCGGGATCTACCTCGCCGGGGACTGCCGCCGGGGCCTCGTGCGCCAGACCGCGGTCGCGGTGGGCGACGGGGTGGCCGCGGCCATGGACGCGGCCCGATTCCTGGAGAGCGGACAATGGAGATGAGACTGCGGACGGCCCCACGCGACCCCGAGGCGCTCGGTCCGGTGACCGCCCGCATCGTGCGCACGACCGGCCGCGACGGAGCGGCCCTCGTGCACGTGGCCGAGATGCGGGTCGGGAAGACCCGACCCCAGGACCCTCCCGACCCCCACCGCCTGGTCGAATTCGTGGACGCCCTCGACCCCCGCTACCCGCGCGACGAGAAGTGGGTCGTGATCGTCTCGACCCAGTTCGGCTGCCCGGTCGGCTGCGCGATGTGCGAGACCGGCCGCTGGTATCGCGGCAACCTGACCGCGGACGAGGTCCTGTGGCAGGTGGACCGCGTGGTCCTCGCGCGCCACCCGGACGGCCGGGTCCCCGCGCGCAAGTTCAAGGTCCAGTTCGCGCGGATGGGCGAGCCGTCCCTGAACCCCGATTCCCTGCGGGCCCTGCGCCTCCTGCGCACCCGCTACGACGCGCCCGGACTCATCGCCTGCGTGACCACCGTGGCCCCGGCCCGCGCGGCCGCCTTCTTCGAGGATCTCGCCCGGCTCAAGCGCGACCTCTACCCCGGCGGGGCGTTCCAGTTGCAGGTCTCGATCAACACCACGGACGACGCCCTGCGCGACCGCCTCATGCCCATCCGGCGGTGGTCCCTGGCCGAGATCGCGGCCTACGGCGAGGCGTTCTTCGCCCCCGGGGACCGCAGGGTCGTCCTCAACTTCGCCCTCGCCCAGGGCTGGCCCGTGGACGTGGATCGCATCGCCTCCCTCTTCGACCCGGAGCGCTTCGTCATCAAGGTCACGCCCCTCAACCCCACGGTCCGCGCCGAACGGGAGGGCCTGCGCACGGTCCTCGCCCCCGACCGCGAGTCCGCCTGCGACGACCTCGCGGCCGCCTTCCGCGCTCGCGGCTTCGACACGATCATCAGCATCGGGACCGAGGAGGAGATGGCCATCCGCAGCAACTGCGGCCAGGCGGTGATGGTCGGATTCGCGGGGGGAGGGGCGGTGACCTAGCGGGTCCAGACGCCGTCCGGCTGGATGTTCACCCGGTACCAGTCCTTGTTCGTGGTCCCGAGCGACGCGCTCCAGCGGCCGAAGTCCGGGTAGGCGTCCAGGATGTCGCGGCCCTCGCGGGTCCAGGCCCACGCGCCCGGGATGTCCAGGCCCCACGGCAGGTTGCAGAAGGACTTGTACCAGCGCCCGCTCCCGGCCACCGAGTCGTCGTCGAGCGTCTGGAACAGGGCGGTGTTCGCGAGCGCGGACGGCGGGTGGTCCGGCAGGTGCACCTCGCGGCCCCGTTCCTGGCTGAAGAAGACGTAGGGGTCGAAGGGCGGCATCCCCACGCTCGCCTGGGCCTGCGGGGTCTTGAACCGGATCACGAGGTCGAAGGACGGCCCCGCGCCCGCGTCGCACCCCGCGTCGGTGTTGAAGTGGGCGCACTTCATCGCGGGCAGCAGCGCGGTCGCGTCCTGGAACACGACGAAGGTCGCGCTCGGCTGCTTGGCCTCCGACGCGATCGCGGTCGCCGCGCCCCCGTTCACGGCCAGGGTCGCCTGGGCCACGGACAACGGGGACACGCCCGGCAACCCGAGCGCGAACCCCAGGTGCTCCGCGGTCCCAACCGCGAGCAATTCGAACCGGGCCGTCACCTCGACCACGTTCCCCGCCGCGTTCAGGATGCGCGAGTACGAGTGCGCGAGCACAAGATCGTTGTAATCGTAATCGCCGTGCGCGGGCCACGAGTCCTCGAAGGCGAGCGTGGCGGCCGGGTGCTGGATCTCCCAGGCCTTGGTCGCGTCGTCCGGGAAGTCATCGTTGTCGTCCAGGACCCCGTCGCCGTCCGCGTCCTTCGGCTTCGGCACCGGGGCGAGGTCCTCGACCGCGATGGCGTCGGCCGGGACGGAGCGCACGGTGAACACGATGTCGTTGAAGTCGTGGTCGCAGCCGGACACGTCGCGCTTGATGTCCTCCATGCCCAGGACCACCTGCTGGGTCTCGGCGTCGTGCAGGAGGACCGTGTGGGCCTTGAGGCTCGCGTCCCCGACCTCCGGGTTCAGGTGCTTGACCGTGTAGAAGACCCAGTCCCCGCCCGCGGGGCCGCCCGTGGGCCTCGTGACCACCCCGGTCTTGGAGTCGAACCCGTTCGCGACGACCACGAAGCCGACGTTCGTCCCCGCGTCGAACCGCCCGAGGAAGATCGTGTCCCCGGACTTGAGGCCCTTGCTGCTCCCGCCGCTGTTGTAGTACGAGGAATTCGGGAACACGACGGTCTCGTCCGCGTCGAACTTCGTCTGTGGGACCTGGTCGTCCGGGAAGGTGAAGAACCCGAAGGCGTTCTTGTACCCGGCCCCCTCGTGCAGGAAGGTCACGTACAGGTCCGCGGGCTTCGTCAAGTGCACGTTGGCCCCGAAGTCGTCCGTGATCAGATGGGGGTTGGTCTTGCGGATGTCGCGCCCCTCCGGCAGGGCCGCGGAGACGCGGTTCAGGAAGGCCTGGCTCGGGGCCACGCGCTCGTGGAAGACCTTCGGGATGCCCGCGCTGTCGTAGTTGGCGCTGTAGGGCTCCTTCAGGAAGCGCCACAGGACCGCGGTGCCGGCCTCGTTCAGCGTGAATCCCAGGCCCGCACCCGCCACGGCGAGGACCCCCAGCATCTTGATGGTTGTGGTCTTCATGGCTGCTGACCTCCCAGGGCGATGGTCGCGCGGCCGTCCTGGACCGGGATCACGGCCACGTTCCGCCCTCCCATGAACGAACCGACCACCTGGACCGCGCTCTGGTCCGCGGGCAACGCCACGATCAGGACGAGCCTCCCGTCGTCCCCGGTCACGCCGGCACCGAGCCGGGTCTGGAGCCCCGGCATGTCCGACACGGCGTCCGTCACGAAGACGGGGACACCCGGCCTCGGCTGACCGGCGATGTCGCGGATCATGACCTCGACTTCGACCTCCCGGACCATCGCGAAGTCGAAGTCGCTGGGGACCCACACCGAGGCGAGGCACCCCTCGGGGGGTTCCTCGGGCGTCTGGGACGGACCCGTCGGGGCCGAGCCGCCCCCCCCGCCGCCGCACCCGGCGACGACCGCGGCGCATCCCATCCAATACGAAAGAAGCCTTCGCGTCATCTCGCACCTCCCCGGCGGCACCACGCCGAATCGTAGCGGGCCGGCCGTCTGCAAGGATCGGCTTGCGAGCAGGACCATCGGTTCGAGGGCGCGCGGGCTTTAGGCCGGGGCGTCAACCCGTGGAAACCTCATGATTTTCCAGGCCATCCTTCCGGCGTTCTCCGCTGCGGGACCGCGGGGCTAAAGGTTGCGGGCCGCCCGGCCGAACTCCCCTTCGGAACGCACTGCCCCCAGCGGGCGGGAGGTGTCCGATGAGGCGCGATGGGAAGTGGTTGTCGGGCGTGGCGATGCTGGTCCTCGCGGGCGCGGTGGCCTGCGAGCAGGCCGGCGCCGGGTCCTCGGGCGGGGGCCAGGTCGAGGGCGCGGTGGTGGGGGAGCAATCCGCCGCGATCGCGTGCAGCCCGGCGGGGGGCCAGGTCCTCCTCCTGGTCGAGACCGGCGAGCGGATGGGCGAGCCCTCGGGGTTCACGCAGGGGAACAAGCCGGTCTCCCGGGTCGAGGCCGTCCAGGACACGCTGAAGCGGTCCCTCCCCCATCTGAAGAAGGACATTGACTTCGGCCTCCTGACGTTCCCCTACGATGGAAACACGGACAAGTACGGCAACCCGCGCGTGTGCCCGACCTCGTGCGGGGTCGGCCCGGTGCAGGTCGAGCCGGGCGAGCCGTACGGGTGGATCGTCTCGACGCTCGAGCACATCCAGGTGGGCGGCAACGCCGCGGTCGCGGGGGCCCTGGCCTCGGCGCGGGCGTGGTTCCAGGCCAATCCGGCCGGGGGCAAGGACCGCCTGGTGGTCCTGTTCGCCGCGGGCGAGGACCAGTGCGGCGGGGACGTGATGGCCGAGATCGAGGCCCTCAAGGCGATGGGCATCCCGACCGTGGTCTTCGCGCCCGAGAACGCGCCCGAGTTCGCGGGGCTCCTGTCGCAGATGGCGAAGGCGGGCGGCCGGCCCAACCCGGCGCATCCGACCGGGGTCTTCCCGGTGCGGCCGGGTGACGGCGCCCACCTGCAAGACAGCGTGGCCCAGATGGGCGTTCCCGAGGAGTGCGACGGGCTCGACAACGACTGCGACGGGGAGACCGACGAGGACGTGGCCGAGGCGTGCGAGACCGAATGCGGGAAGGGGTTCCGCGTGTGCCAGGTGGTGGCGAAGACGGTCGTCACGGGGTATCGCGTCTTCAAGAAGGGCGGGGGGCACACCAAGGACGACATCACGGGTGAGTACCCGTCGTTCGAGGGCGACGACCCAGTCCTCATTCCGATCATCAAGACCGTGTACGAGCCCGGGTGGTCCGAGTGCGTGGTGGACCAGCCGAACCCCGAAGTCTGCGACGGGGCGGACAACGACTGCGACGGCCGGGTGGACGAGGACTTCGACGTGGGGTCGGCGTGCACCGACGGGACCGGGGCGTGCACGGCGGTCGGGCGGTTCGTGTGCGCGGCGGACGGGCTCGGGGTCGTGTGCAGCGCGAAGGCCCCGGACCCGTCCCCCGAGGTCTGCGACGGCCTGGACAACGATTGCGACGGCGTGGTGGACGACGGCCTGACCGAGGCGTGCGAAAGCGCGTGCGGAAGCGGCATGCGCGTGTGCCAGATGGGCGCGTGGGGCGCCTGCCAGGTGACAAAGCCCGTGCCCGAGGTCTGCAACGGCCGTGACGACGACTGCGACGGCCTCGTGGACGAGGGCTTCGACGTGGGCGCCGCGTGCGTGGTCGGCCAGGGCCAGTGCTCGGTCCAGGGCGTGAAGGTCTGCTCGGCGGACGGCCTGGAGGCGGTCTGCCAGGCCCAGGGCCATGGCCTGGCGGGGGCCGAGGTCTGCGACGGTCAGGACAACGATTGCGATGGCCTCGTGGACGAGGGACCCTCGATCTGCCCGCCCGGCCAGGTCTGCTTCCAGGGCCAGTGCGTGTACGACTGATCGCCCGCATCCCCCGCTGCATTCCCCTCCTCTGCTATAATCCGTCGCCGCGGCCGAAAAGGCCGCGCGGGTCCACGACGAGGCGGGCATGGAAGGCGAATCCCGAGCCTACGATTTCACCGCGATCGAACGCAAGTGGCAAGACTACTGGGAGCGCCACAAGACCTTTCGGGCGCACGACGACTCGGACCGGCCGAAGTTCTATGTCCTCGACATGTTCCCGTACCCGTCCGGGGAGGGGCTGCATGTCGGGCACCCGGAGGGGTACACGGCCACGGACATCGTGGCCCGCTACAAGTGGATGAACGGGTACAACGTGCTGCACCCGATGGGGTGGGACGCCTTCGGCCTGCCCGCGGAGCAGCACGCGCTGAAGACGGGGATCCACCCCGGGGTCACCACCCGCCGCAACATCGAGACCTTCAAGCGGCAGATCCGGTCGCTGGGCCTCGCCTACGACTGGGACCGGGAGGTCGCGACCACGGACCCGGACTACTACCGCTGGACCCAGTGGATCTTCTTGCAGATGTTCCGGCGGGGGCTCGCGTACCAGGCCGAGGTCGAGGTGAACTACTGCCCGGCGCTCGGGTGCGTGCTCGCGGACGAGGAGGTCGTGGACGGGCGCTCGGAGCGCGGGGGCTTCCCGGTGGAGCGGAGGCCCATGCGCCAGTGGATGTTGCGGATCACGGCGTACGCGGACCGGCTCTTGCAGGACCTCGACCTCCTGGACTGGCCCGAGAACATCAAGGAGATGCAGCGCAACTGGATCGGGCGGTCCGAGGGCGCGGACGTGGACTTCGCGGTGGACGGCTCGGACCAGGTCCTGCGCGTCTATACGACGCGGCCGGACACGCTGTACGGGGCCACGTTCATGGTCCTGGCGCCCGAGCATCCCCTGGTGCCGGTCGTGACGACCTCGGACCGGCGCGCGGAGGTCGAGGCGTATGTCGAGGCGGCCCGGCGCCGTAGCGACCTCGAGCGCAGCGACGAGTCGCGCGAAAAGACCGGGGTCTTCACCGGGGGCTACGCGGTGAACCCGGTGAACGGGCGGCGCATCCCGATCTGGGTCGCGGACTACGTCCTGATGACGTACGGGACCGGGGCGATCATGGCCGTCCCGGCCCACGACCAGCGCGACTTCGAGTTCGCGCGGCGCTTCGGGCTGCCGATCGTGGAGGTCGTGTCGCCGGACGGGAGGCCGCGCGGGGAACTGCTGGCCGCGGACCCGGCGGATGGGGTGGCAGTGAACTCCGGGCCCTACGACGGGATGCCGACGGCCGAGATGAAGCGGGCCATCGTGCGCGACCTCGAGGCTCGGGGCCTCGCGCGGGCCACGGTGCGATACCGGCTGCGGGACTGGGTCTTCTCGCGCCAGCGGTTCTGGGGGGAGCCCTTCCCGCTGATCCACCGGCCGGACGGGACGGTGGTGCCGGTGTCGGAGGACGATCTGCCCGTCCGCCTGCCGCGGGTCGAGTCCTACCAGCCCACGGGCACGGGCGAGTCCCCGCTCGCGGCCATCGAGGACTGGGTCGTGGTGCGCGACCCCGCGACCGGGGAGGTCGTGGGACGGCGCGAGACGCACACGATGCCCCAGTGGGCCGGGTCGTGCTGGTACTACCTGCGCTACCTCGACCCGCACAACGACCGCGCGCCGGTGGACCCCGACAAGGAGCGGCGCTGGATGCCCGTGGACCTGTACGTGGGTGGGGCGGAGCACGCGGTCCTGCACCTCCTGTACGCGCGCTTCTGGCACAAGTTCCTGTACGACATCGGGGTGGTCTCGACCCCGGAGCCCTTCCTGAAACTCGTCAACCAGGGGCTCATCCTCGGCGAGGACGGGCAGAAGATGTCGAAGTCGCGCGGCAACGTCATCAACCCGGACCGGGTCGTGGCGGAGCACGGCGCGGACGCGATGCGGGTGTACGAGATGTTCATGGGGCCGCTCGAGGCCGTCAAGCCCTGGAGCACGCGCGGGATCGTGGGGGTCCGGCGGTTCCTGGACCGGGTGTGGAGGTTGCTTCAGGGACCGGTGACGGACGACCCCGCGCCCGAGGACCTGCGCCGCGCGCTGCACAAGACGATCCGCAAGGTCACGCAGGACATCGAGCGGATGCGCTTCAACACGGCGATCGCCCAGATGATGACGCTGGTGAACGAGGCGTACAAGGTCGAGGCGCGGCACCGCGAGGTCCTGGAGGGCCTGACCCTGCTGCTGGCGCCGTTCGCGCCGCACCTTGCGGAGGAGGCGTGGGAGCGGCTCGGGCACGAGCCGTCCGTGGCCCACGCGCGATGGCCCGCCTGGGACCCGGCCCTCGTGACGGACGACGAGGTCACGGTGGTCTTGCAGGTGAACGGGCGGGTGCGCGGGAACCTGGTGGTGCCGCTGGACACGCCCGAGGAAGACCTGAAGGCGCGGGCCCTCGCGCACGAGAACGTGAAGCGCTTCGTGGAGGGCCGGGTGATCCGCAAGGCCGTGGTGGTTCGCAACCGGCTGGTGAACCTGGTGGTGTAGGAGGGGAGCGATGCTCGTGGACCTGCACGTGATGGCCCCGCCCGCGGGGGTGGCCCAGGACTGGGCGCGCCTGTTGCGGGCGTGCGCGGAGGCGGGGCTGGATGGGGCCTGCCTGGTGGGCGAGGGCGCGCTGCCGCCGCAGGACGATGCGCGCGCAGCCCTGGCGGGTCGGGATTTCGCGCTCTTTGTCGGGGCGGTGTTTCCGGTGGGGCGAGGGCGACTGCTCGTGATCCCCGCGAGGCCCGATGAGATGGCGCAGGCGGCCCACGGGCGGGCGATCACGACCTACGATGCGGCGCTGGACCTGGCACGAACCGCGGACGCCGCGGTCGTGGCGGTCCACCCCTACGACCGGAGCGCCGGGACTTCCTTTTCGGACGCGATCTTTCAACTGGAAGGGTTGCACGCGGTCGAGGTCGCGAACGCGACTCGCTCGGAGGTGGCGAACCGCCTGGCCCTGGAAGCGGCCCTGCGCCTGCACCTGGCCCCGGTCGGGGGCACGGGCCCCGCGACCGCTCCCGCCACGGTGGGACGGGCGGCGACGGCCCTTCCGGGTCGGCCCAGAGACCAGGGGGCCCTGGTCGAGGCGCTGCGGCGGGGCGAGGTCTTCCCGGTCGAGATGTCGAGGCGCGGCGCGGGGCGGCCGGAGAAGCCCCGGCGGCCGAACCCGCCGGGCGCCGGGTCCGGTGAGGGGGGCTCATGACCCTGTCCATCGTGGTGCCCGTTTACAACGAGCGCAGGACCCTGCTCGCGATCCTGGCGCGCGTGCTGGCGGTGGACCTCGGGGACCTCCGGCGCGAGGTGATCGTGGTGGACGACGCCTCCCGCGATGGGACCACGGACGTGGTCCGACGCATCGAGCGGGAGGGCCTGGCCCTGTTCGCGGGGGTGGGCGTGCCCGAGGAGCGCCTGGCCGGGGCCACGGTGCGCTGCCTGTATCACGAGCGCAATCGCGGCAAGGGCGCGGCCGTGCGCACGGGCTTCGCGGCCGCGACCGGGGACATCGTGATGGTGCAGGACGCGGACCTGGAATACGACCCGTCCGAGTACCCCCGCCTGATCGCCCCGATCCTGGAGGGCAAGGCGGACGTGGTGTATGGCTCGCGCTTCGCGGGCGAGGAGCGGCGGGTCCTGCTGTTCTGGCACTCGCTCGGCAACCAGGTCCTGACCTTCCTGTCCAACATGTTCACGAACCTGAACCTGACGGACATGGAGACCTGCTACAAGGTCTTCCGGGCCGAGGTCCTGCGCGATTTGAACCTGAAGTCCGAGCGCTTCGGGATCGAGCCCGAGATCACAGCCAAGGTCGCGAAGATGCGCTACCGGGTGTACGAGGTGCCCATCTCGTACCACGGGCGGTCGTACGCCGAGGGCAAGAAGATCGGGGTGCGCGACGGGGTCGAGGCCCTGTATTGCATCATCAAATATTCTCTGTTCGATAGTGACTATGTGAAGGACGGGGTGCTCGAGGAGACCCTGACCAAGATGCAGGCGCTCGAGCGTTTCAACCGGCACCTGGCGGACACGATCGCCCCGTACCTGGGGCGTCGCATCCTGGAGGTCGGGGCCGGGACCGGGAACATCACGCGCTTTCTGCTCGCGCACGGGGACGTGACCGCGTCGGATGTCCACGAGGGCCTGTTGAAGGGCCTGCGGGAGCAGTTTGCGGGGTGGGACGGGTTCGACACGGAAGCGTGGGATATCGCGACTCCGCCTCCGGAGCGCCTGGTCGCGGGCGGGTACGACACGGTGGTGAGCCTGAACGTGCTCGAGCACGTCGAGGACCACGAGTCGGCGTTGCGGCACAAGCGCATGGTCCTGGAAGGGACGCGGGGGCGGCTCGTCCTGTTGGTCCCGGCCCACGCGAGCCTGTATGGCCCGATGGACGAGGCCTTGGGCCACCACCGCAGATACGAAGCGCACCAACTGCGGGCGCTGCTCGGGGACGCGGGGTTCGAGGTCGAGCGCCTGTTCCCGTTCAACCTCCTCGGCCTGCTCGGGTGGTTCGCGAACAGTCGCGTCCTGAAGCGGCGTCGCCTGCCCACTGCACAACTCGGGGTGTACGAGCTCCTGGCACCCGTAGCCCTGGCACTGGAGCGGCGCATCCCGCTGCCGGACGGGCTGTCACTGATCGCGGTCGCGCGTCCGCGCGGGGAGTGATGCCGGAGGAGGCCGGATGGACGACGTCCTGATCCGGGTCCGGATGAGCCAGCACGACGCCCACTACGGGGGCGACCTCGTGGACGGGGCGCGGATGCTCGGGCTGTTCGGGGACGTGGCGACCGAGTTGCTGATCCGGCACGACGGGGACGAAGGCCTGTTCCGGGCGTACGACGCGGTCGAGTTCCTGGCGCCGGTGTATGCGGGGGACTACGTGGAGGCCCGGGGCCGGATCGTGCTGGTCGGGCGGACATCGCGGAAGATGGAATTCACGGCCCACAAGGTCATCGCGGCCTCCCGCGACCCGGCCGACCCCTCGCGCGCGGAGGTCCTGGACCCGCCGGTCCTCGTGTGCCGGGCCTCCGGGACGTGCGTGGTGCCGCTCGACAAGCAACGGAGGCGCGCATGACGGAGCCGCTCGTCATCACCGCCGCGATCTGCGGTGCGGAAGTCACGAAGGAGCAGAACCCCGCGGTTCCCTACACGGCGGAGGAACTGGCCGAGGAGGCCGCGCGCTGCTTCGAGGAGGGGGCGCGGGTGGTGCATCTGCACGTCCGGCACCCGGACGGGCGCCCCACGCAGGACCGCGAGGTCTTCCGCGCGGCGATGGCGGCCATCCGGGCCCGCGCCCCGGACCTGATCATCCAGGTCTCGACCGGGGGGGCCGTGGGGATGAGCGTGGAGGAGCGCACGCAGCCCCTGGACCTGGACCCGGAGTTCTGCACCCTGACCACGGGGTCGGTGAACTTCGGGGACGACGTGTTCCTGAACACCTTCCCGATGATCGACGCCATCGCGCGAAAGGCAAAGGAGCACGGTGTGCGCATGGAGGTCGAGGTCTTCGACGCGGGGTTCGTGGACAACGCGATGCTCCTGGTGCGACGTGGCTTGCTGGAGCCCCCGCTGCACTTCGATTTCGTCCTGGGGGTGCCGGGCGGGATGACCGGGACGACGGACCGTCTCGAGTTCCTGCTGACGACCATCCCCGAGGGCTCGACGTGGATGGTGGCCGGCGTGGGCCGCTTCGAGTTGCCGCTCGCGCGCGAGGCTATCGCGCGCGGGGGTCACGTCCGGGTTGGGCTCGAGGACAACCTCTTCCTGCGCAAGGGGGTTTTGGCCCAGGGGTCCTGGGAACTGGTCCGCGAGGTCGCGGGGTACGCCCGCGACGCCGGCCGCCCCCTCGCCAC
>JBBIPO010000099.1:0-13436 GCA_037442805.1 Deltaproteobacteria bacterium
TCCGTCACCTCCGTCGTTCCGCGGTCCTGGAGGGCATCCAGGCCGCCAGGGGGCGGAGGGACCTTGATCTCGGAACAGGCCGCTCCAACCAGACCAGCCACGGCAAGCCATGCAACGCGACGCATTGCGACCTCCATGCCAATTACTGAGGTGGATGATAGCACCTGGCCTGCGAGGCCGCAATCGAACGGGCGCTCACCCGACCCCGCTCCGCCGCACCTCTGCCTCGGGCCGGCGGAGGTACAGGGGTTCCGCCTCGGCCACCGGGATCGGCGAGGACCTCGCCCCAAGATGGGCGAGGACCGACGCCCGGATCGCGTGGAACGGCGCCTCGGCCACGGGCAGACGGGCGCCGAGCACAGCCTCGAACCGCTCGCGACAGACCAGAACCCCCTCTCCGACGCCCAGGACCTCGCCCTGGTCCAGGCACGCCCTGGCCACGGCCTCCGCGGGACCCACGCGAGGTTCCAGCAGGCAGGACCCGTCCGGTCCGTAGAGGGCCGCGTACACCTCGCCCCTGCGCGCGTCCAGGGCCGCGAGCACCGGGAGGCCCCGCCCGAACAGGGGCCAGGCCAGGGCCAGGAGGCTGCACACCCCGGCCAACGGCCGCCCGGTGGCCCACGCCAGGCCCTTCATTGTCGCGAGCGCGGTCCGCACCCCCGTGAACGCCCCCGGTCCGAGGGAGGCCACGAACAGCGACACGTCGCGGGCCGCAAGCCCCCGCCGGTCCAGCAGGCGCGCGACCTCCTCCAGGACGCGGCGGCTATGGTGGTCCCGGGTCGTGCCCTCGAAGACCACCTCCGCGGTCACCCACCCGGACTCCACGAGGGCCACGCTCCCCAGGCGCGTCGAGGTGTCGCACGCCAGCACCGCTCGCGGGTCTTCCGAAAATCGGGGATGGGCTGCCGCCCCTCGCCCCTGGCTCGTCGCGCCTTTCGGCGCGCCTCTGCCACCCCCCACCCCCGCTTCGCTCGCGCTGCCGCGCTGCGCTCCAGCGGGCCGCCCGCTGGGCGGCCCGAGGGTTACGTGATGCCCTCTGCTTGTTCTCGATAGGTGCGCAGCACCTTGCCTGGCGGAATCCTCCGGACCGACCATCATGACCGTCACTCCCCCGGGCCGATCTCGGACAGGGCTCCCCACTTGCGCTCGATGTCGTTCGCGAAGACCACGGCCATCAGGACCACCAGGAACGCGATCCCGAGGTACGCCACGACCTGGCGAGCCCGGTGCCCGATCGGTTTGCGGCGCACCGCCTCCACACCGAACAGGACGAGGTGTCCGCCGTCCAGGACCGGGATCGGCAGAAGGTTCAGGACCCCGAGGCTCATCGAGAGCCAGGCGAGGGCCCCCAGGAACGACGCCCATCCCTGCTGCCCGGCCCGGGAAGCGATGTCGTAAATCATGATGGGCCCGCCCAGTTCCTTGACCGACACCCTCCCGGTCAGGAGCCCCAACAGCCCCGCGACCGTGACCCGGAAGACCTCGTGGGTCCTCGACACCGCCTGGTGCAGGCCGTAGCGCAGGCGCGATTCGTTGGGGACCTCCTCGGGCTCAACCAGCGAGCGGCGGTTGCGCGCCCCGAGCGGCTCGTACTTCGGCAACGCCGACCCGGGTGTCCGGCGCGGGTTCGACAGGTCCAAAGAGACCTCGAAGACCTCGACGGGTCCGTTCCCCGCCTCGCCGGTCCGCTCGACCCGCAGGCGATGCGACGCCGCCGGGTCCCGGGCCAGGGTGTACAGGAAAAAGGCCCAGTCCGTCACCGGCTCCCCGTCCATCGCCACAAGGCGGTCCCCGGGCTTCAGGCCCGCCCGGTCCGCCGGGCTTCCGGGTTCCACGCTCGCCACGACGGCCTCCGCGTCCCGGACCCCCGGGCCCTCGTCCGGACCGAGCGGCCCGAGGACAAGCCCGCGCGGGGGCCCCAGGTCGCTCGAATCCTCGCGCGTCGCCGCCACCACCAAAGGGATGGGGCGCTCGCGCGCCTTCGCGATGGCGCCCTGCACGTCGTCCCAGGAGATGGGTTCCTTCCCCGCCACGCTCAGGATCACGTCGTAGTCCCGCAACCCCGCCCGCCAGGCCGGGGACCCAGGGTCCACCACGACCACCGGGCGCGAGCGCTCGGGGACCACCTCGATCCGGCCCACGGTCTCGACGAGTCCGATCTCGCGGAACGAGGCCAACTCGACTGCCTTCGGGACCACGGCGAACGTCAGTCGCTCGCTGGCCCGATCGACCTCGAAGCGCAGCGGGGTGCCGGGGGAGCGCGATACTCGATCGAGGAGTTCCCACCAGTATCGGATCGGTTCTCCCTCGATGGCGAGCACGCGGTCCCCAGGCCGCAAGCCCGCCCGCCAGGCCGGTCCGGACCGGTCCATGTTCCCGAGCACCGCGGGCGGCAGCGTCGTCTCCCCCGCGTACATCGGGAAAAAGATCAAGAACGGCAGCACCAGGTTGAAGCAAGGTCCCGCGATCACGATCAGGACCTTGCGCCACAGGGACGTCGTCAAGAAGCCGCGCCTGGCGTCCTCGGGCCGGGGGGGGTCGTCCGGGTCGTCCCCGAGGAACTTCACGTACCCCCCGAGTGGAAACGCGGACAGGCAATAGTCCGTGTCGCCCCGGCGAAACCCGAGGATGCGGGGACCGAACCCGATCGAGAATCGGACCACCGTGACCCCGACCATCCGGGCCACGAGGTAGTGACCCAGTTCGTGGAAGAAGATCAACCCGCCCAGGAACACCGCGAAATACAGGAAGTCCATCGCGCCTCGACTCGAGACCCCCGCCCGGCAAGATAACAGCAGGCCTTGCTTGGTGCAACGGCGCGACGCGATCCGCTCACGCCTCGGCCCGCAGCCAGGCCTCTAGCAGGAACAGCCCGAGGAGCAGCCCGACAAGGTAGGTGGCCACGGGAACCTTGCGGAGCGGGCGTTCCGCGCGCGAGTCGGACGCAGTGGTCCCGGCGGTTTCGTGGCCTTCTGGTGCTGGAAAGACCGGCGGCGTGCCCTCGAACACCCCCTCCGACGGGTCCACGTTCACCACGAACACGTCTCGGATGCGGCGCTCGCCACCCTCGATGGCCTCGATCCGATAGACGCCTGGGGTGTCCGTGGCCGAGAACTCGCCGCTGCGGTCGAAACGGACCTCCCGCCCTGCCGGCGGCACGACGGTCACGGGGGAATCCGAAACCTCCACGAACCGGGGCTCGCCAACCGTGAGCGAGGACCTCGACTGTTCCCCGGAAGCCCCGGCCAGGTAGGCGAACAGGGCACGGAAAAACGGGGCGTACCCCGGTCGCAACGGGAAATCCGTCCAGTCGCGATCCGCCGACGACAACCACGCAAGCACGACCCCCTGCCCGACTGGCCGCTCGACAAGCAACGGAAGCCCCGACGAGAGCGTGGCCAGGACCCGAGTCCCGGGCGGCCATCCTGGTTCGAGGATGGCGACCTGCCGGACCCGCACGCTCGGAAGCGTTTCCGCACCCGGAGCCGGGGCCAACGGGTGGTCCCGGTTGACCCATCGGACTCCCTCCCCCTCCCCGAGGTCCACCACGTCCCGGATCGGGCCTGGCAGCACCCCCCCCAACGCCGCCGCCCACGATTCCCCCTGCGCGTTCTCGCCGGCCGTGACCAGGAGCCCGCCCCCCGTCTCCACGAACTTTGCGAGCGCCTCCTGGAGCCCGGCGGGGAGCCGGGTCACGTTGAGCAGCCCGACCACCGCAGCGGTCGAGAGGTGCAGGGCGGACAGCTGGTCCGGCTCGACCGTCTGCACCGAGAACCCGGGATGGTCGTCGGCGCGCAATCGCAGCGCGCTCTCCAGGAAAAACGGCTCGTCGAGGTCCGGTCGTCGCCGCGGCGCGCCGTTGACCAGAAGCACCGAATTCCGATCCCGGGCCTCGAGCACGAAGAATCGGACATTGTCGTCGGGGAGGTCGTCGGGGGGGATGCGGGCCTCCCCGAAGTGGACGCCGGGGTCCGCGAGCAGCAAGAACTCCTGCTCGCACGTGGCCCCGGGGCCGCACGCGACCTTGCGAGCCGCGCCGTGCAAACCCAGGTGCACCGTGAGGACCGGCTCCACGGGGTCGGGGCCTTCATTGCGGATCGAGACCCGCACCCGGACGTGCCCCGAGGACACGTCCGGGGCCGGGGTCGCCGCAGCGGACACCACGGTCGCGTTTCGCGCCGGCCCAGGTGGCAAGACGGCGACTGGCACCCACGACAGGCCCGCCAGGTCGTCAGGGAGCCCAGCGCGGGCCGGCCCTGCGAAGTCCGAGACGACCACGATTCGCCGGTCACGATGGGGGCTCGCGTGCACGGCCTCGACAGCCAGGCGGGTCGCCTCCGCCAGGTCCCCCGACCGCTGGGACGCCCCGAGCCGGGCCACGAAGCGTGCCGCCGCCCGCGCATCCCATCCCGGACCTCCCTCCGGGTGGATCGCGGCCGGCCGCGCGGCCAGGGCCACGAAGACCTCGGAATCGGGCGGGACCTCCTCGAGGATGCGCACGGCCCGCTCCCGAGCCCGCTCCCACGAGGTCTTTCCCTCCCGGACGGCTCGCATCGAGAGCGAATCGTCCAGGATCAGACCCAGGGAGATCGGGTGTTCGGCGGCCAGGCCGGGCTCGGCCGGACGCAGCACGAACGGTCTGGCGAAGACGATCACCGCGAGGGCCACGAGGAGCATCCGGACCGCGATCAGGGCGCGATGGGCCCAGCGCAGGCGCACGGCCGCGACCCCCTCGGACAGGACCAGGACCGCGACCGCGTCAAGGGGGACGACACGGGCGCGCCGCCTCAATAGAAAATGGATGATCGGCGGGATCGCGACCGCAGCCAGCCCGAACAGCACTTCCGGGGTCTCGAAGCCCATCGCCGCCCGCCGTTCAACGCCTCGCGCGCCGCGACCCGGCCTCGCCGGAAACCAGGCGCACCGCCTCCGCCACGTCCTGGCAGGGGGGCCGAGTCAGGGTGACCGGGACGTGAAAGGCCCCGGCCTCGTGGCACTCGCCGTGGACCCGCGCGAGGAACCGGTCCATGGCCGCCTCGTAGTGGCGCTTGAGGCCGGAGGCGTCGAGGAGGGCCTCCTCGCCGGTCTCCTCGCACCGGAACAGGACCGGACCGTGAAACGGGAACGAGCGTTCCTCGGGCGACAGGACGTGAAACACGATCACGCAGTGCCCGCGCGCGACCAGCACCCGCAGCAGCGCCAGGATCGGCTCGACGGGCACCAGGAGGTCGCTCGCGACCACGACGAGGCCCCGGCGCGGACCCGGGACCGATAGCGCCTTCAGGGCGGAGAGAAGGACCGTCCGGCCCGAGGGGCGCGTCTCGGCGAGGGCCGCCAGGACCTCGGGCAGACAGGACGGGGTTCCCCTCGGGGGACAGAACCTCGGGCGCGCCTCGTGGGCCACCGTCAGGTTCACCTCGTCGGATTGCCGCAAGAGCACGTAGGCGACCCCGGCCAGAATGGCCGCGGCGTGGGCGTACTTGGACGCCGCCGCGGGATAGGCCATCGAACCCGAGGCATCGAGGACCAGGTGCCCGGTGAGGTTCGTCTCGTCCAGGAAGCGCCGGACGTACAGCCGGTCCGTGCGCGCGAAGACGCGCCAGTCCACGGACCTCCGGTCGTCGCCGAAGGCATAGGCCTTGAGCTCCGAGAACTCGAGGCTCTGGCCGACGTGGGTGGACCGGTGCAACCCTCCCACGCGGCCGTCGGCCCTCACCGCGGGTCGGATGCGCAGGCTGGCGAGGGCCGCGCGGGCCTCCTCGGGGAGGAGGTCCGAAGCCGCCAGACGTGGACCGGCCGCGACCATCAGGCCATTCGCTCGACGAGCCGCCGCAGCAGGGCCACCCCCTCCACCCGCTCCGCCTCGGCGTGGAAGTTGAGGATCACGCGGTGGGCCAGCACGGGCAGGGCCATGGCCTTCACGTCCTCGGGGCGCACCGTGTACTCGCCGTGAAGCAGGGCGTGGGCCTTGGCCGCGAGCATGAGGTGCTGGGCCGCCCGGGGTCCCGCTCCCCACGCCACGTAGTCCCGGACCTCCGGGGGAGCCTCCGGGTCGGCGGGCCTCGTGCGTCGCACCAGGTGGACCGCGAGCCGGATGACATGATCCGCAGCCGGGACGCGCAGGACCAAAGCCTGGATCTCCAGGATCCGCTCGGGCGAGAGCACCTTGCGCACTGGCTGCCCTCCAGGACCGCTCGTGGCGCGGACCACCTCGACCTCGTCCTCGAGGTCGGGATACTCCATGCGGGCGGACAGCATGAACCGATCGAGTTGCGCCTCGGGCAGCGGGTAGGTCCCCTCCTGCTCGATGGGGTTCTGGGTGGCGAAGACGTGGAACGGGCGCTCCAGGGGATGCGTTTCTCCCGCCACGGTCACCTTGCGCTCCTGCATCGCCTCGAGCAGAGCGGACTGGGTCTTCGGGGGGGCCCGGTTGACCTCGTCCGCGAGGAGGATGTGGGTGAAGACGGGTCCTGGAACGAAGCGGAATCCTCGCCGCCCGGTCGCGCGGTCCTCCTCGATGACCTCCGTGCCGGTGACGTCGGACGGCATCAGGTCCGGCGTGAATTGGATGCGCGAGAATCGCAGGTCCAGGCTCTGGGCGAGGGTCGAGACGAGCGTCGTCTTCGCAAGCCCCGGCACGCCGATGATAAGGGCGTGCCCCCCGGCGAACAGGGCAGCGAGCAACTGGTCCACCACCTCGGTCTGCCCCACGACCCGGCGGGAGACCTCCGCGAAGATCAGGTCGCGGGCCTCTCGGGTCCGGGCGACCGCCTCGACCTCCGCAGCGACCTCCTCCCGTGTGGCCGCCATCCGTCACCTCCAGAACCGGGCGAGCCGCCGCTCCCTCTCGGCGAGCGCGGGCTGGCCCAGGGCTTCCCACACGCGCGCAAGCCCTTCGTGCACGGCCGGATCATAGGGATTTGTGCGCGCGAAGGAAAGCAGAGGGGCCAAGGCCTCCTGGCGCCGGTCCAGGAGGACCAGGGCGCGACCGCGCTCCCGGGCCAGCGGGGGGTAGGCGTCGTCGGCGAGCCCGGACCGGTCCAGTTCGGCGAGGGCCTCGGCTGGACGCCCCGCGTCCACCAGGGCCCCGGCAAGACGCGCGACAACGAGGGGATGCGGGGCGGACAGGGTCTGCCCGGCCTGCCGGTAGCGGACGGCCGCGGCCTGGACCCGGCCCTCGGACCGCAGCAGGTCCCCGAGCCGGACCTGGTCCGCAACCATCGTGGGCAGCGCGGCGCGGATCGCGTCGTCGGGCTCCCTGAGGAGAACGAGCGGTGCGACGGTCGGGGCAGCGGACCCCCCCGAGGTGGTCAGGTCACGTGCCCAGGCGTCGGCCAGGGTCTTCAGGGACCGTCCCGTGACCTCCATCGCCGGGTCCCCCGGACCGGGACGCGACAGACGGTCCGCCAGGCGGGTCAGGACGTCCGGCCCGTGGCCACGCACGAGGAACCCCAAGAACGAGGAGAGCTCGGCATAGGCAAGGGCCACGTCCTCGGGCCGTCCCAGCGAGGTCAGCGGCGCCGTCAGGGTGTGGATCGGGAGGAGCCGTCCCTCGACCACGGCCTGGGTCAGCAAGGTTCGCAGCGCCGATGGCAACGATCCGGGCGGCTCGCCGCGCCAGGTCGTCTCGAGGTACTTCGCGACCCCCTCCTGGAACCAGACCGGCAGGTCTTCCCCGGCCCGCGTGACCAGAAAGAAGTGGACCATCTCGTGGGCAACGGCATCCGCGTAAGGGTATCCGTTCGGGAACTCGGCCGGCGAGACGGTCATCACCTTGCGATGGCGACAGACCGCCACGGTCCCGGAGGCACGCAGCGCCGCCTCCCCGAGGCCGGCGAGCGCCGCCAGCGCGCCCAAGGTCGGGGCGACCTCGATCCGGATGGGGGGAGCCGGGGGGGAGCCGAGCCGGGAGGAGAGGCTGTCGTACGCGGCTTGCGCGGCCTCGAGGACATATGGGACGGCCATCTCGTCGGGTCCGGGCGCGAAGGACACCAGGAAGCGCCCGTCCGCCGACGAGGTTTGCACGAACCCGCGCACCCGGGTCCGGGTCTCGCGGACCAGACGCAGGAGGGAGGCCGCGTCCCCCCGCGGGGAGGGGATGCGCGCCAGGGCCTCCTCGGCCTTCCCGTAGTCCCCCTCGAGGAACAGCAGCAACCCCCACCGGGACAGGGCGGCCACGCCCGCGCTCTCGACCGGAGGCAACGACTCTCGCGCGGCCACGGTGTCCCAGTGGGCCAGGGCGTCGTCGGTCGGGTCCCCGAACGCGCGAGCACCGGCCCCGAACGCGACGACCACGAACGGCCAGACGCCGCTAGAAAAGGCCTTCATGACCATGACTCTGCGCCTTTTCCGCGGAACTGGCAACCTGGGCCCGTGGAACCGGGTTGACGCTCACCGGCGACGAATATGCTATCATTCTTTCTGGAACACGCACCGACACCGGAGGTGTCCCATGGCATCCTCGACGCGAAAGGGCCGTCGCAAGGGGCGGGAGCGCACGGGGCGGGACCTCGAGGCCTCGCTGCTCGAGCGGTACACCCGGTTCGGGGTCGCCGCGCTGGCCGACCCGGTGCCGAAGAGGCTCGACCCCACGCTGCGCCAGGAAATGGAGACGCTGGTGGGGGCCGACCTGCCCGAGGTGCGCATCCACACGGGGGAGCGGGCCCAAAAGATGGCCGAGGGTCTGGGCGCGCGGGCCTTCGCCGTGGGGACCTCGGACGTCTTCTTCGCCCACGGGGAGTTCGCGCCCCAGACCCCGGAGGGCAAGGCCCTGCTCGCCCACGAGGTCACCCACGTCGCCGAGGGTCGGACCGGGCTCGCGCGCAGGCCGCGCAAGGCGGAGGTCGAGGACCTGGAGATGCGGGCCCGCAAGGTCGAGGAGATGGTGCTCGCCCGCGAGGAACGCCCGGAGCCCGTGCGACCCGAAGAGATGCTGGAGCCCGAGGACCTGGAACTCCCGCCGCTGACCGAGCCGGAGTCCGCCGGCAAGCCTGTCCGGACCACGATTGACAAGGCCCGCCTGGAAGACAAGATTCTCGACGTCCTGGAGCGCGAGGCCCGCCGCGACCGCGAGCGACGAGGGCAGGCCTGAATCGGCGGTCATCGCCACACCGCGCCCAGTCGGTCGAGCCGGACGCCCCGCACCGGGTCACGCGACCACACGATGGGACCGGGACGGCCGATGACCGCGTCGAGCGGGATGGGACCGACCTCGCGCGAATCGTGGGAATCTGCCGTGGACCGGTTGTCGCAGGCCAGGACCAGGTGCGCGTCCGGAACGTCCCAGGACTGCTCCCCGACCACGACGCCCCGCCGGAAGAAGAGGGGGTGCTTCCCGGAATCCAGTTCCTCTTCGTGGACCTCGAGGTCGCGCGCCTCGTCGGGCAAGGCCGTCAGGTCCTCGGGGAGGACCACGGTCCCGAGGACCGAGGACGGCACGACCGCGTCGTTGCGCGTGAGCGAGGCCCCGCGCAACACCACGCGGTCCCCCGAGGTCCCCACGACTCGCGCGATGACCGGACCACGGCCGGTGACCGCGCAGACGAGGTCCCCCGGCGTCGGGGCGTCGCGGTCCGGCGCCAGGCGGCGCACGAGGACGACCTCGCCAGGTAGAAGGCCAGGGAACTCGCAGTGGTCCCGGACCGTCACGAGGGAACAGGACCGCTCCACGCCGGCCACCAGACCCCCGGCGACCAGCGTCGCGACGCCGGCGAGGCCCAGGATGGCCGCGCCGGGGCGGAAGCGGGCCCCGAGGGGCTCGAGGACGAGCAGGACCTCGAGGGCGGCCAGCGCCACCCCCACCACCACCACGACCTGCAAGGGATGAAATCCCCACCGGCACACGAGGGCCGCTCCCGCGACCAGGACCAGACTCCAGGCCGTCGCGGCCGCGGCCCCGGCCCCGATCCGACCCGACAGGAACATCCCGCAGCCGGGCGCGACCAGGTCGCACGCCCGACACGCGACCTTGCGCCATCCGCGAATCTCACCGGGGGGCATCGCGCACCTCGCACGTGCCCGCCGGCGAAGACCTACCGGCCGCGCACAGGTCTTGGACCACGCACCCGGCGCAACGCGGGCGAGGGCGGCAGGTCTCCTTGCCGTGGATCACGACCTGGGCGTGATAATCATTGAACAGGTCGGCGTCGCGCGGGAGGCGCCGTTCGAAGAAGGCGCGGATCTCGTCGTAGTCCGCCCCCGGGTCGAGGAGCCCCATCCGGCCGAAGAGGCGCCGCGTGTACGCATCCACCACGAAGACGGGGCGGCCGAGTGCGTACAGAAGGATCGAATCCGCGGTCTCGCGACCCACACCGGGGATCCGGAGGAGGCGAGCCCGCAGCGCCTCGGTTTCCTGGCCGCGGCCCAGGGACGACACGTCGCCGTCTGCTTCTTGCAACAAAAAGTCGTTGACCGCCCGCAGGCGGCGGGCCTTGACGTTGAAATACCCCGCGGGCCGGATCAGGGCGGCGAGCGCGTCATGGTCCAGGGCCGCGATGCGGTGGGGGTCCAGCGCTCCGGCGGTGACGAGGTTCGCGATGGCCCGTTCCACGTTGGCCCAGGCCGTGTTCTGCGTCAGGACCGCGCCAACCACGACCTCGTACGGAGTGTCCCCGGGCCACCAGCCCTGATGCCCCCGGGCGGCGAGCAGGCGGCGATAGACCTCCAGGAGGAACGCCGCGGAAGGCTGGCCGGGCCGCCGCGCCACGAGGTCAGCCTCCTGCCCCATCGCACGCGGACAGGGCCGAGAGCACCTCCGCGACCGAGCGCGCGGCCCGGCCCGGGGTGAACGCCATCGTGATCGAAAGGCCTTCTTCCCCCTCCGAGACCTCGAGGTCCCCGGCGCTCCAGGCCAGGGCCCGCCCGATCGGCGTCCGATCGAGGCCTGCGGGGACCCCGCCGGGGGTCCATCCGTCGCGCACCCGCTCCACCCACGCGCGCCACGGGGCCGTCGCGCCCGAGAGGGTCCACGAGACGCGGACCAGTCCGTCCGCGTCCTCGCCGTCCCCGAGACGCAGGTCCACGTCTCGCGACAGGTCCGCAGGCGCGAGCCGGGCCAGACAGGAGGGTCGCAGGAGCGCCGCCACGGCCCGCCCGGGCGAGAACGAGACCGGGGTCCGCGGGACCGGCGGCTCGCCGGAGACCCCCTGAAGGAGGCAGACGCCCTCGTCGGTACTCCTCCCCGCGCACGCGAGGGCCGGGCCCCAGGCCCACACGCGCCGGCCCTCGGCCCCGGCGGTGACCAGGACCCAGCGAGGCATCCCCTCGCCGGACAGGGACACACCCAGGGCCGCGACGGCGGCCTGGCCGAGGCGCGAGGCCGGGTTCAGCCGGACCGCGTACGGTGCATCGTCCGCGACCAGGGCCGCCGGGTCCGGGTCGTGCCCCGGGAGGTTCCACGCAATCGCCGAGGCCACGACCAGGGCCGCGAAGATCCCGACCACGCCCCCGGCCACGATTCGGGCCACGGTGCGGCGTCCCCCCGCGCGTAGGAGCCCCCCGACCCACGCGAACGCGACGCCCACGAAGAACAGCAGGGTGATGGGAACGGCCATCAGGACCTGCGAGAGGGGGTCCGGCGGGGTGAAGATCGCCCCCAGGACAAAGGCCAGGACGACGAAATAACGGCTGATCTTCAAGAGTTGCTTGTGATCGAATAGTCCCAACAGAGACAGCAGGAACATGACGAGCGGCAACTGGAACACGAGCCCGAAGACGAGGGGGAACAGGGTGACGATACTGAACGTCTTCTCCACGGTGGGCAGCAGTCGGATCGTGCCGGACCCTTCGGTGAACCCGACCAGGTAGTCCACCACCAGGGGCAGGAACACGGCGTAGCAGAACAGGACCCCCAGAAAGAAGAAACCCGATACGAGTCCCGCGACCAGGCGCACGAGGCGCCTCTCGCGCGCGTATAGCCCCGGCGCGACGAAGGCCCAGGCCTGGTAGAACACGTACGGAGCCGTGCCGATCAGGGCCGCCACGAGCGACACCTGGAGATAGACCGTGATCGTCTCGGTCACCTGGAGGGCCTGGAGCCCTGGGATACCGTGGGCTCTCAGGGCCTTCAGCACAGGGCGCGCCATGACCTCGAACAGTTCTTCGTGAAATGAATATGCGACGAAGAATCCGATCGCGATGGCGACCACGCATCGCAGGAGCCTGGCCCGAAGTTCCGCCAGGTGCTCCGTCAGCGTCATGGGGCGGTCTTCCATGGGTTCGGCCCGCTGATCCCCCGCCTGTTCTGCATGCGCGTCAACCAGGGCGAGGCGTCGTCTCGGTCCGGGGGGCTCCCTCTGGAGTCCCGGAGGCCCCCGACGGGGTCTCGGGTGGTCGGGCGGTTGCGCCGTCCGCATCCGGGACCTCGACGGAGTAGGACGCGCGCCTGGCCGGGGGTTCCGGGCGGCCGGTCGGGCCCCGGGACGGCTCGACCGGTTCGTCGAGGCTGCTCATGGCTCTGCGGAACTCCCGCAACCCCTTGCCGAGCCCCTTGGCGATGTCCGGCAGTTTCGTGGGACCCAGCACCAGCAGGGCGATCACTAGAATGACGAGGACCTCGGACCACCCGATTCCGAACATCCCGCTCCCTTGCCGTGGCGCGGTGAGAGCACGCACGCACGTTACCAAAAAGGGTGGGGGGTGTCAAAAACGCCTGGAACGCTTGTCACTCCGAAAATCAAAGGGCAACGGTCATCCGTGTTGCGAATGCCTGTCAGACCTGCTAGGTTCCGGGGCGGTCGCTCGAGCGAAGGGGGTGGCCATGGCGAACGGGATCCTGGGCGAGACGCCGGGCGAACGGGACGAGCGGGAGGGCCTGCGCCTGACGGAGCGGATGTTGCGCAACCGCACGGTCCTCCTGTCGTCGGAGATCTCGCCGACCACGGCGCGCCGGGTGATCGAGCAGGTCTTGGTCCTCGAGGCCGATGACCCGGAGCGCCCCATCACCTTCCTGATCAACTCGCCGGGGGGCGACGTGCACTCCGGATTCGCGGTGTACGACTGCCTGCGGTTCGTGCGGCCGAGGGTGCGCGTGGTCTGCGCCGGCCTGACCGCGAGCATCGCGACCGTGATCCTCCTGGGCGCGCGCAAGGAGGACCGACTGTCGCTGCCGAACACGCGCTTCCTGATCCACCAGCCCCTGTTCCACACGGAGATCTTCGGCCCTGCCTCGGACCTGGAGATCACGGCGAACGAGATCCTGCGGACCAAGGACCGGATCAACCGGCTCCTCGCCGAGGAGACGGGCCAGCCGCTGGAACGGGTGGAACGCGACACGATGCGGGACTTCTGGATGTCCGCGGCGGAGGCGGTCGAGTATGGCCTGGTCAGCCGGATCATCGCCCGGCGCGAGGAGGTGGCCTAGGACGGACACCCGACGTTGCATTCCATCGCGACCATCTGTGTGCGCTCGATCGCGCGGATATTCTTGTCCAGAAAGA
>JBBIPO010000100.1:0-13292 GCA_037442805.1 Deltaproteobacteria bacterium
CCGGCGTCGCCACGATTCGGCCTTGCCATGGACGTATCGGAGCAGGGCCACGATGAATGCCGGTCAGGTCTGTCCATGGAGCAATCCGCGTGGACCTTCCCCCCCGTGGGCGTGGGCGAAAAAAAGGAGTCACGTGAACGTGACCGGCGGGCGGGCACCGTTGGGGGCGCGGGGTCCATTGCGTTCCGGACGGCTCCGGTATCGAAGCCCCGAGGGGCAGCGACGCCAGTGTGTTCGACCGGAGGTTGGATTCCATTGACGTCGAAATATTGACTCGCGCCCGCCCGTTCTTCAAGATCCATCACCTGGAATCCGGCGGTCCGAGTTGGCGGGCCCCGCCCGGAAGGAACGGAATGACGACGGAAACCACGGGGCTTCACGACCCGGACCTGGCGCGCGACGGGTGCGGGATCGGGTTCCTGGCGAACCTGCGCGGCCAGGCATCGCACCGGCTCGTCGAGATGGCCGTCGAGGTCCTGACGAACCTGACCCACCGGGGGGCGTGCGGATCCGACCCGGAGACGGGGGACGGGGCCGGCATCACGATTCAGGTACCCCACGATTACCTCCTGGAAGCCTGCGACCGGGCGGGATTCGCCTTGCCCGCCGCGGGGACCTACGGGGTCGGCCAGTTTTTCCTGCCGCGCGAGCCCGAGGCCCGGGCCGCGTGCGAGGCCCTGGTGGCCCGGGTCGCGGCCGAGGAGGGGGCGCGCGTTTTGGGCTGGCGGGACGTGCCCGTGGACCCGGCGGTCCTGGGAGAGGTGGCGCGCCGCAACCGCCCTGATATCCGGCAAGGATTTTTCTTCTACGAAGGAATCGGCCCCGGGGATGCTTTGGAACGCAGGCTCTATGTCTTGCGACGCCGGATCGAGAACGCGGCCGTGCGCGACCTTTCGGTTACTGGCCAGGCCGCCTCCGGCGCCTTCTACGTCCCCAGCCTGTCGTCGAGGACCATCGTTTACAAGGGTCTGCTCCTCCCGTCGCAGTTCCTCGCCTTTTTCCGGGACCTCGCGGATCCGCGGGTCGCGACGGCCCTGGCCCTCGTGCACCAGCGGTTCGCGACCAACACCTTCCCGTCGTGGCGCCTGGCGCACCCGTTCCGCTACTTGTGCCACAACGGCGAGATCAACACGATTCGCGGCAACGTCGCCCTGATGCGGGCCCGGGAGGGGCGACTCCGGTCGAAACTGTTCCGGGAGGACCTCGCGAAACTGTACCCGATCATCGCGGACGGCCAGAGCGATTCCGCGTGCCTGGACAACGCGGCCGAGTTCCTGGTCCAGGGGGGGCGAGACCTCGCCCACGCGATGCTGATGCTGATCCCGGAATCCTGGGCCGGCCGGACGGACGTGGACCTCGACCGGATCGGATTCTTCGACTACCACCACGAGATCATGGGACCATGGGACGGACCGGCCGCGGTGGCCTTCACGGACGGCCGGGTCGCGGGCGCGTGCCTGGACGCGAATGGCCTGCGGCCGCTGCGGTGGGTCCTGACGCGGGACGGGCTCGTGGTCTGCGCCTCCGAGGCCGGGGTCCTGCCGCTCCCGCCCGAGGACGTCGAGGCCCAGGACCGCCTGCGCCCCGGCGAGATGGTCCTCGCGGACCTCGCGCAGGGCCGCCTCGTCCGCGACGACGAGGTCAAGGACCGCTACGCGAAGCGCCGCCCCTATCGCGAGTGGGTGGCGGCCCACCGCGTGTCTCTTGCGGACCTGCCCGACCCGACCCATGTCCCCCAGCCGGACCACGCGACGCTGCGGCAACGTCAAATGGTTTTTGGCTATACCATCGAAGAACTGAAGATGGTCCTGATGCCCATGGCCGTGTCGGGTCAAGAACCCACCGGGTCCATGGGGAACGACACGCCGCTCGCGGTCCTGTCGCGCCGGCCTCGACTGCTCTACGACTACTTCCGGCAGTTGTTCGCCCAGGTCACGAATCCCCCCATTGACCCGATCCGCGAGCGTGTGGTCATGGCCCTCGCCTCGCACATCGGCCCGGAAGGCAACCTGCTCGAGGAGGCCCCGGAGCACGCGCGCCGCATCCGCATCCAGCATCCGATCTTGACCAACCGGGACTTGCAGAAGATCCGGGCGCTCGGCGAGACGCGCGAGGGGTTCCGCACGCACACCCTGCGCGCGTTGTTCCGGGCCGCGGAGGGGCCGGAGGGGCTTCAGGCCGCCCTGGAGGACCTTTGCCGCGAGGCCGGCGAGGCGGTGGCCGCGGGGGCGACCTACCTGATCGTCAGCGACCGCGGCGTGGACGAGTCGTGGGCCCCGATCCCGGGCCTCCTGGCCGTGGCCGCGGTCCACCACCACCTGATCCGCGAGCACCTGCGCACCGAGGTCGGCCTGATCGCCGAGGCGGGTGACGCGCGGCAGGTCCACCACTTCGCCTGCCTGATCGGGTACGGGGCCGGCTCCGTCAACCCGTACCTCGCGTTCGAGACCCTGAACGACCTGGTCCGGGACGGCTACCTGCCCGAGTGGGTGGACTACGAGACCGCGGAGGACAAGTACACCAAGGCGGTTCACAAGGGGCTCCTGAAAATCTTCGCCCGGATGGGCATCACCTCGTTCCGCTCGTACACGGGCGCCCAGGTCTTCGAGGCCCTGGGGCTGGGACCGGACCTGATCGAGCGTCACTTCACCGGGACCGCCTCGCGCCTCGGCGGGATCGGCTTGCGCGAGGTCGCCCTGGAAACCCTCGCGCGTCACGAGGCCGCGTACCGGCGCGTCCCGAAACCTTTGCGGATGCTCGACGTGGGCAGTGACTTCCACGTCCGGGCCGGCGGGGAACACCACGCCTGGAACCCGGAGGCCATCGCGGCCCTGCGCCAGGCCGTCCGAAACGACGACCAGGAGGCCTGGGAGCGATTCAGCGCGCTCGTGGACGACGACAACCGCGCGGCTCCGATGTTGCGGGGGTTGCTCGAGCCCAGGGTGGGTGACCCGATCCCGCTCGAGGAGGTCGAGCCCGCCTCCGACATCGTCCGTCGCTTCAACACGGGCGCGATGTCGTTCGGGTCCATCAGCCGTGAGGCCCACGAGGCCCTGGCCATCGCCATGAACCGCCTGGGCGGGAAGAGCAACACCGGCGAGGGCGGCGAGGAGGCCGAGCGCTTCCGACCCGCGCCCGACGGGACCTCTCGGAACAGCGCGATCAAGCAGGTCGCGTCCGCCCGCTTCGGCGTGACCGCGGAATACCTGGTCCACGCCCGCGAGGTCCAGATCAAGATCTCGCAGGGCGCCAAGCCCGGCGAGGGCGGGCAACTGCCCGGCCACAAGGTGGACGAGGCCATCGCCCGGGTCCGCCTCTCGACGCCGGGGGTGGAACTGATCTCCCCTCCGCCCCACCACGACATCTACTCCATCGAGGACCTCGCCCAGTTGATCCATGACCTGCGCTGTGTCAACCCGGAGGCCTCGGTGTCCGTGAAACTCGTGGCCGAGGTGGGGATCGGGACCGTGGCCACGGGCGTGGCCAAGGCGGGCGCGGACAAGATCACGATCAGCGGGGACAGCGGGGGGACCGGGGCGTCGCCCCTGACGTCCATCAAGCACGCCGGCATCCCCTGGGAGATCGGGCTCGCGGAGGCCCATCAGACCCTGGTGGCGAACGGCCTGCGCGACCGCGTGCGCCTCGAGACGGACGGGGGCCTGCGCAACGGGCGCGACGTGATCGTGGCGGCCCTGCTCGGCGCGGACGAATACGGATTCGCAACCGCGGCCCTCGTGTCGCTCGGGTGCGTGATGATGCGCAAGTGCCACCTGAACACCTGTCCGGTGGGGGTGGCGACCCAGGACCCGATCCTGCGCGCCCGATTCGACGGCAAACCGGAGTATGTCGTCCGCTACTTCACCTTCCTGGCCGAGGACGTGCGCCGCTGGCTCGCCCGCCTGGGGGCCCGGCGACTGTCGGAAGTCGTGGGCCGTTCGGACCTTCTGGTCACGCGGGTCCCACAGGACCATTTCAAGGCGAAACATCTCGACCTGTCTAGGTTGGTGGCGCCGGCGACGCGCCCCCTGGACAAGGGCACGTCGCTGATGGGGACAGCGAGTGCCTGCGCGTCACGCGCGTCGGTATCATTCGAATACGACCCTCTCGAGCGAGAATTGATTCGTCAAGCCGCCCCCGCGTTGGATTCCGGGGCCCGGGTCGAGGTCGCCTTCCCCATTCGCAACGTCCACCGCTCCATCGGGGCGGGTCTGTCCGGGGAAATCGCGCGCCGGCGCGGCGGCCAGGGGTTGCCCGACGACACGGTTTTCGCCCGTTTCCGAGGGTCCGCGGGCCAGTCCTTTGGCGCCTTCCTGGCGCGCGGAGTGACCTTTCTCCTGGAGGGCGAGGCGAACGACTACCTCGGCAAGGGGTTGTGCGGGGGTCGGATCGTGGTCGTTCCGGCCCGGGGCGCCCGATTCGACACGACCGAGGCGTGCCTGGTCGGCAACGTGGCCCTGTACGGGGCCACGTCGGGGGAGGTCTTCCTGCGCGGGACCGCGGGCGAGCGCTTCGCGGTCCGCAACAGCGGCGCGGTGGCCGTGGTCGAGGGGGTCGGCGACCACGGTTGCGAATACATGACCGGCGGGACCGTCGTGGTCCTGGGCCGCATCGGGCGCAACTTCGCCGCGGGCATGAGCGGCGGCCGGACGTTCGTGTACGACCCGGACGGAACCCCGCGCTCGCGGGACCGGATGCGCGCCCACATGAATCTCGAGATGGGCGATGTGGCCGGCGTGGAGGACGAGGCGGACCTCGCGTTCCTGTACGACCTGATCCACCGCTACTACGAGGAAACGGGCAGTCCGCGGGCATGCCAGATCCTCGAGGCATGGCCCGCGTCGGCGGGGCGCTTCGACGTGCTCGTCCCGACCGAGTACCGCCGCGTGCTGGAGGAGCGCGAGGCCGGTTTCGGCTGGCTGGCCGAGGTCGAGGCGGGTGGCTGGGGGGCAGGGTCGTCGGGCGCCTTGGAGGTCCATCGTGGGTGACCCCAAGGGCTTCATCGCGGTCCCGCGCCAGGAACCGCGCCTGCGGCCTCGGGCCGAGCGGACGCGGGACTTCCGCGACCTGCACGAGCCGGAACACCCCGAGGTCACGCGGTTGCAGGCCTCGCGCTGCATGGACTGCGGGGTCCCCTTCTGCCAGAGCCGGTTCGGCTGCCCGCTGCACAACCTCATTCCCAACTGGAACGACCTCGTGTACCGTGGGCGGTGGCGCGACGCGCTCAAGGCCCTGCACGCGACCAACAACTTCCCCGAGTTCACGGGGCACCTGTGCCCCGCGCCATGCGAGTGGGCGTGCGTCCTGGAGTTGCACGGACAGCCCGTCACGATTTGCGCCATCGAGCGGCGGATCGCGGAGATCGGCTGGGAACGCGGGTGGGTGCGGCCCGTGCGGCCCGTGACCGAGACGGGCCGTCGCGTCGCCGTCGTGGGGTCCGGGCCCGCGGGGCTCGCGGCGGCCCAGCAACTTCGCCGTGCGGGCCACCAGGTCACCGTCTTCGAGCGGGCCGACCGCCCCGGCGGGCTCCTGCGGTACGGCATCCCGGACTTCAAACTCGACCGGCGCGTCCTGGACCGGCGTCTGGCCCAGTTGAAGGCCGAGGGGGTGCGCTTCGTGACCGGGGTCGAGGTCGGCCGCGACCTCGACCCGGCAGCCTTGAAGCGGGATCACGATGCCATCGTGATCGCGGTCGGGGCGAGTCGTCCGAGGGACCTCCGGGTCCCGGGCCGGGACCTCCGGGGACTCGTGTTCGCGATGGATTACTTGACCCAGCAGAATCGCGTCGTGGCCGGGACCACGATCCCGGAGCCAGACCGCGTCCACGCCGACGGATGTCGGGTCCTGGTCATCGGGGGGGGCGACACGGGGTCGGACTGCGCGGCGACCGCGATTCGACAGGGGGCGCGCGAGGTGCTCCAGTTCGAGATCCTCCCGGAGCCCCCCGCCCGGCGCACCACGCCCTGGCCCTGGCGGCCCGACCACTTGCGGAACACCCACGCCCACGAGGAGGGCTGCCGCCGCGAGTGGGCCGTGATGACCACCGGATTCACCGGCCTTGCGGGCCACGTGCGCCGGGCGCGGGCCGTGCGGGTCCGCTGGGAGGGGGCGCCATCGCGCCCCGTCGCGGTCCCCGGGACCGAGTTCGACATCGAGGTGGACCTGGTGCTCCTGGCGATGGGATTCGCGGGGGTCGAGGCGGACGGGCTCGTGCGGGCTCTCGGCCTGGTCCTCGACCCGCGCGGGAACATCGCCACCGGCCCCGACCACGCGACGAGCGTCCCGGGGGTGTTCGCCGCCGGCGACTGTGCCACCGGACCATCCCTGGTCGTCCGGGCCATCCACGCCGGCCGCCTGGTCGCGGCCTCGGTGCATTCGCATCTGACGCGTCCATGACGCGACACGGAATTGACCGAATCGGTTGACGCCCGCTCGGTGCGCGCCGTACCATGCGCCCGGCTTTGTCGGGGCAGGCGATGATCGAGATTCGGCTTCACGGGCGCGGCGGGCAGGGCGCGGTGACGAGCGCCGAGATGTTGGCCCTCGCGGCGATCGGGGAGGGACGGTATGCCCAGGCCATCCCGAGTTTCGGCCCGGAACGGCGTGGGGCCCCGGTCGCGGCCTTCGCGCGACTGGACGACGAGCCCATCCGGCTGCGCACGAACATCTACCGCCCGGATTACGTGCTGGTCCTGGACCCATCGTTGTTGGGCCTGCCTGCGGTGCGGGCCGGTCTGAAGCCGGGCGGGATGATCATCGCGAACACCCCGGCGGGCGAGGCCGCGGCCCGCGAGGTCCTGAAGGGATACCGGGGGAGGCTCGCGATCGTGGACGCGACGGCCATCGCGTACCGCGTGTTGAAACTCCCGATCACGAACACGGCGATGCTCGGGGCCCTGGTCCGGGCCGCGGGCTTCCCGCGGGTCGAGTCGTTCGTAGAGCCCCTGCGCGAACGGTTCGGCCGGGTCGCGGACCGCAACATCGAGGCGTTGAAGGCGGCGTATGAAGAAACTCGAGTCCTTGAAGGAAGCGGTGACCCCGTTCCGGCAGGCGCATGAGATCGGCTGGCGGGACTTCGAGCCGGGCTTCGTGCTGACCGAGGTCGCGTCGTCTGGGCACTACCACACGGGGGACTGGCGGTCCAGGCGGCCCGTGTGGGATGAATCGCGGTGCATCCAGTGCGGGGTGTGCTGGATCTACTGCCCGGACATGGCGGTGCGACGCAAGCCGGACGGATATTTTGAAGCGAACTATGATTACTGCAAGGGTTGCGGGATCTGCGCCAGGGAGTGCGTGACCCAGTGCATCCGGATGGAGGACGAGCGATGAACCCGACTCTGGAGCGGCGCGTGGGAATGGAGGATTCTCACGCCATCGCCCTGGCGGTCCGGCAATGCAACGTGGACGTGGTCGCCGCGTACCCGATCACCCCGCAGACCCACATCGTCGAGAAACTCGCCGAGATGGTCGCCAACGGGGAACTGGACGCGGAGTTCGTCCCGGTCGAAAGCGAGCACTCGGCCATGACCGTGTGCGTCGGGGCCGAGGCGACGGGGGCCCGCACGTTCACCTGCACGTCCTCGCAGGGCCTGATCCTGATGAGCGAGATCGTCTACATCGCGAGCGCCATGCGCCTGCCGTGCGTGATGGTCCTCGCGAACCGCTCGCTGTCCGGACCGCTGTCCATCTGGTGCGACCACTCGGACGTCATGAGCATTCGCGACTGCGGCTGGATCCAGACCTTCGCCGAGAACGGCCAGGAGGTCTATGACCTCGTGTTCCACGCGTACCGGGTGGCGGAGATGCCGGAGGTTCTGACCCCGGTGATCCTGAACGTGGACGGCTTCTACCTGACCCACGTGGTCGAATCCCTGCTGGTCGCGGACCAGGAGGTCGTGGACCGCTACCTCCCGCCCTACCGGCCGCGGTATGCGCTGCACCCGGATCGTGCCGTGACGATGGGCGCCTACGGCGTGCCGGAGTTGTTCACCGAGGCCAAGAAGGCCCAGGACGAGGCCTTGCGTGCGACCTACCCTTCCATCGTGAAGGCATGGCAGGAATGGGGCGACCTGACGGGCCGCCACTACCATCCGGTCGAGACGTACCGCACCGAGGGCGCACGGGTGCTCCTGTTCACGATGGGGAGCATCGGGCAGACCGCCATGGTCGCGGTGGACGCGATGCGCGAGCAGGGGTGGCCCGTGGGGCTCGTGAAACTGCGCCTGTGGAGGCCCTTCCCGCACGAAGACCTGCGCCGGGCCGTGGCCGGGGCCGAGCACCTGGTGGTCCTGGACCGGGCCGTGTCGTTCGGGGGCCCGGGCGGGCCGGTGGCGTCCGAGGTGCGGTCCGCCCTGTATGGGCAGGCGGGTGCGCCCGTGGTCCATGACTTCATCGTGGGGCTCGCAGGCCGCGACGTGGCGGTGCCGGACTTCGAGGCCATGGTCCGCGAGGTCCTGGCTCGCAAGTCCGCGCCGCGGCACGAGGACTACGTCATCTACGGCGCGAGGGAGTGACACCATGACAGACGACCAGGGTATGACGACCTGCGGTCCGGGCTGCGGGTGGCCGAAGCCGCCAGGCCAGCCGCTCCCCGCGAACCTGAACGTGTACGTTTCCAACCTGATCCCCCGCGAGGAGTACTTCGCCGCCGGGCATCGCGGGTGCCAGGGGTGCGGGCTCGCGCTCGCGGTGCGGCTCGCGCTGAAGGCCGCCGGTCCGGACGTGATCGTGGTGACCGCGACCGGGTGCCTGGAGATCATCACCACCCCCCTGCCCTACACCGCGTGGGGCGTGCCGTGGATCCACGTCGCGTTCGAGAACACGGCCGCGACCGCCTCCGGGATCGAGGCGGCCCTGAAGGTCCTGCGACGCAAGGGCCGCATCCCGGACCGCAAGGTGCGCGTGCTCGCCTTCGCGGGGGACGGCGGGACCGCGGACATCGGGCTCCAGGCCCTGTCCGGGGCGCTCGAGCGCGGCCATGACCTGACGTACATCTGCCTCGACAACGAGGCCTACATGAACACCGGGGTGCAGCGCAGCGGGGCCACGCCGTTCGGGGCGAGCACGACCACGTCTCCAGCGGGGCGCCGGAGCATCGGCCAGCAGACCTGGAAGAAGCCGATGCCCGCCATCGCGGCCGCGCACAACATCCCCTACGTCGCCACCGCGAATCCTTCGTATCCGTTCGATTTCATCCAAAAAGTTCGCCGCGCGATGGACACGGAGGGGCCGGCTTACATCCATGCGTATTCCGCGTGCCCGACCGGGTGGCGCAGCGCCACGGACCTTTCGATTCACATCGGGAGGCTCGCGACCGAGACCGGGGTCTTCCCCCTGTACGAGGTCGTGCGCGGGCGCCACATCCTGAACTACGACCCGCCGGTGCTGCAACCGCTCAAGGAGTACCTGCGTTTGCAGCCGCGGTTCCGGCACCTGACCGACGACGACATCGCGCGCATCGAGGCCCGGGTGTGGCGCGAATACGAGGCGTTGAAACGGCGCGCGGAATTCGACGCGAAGGAAGAGAAGCGCCTGAAGCGGGAAGAGGCCCGGGTCAGACGCCTGGCGCGCGCGCGGGCGAAGGGGTCCAGGGAATAGACGGGAGCGACCGATGGAAATGGCGAATCCGACGACGCCGTCCGGATGCCTGTGCGAGGACCTGGACCCGATCCTGGACCGATACGGCCGGGATCGGGGTCTGCTCGTGTCCATCCTCCAGGACGTGCAGGAGAAGTACCGCTATCTGCCGAAGGAGGCCCTGGAGCGCGTCAGTCAGGCCCTGGGTGTCCCGATGGCCCAGGTCTATGCGGTCGCGACGTTCTTCAAGGCCTTCAGCCTGAAGCCTCGGGGGCGCCACGTGTTCCAGGTGTGCATGGGCACGGCGTGCCACGTGCGCGGGGCCCCGCTGATTCGCGACAAACTCGAGCGCGACCTCGGCGTGAAGAACGGCGAGACCGCGGCGGACCTGTCGGTCACGCTCGAGAGCGTGAACTGCGTGGGGGCGTGCGCGCTGGGGCCGGTGGTCGTGCTGGATGACGAGGTCCAGGGCCACGTGACGATGGCGAAGACGGACGCCCTGGTCAGGAAGGTGAAGTCATGACAGGCGCAGGCGGGTGGGTCGGAGGGGAGCGGGTGGGGGCCACGATGACTCCGCTGCTCCGGTCGCCCGAGGACCTCGAGGAGGCGCGCAAGCGCTCCCGGGCGTCCTACGAGGCGGTCCGGAACTACATCTCGGTGTGCGGGGGGACCGGGTGCCGGGGCGGGGGGTGTCTGGCCGTGGCCCAGGCCATCCGCGACGCGGTGCGCGAGGAGGGCCTGGAGCAGACGTTGCCGGTGCGCCTGACCGGGTGCCACGGCTTCTGCGAGCGCGGGCCGCTCGTGGTCATTTATCCACAGAAGATTTTTTATCAACAGGTCAAGCCGATTCACGCTCGCCGCATCGTGACGAGGTCCGCGGTCCAGGGTGAAGTCCTCGAGGACCTCCTGTACAAGGCGCCGGACACGAAGGAGCCGATCCCCCACGAGGAAGACATCCCCTTCTACCGCAAGCAGATGCGCCTCGTGTTCGGCCAGAACGGGGCCATTGACCCCGAGAACATCGAGGACTACATCGCGCTCGGCGGGTATTCGGCGCTGGTCAAGGCCCTGTTCCACATGCAGCCGGATGAAATCATCGAGGAAGTGAAGAAGTCCGGGCTGCGCGGGCGCGGGGGCGGCGGGTTCCCCACCGGGCGCAAGTGGGCCTCCATGAAGAAGGCGCACTCGCCCGACGGGCGGCGCTTCGTGATCTGCAACGCGGACGAGGGCGACCCCGGGGCCTTCATGGACCGCTCGCTCATCGAGGGCAACCCCCACAGCGTGATCGAAGGGATGATCATCGGGGCATTCGCGATGGGGGCCACGTCGGGGTACGTCTATATCCGGCGCGAGTATCCGCTCGCGCTCCAGACCCTGACCAAGGCCCTTCAGCAGGCGCGCGAGTATGGCTTCCTGGGCCGGGACATCCTGGGGAGCGGGTTCTCGTTCGACATCGGGATCAACCGGGGCGGCGGGGCCTTCGTGTGCGGCGAGTCCACGGCGTTGATGGCCTCGATGGAGGGCAAGGTCGGGGAGCCGCGGCCCAAGTATGTCCACACGGTCGAGAAGGGCCTGTGGGACCGCCCGACGTGCCTGAACAACGTCGAGACGTGGGCCAACGTGCCCCTGATCATCAACCGCGGGGCCGACTGGTACGCCAGCATCGGGACGGAAAAGAGCAAGGGCACCAAGATCTTCAGCCTCGTGGGCAAGGTGAACAACACCGGCCTGATCGAGGTCCCGATGGGGATCACCCTGCGCGAGGTCGTCTTCGAGATCGGCGGGGGCATCCAGAAGGGGCGCCGGTTCAAGGCCGTGCAGACGGGCGGGCCGTCCGGGGGCGTGATCCCGGAGGCGCTCCTGGACCTGCCCGTGGACTTCGACCGCCTGACCGAGGTCGGCTCCATGATGGGGTCGGGCGGGATGATCGTCATGGACGACCGCACCTGCATGGTGGACGTCGCCCGCTACTTCCTGGAGTTCCTGACCGAGGAGTCGTGCGGCAAGTGCGTCCCGTGCCGCGAGGGGGTACGGCGCCTGAAGGAAGTCGTGGACCGCATCTGCCGCGGCGAGGGCCGCAAGGGGGACCTCCACCTGATCGAGGAGATGGCCCCCGAGATCGCGGACGGGAGCCTGTGCGGGCTCGGGCAATCCGCGCCCAACCCCGTGATCACGAGCCTGCGCTACTTCCGCGAGGAGTGGGAGGCCCACGTCCGGGACCGCAAGTGCCCCGCGGGCGTGTGCAAGGAGCTCATCACGTACTCGATTGACCCCGCGGCCTGCACGGGATGCATGGCCTGCATCAAGCCGTGCCCGGAGCAGTGCATCACGGGAGAGCGCAAGAAGCCGCACGTCCTGGACGCGAGCCGGTGCATCCAGTGCGGGGCCTGCTACGAGGTCTGCAAGTACGACGCGGTGGTCCGGAGATAGGGGGTCTGACGTGGACGAGGCAAGGCCCATCACGATCACGCTGAACGGTCGCCCCGTGCCAACGGCGGAGGGGCGGTATCTGCTGGAGGTCTGCCGAGAGCAGGGCGTGGACATCCCCACCCTCTGCCACCACGAGTCGGTTTCGCCCGCCGGGGCCTGCCGCCTGTGTTCGGTCGAGGTCCGGGACGGCAAGGGCTGGAGCCGGGTGGTCGTCTCGTGCATCTACCCGTGCTGGGACGGGATGATCGTCGAGACGGACAGCCCCCGCGCCATCGGGGTGCGGCGCCTGGTCCTCGAGGCCTTGCTCGCGCGCTGCCCCAGGGTCCCCGTGGTGCGCGACCTTGCGCGACGGTACGGGATTCGCCGCCCACGCTTCGCGCTCGAGGACCATGAATGCATCCTCTGCGGCCTGTGCGTGCGCGTCTGCTCCGAGGTCGTCGGGGTCCACGCCCTCTCGATGCAGGGCCGCGGCGCCGAGAAAGAGTGTGGAACACCCTACCTGTCCGGCGAGAGCACCTGCATCGGCTGCGGGGCCTGCGTGTACATCTGCCCCACCGAATGCATCCACATGGAGGACCGCGACGGCGTGCGCACGATCTGGCACGAAGAGGCCGGCGTCAAGTCTTCCGTGCGACGATTCGAACTGAAATACTGCAAGGTCTGCGGGTCCCTGGTCGGCCCCGCCGGTCAACTGGACTACATCCGCAAGAAGGTCGGCCTTCCCGACGACTTCCACGACCTCTGCCCCGGCTGCCGCGCCACGGGGCGTCAACCATCCGCGACGCCGTGACCACCCGCCGACGACCACCCGACCCCCGTGCGGACGCCGCCTGGCTCCCTACGGCGCCAGCGGGCTCTCGCCGAGGAAATCGTCCGCATGCTTGGTGCACGGGCGTCGCAGCACCCGTACGCGCGGTCCTTGCGTTTCGCGGTCGCGATAGAAGATGAAGACGTCCTGATCCGCATCCACGACCGTCGCGATGGGCAGACCAGCCGCGTGGACTTCCGGGATGGTCGCCAGTTTCTTCACCAGTTCGGTCTGGAAGCCCTCCACCGGATTGCTCGAGAGAAACACCCGATTGCACGCCTCCGAGGCCAGCCATTCCCGCCCGCACTGGTCCATCGTCGCCGACAATGCTGAGGAATACGAACAATTCCACATTTCGTAGTCTTGCAACGCCTCCTGAAATATGGCCTCCGACTCCGGTTCCAGCAGGTTGCTGGCCGGACCGACCTCCAGACTCGAGCCGTCCGCCTTCAGCGTGTAGCGGCGTATTTCCTCGAAGATA
>JBBIPO010000101.1:0-13116 GCA_037442805.1 Deltaproteobacteria bacterium
CGCCTTCCGGGATCCGCCGTCGGGGATCGGGGGTCCGGGATCGGGGGTCGGGGGTCCGGCAGGGACTGCGTGACGGCCACGGCCACGGAGACGGCCACGGACTCGGTCGCGGTCGCGGACTCGGTCACGGACACGGACTTGGTCCCGCGCGCGCAGTGCGCCCTGGCGTGCCGCGTGTCAACGCCGGCTTGTGACGCCTCGGGACGCGAGCGCGAGCCATCACTGCGCCTTGACGTCCCATTCGAAGAGCGCGTCTTGTCTTCATCTGGGGACGCGAGCGCCTGCTCGCGTACAGCCGCGCGAGCGCCCGCTCGCGCGTGGACGCGCGGGCCGAGCCCGCGCGGTGCGGCGATGGCCGCTGGTTGAAAGGTTGAAACCCTTGCGACGCAACGCCTTCCTCCTCGCGTGTTTCGCGGCGGAGCTCGCCTGCTCGCGTCCCACGAGCGCGCCGATCCGCGTGTTCCGCAGACCGGTCGGAATCGCCGTCACCTGCTCGGAGGCCTCGGGGAACCCGGTCCCGCTTTCCTCGTGCACGTTGTCCTCCGTCCAGACCGCCTGGGTCCTGGACGCGGACCGGGGCGGGCTCGGGATCCTGTCCCTGCCCGACGGGCTCCACCTGGACACGGACGCGTTCCTGCCCGGATTCAATCCACTTGCGATCCTGGACGAGGACGGACAGCCCCTTTCCGACCTGGTCGAGGTCCGCGCGGACCCGGGGTCGAGCGCGGTGTACGTGCTGTCGCGGCGCGGCCAGGCCCTGGTCCGCGTGTCCCCCCGCGGCCTGGAACAGACGTTCCAAGCGCTGCCGTGCGAGGCATCTTCCTTTGACCTCGTGGCGGACGGCCCCCTGGCCCCCGCGGCCCTCCTGGCCTGTCCGGACCTCCCGGGGCTCGTGGTCGCGCCGCTCGACGACTTCGGCGCACCAAAAGGGTTGCGAGTCATCGCGATGTCGGGTCGCCCGCTTCGCCTGGACGCGACCGGAGACGGGACCCTGGCCTTTGTCACGCACGAGGCCACGCCTGGCCGGCGCCTGGGGTACCTGAGCCGCGTGGACCTGGTGACCGGCGCGGAGGACCGTGCTTCCTTGCTACCCGCGTGCTCGGATGGCCTGGACAACGACGACGACGGCCGCACGGACCACGAGGACCCCGGCTGCAAGGGACCCGACGACGACTCCGAGGACCCGGACCGCGCTCATCCGTGCGAGGACGGCGTGGACAACGACGCGGACGGGCGCGTGGACGGGGACGACCCGGACTGCGGGCCGCGCGGGGTCAGCGAGTTCCCGCTCATCCCGTGGCCCGCCTGCGCGAACGGCCGGGACGATGACGGGGACGGGCTCGCGGACTGGCCCGCCGACCCGGACTGCTATGGCCCGGCCACGCGGGACGAGGGGACGCCGCCCCCGCACGTCGTGGGGAGGCCCGCCGTGACCCCCGACGGCCGGTTTGTCTATGTCCCGGTGACCAATCCCGCGGCCATCGCGGTCTTCGAGGCCACCCCCTTGCGGCGCGTGGACGTGAACGCCCTGGACGGACCTGCACCGAACGTCCTCCTTTACCGCCTCGGAATCAGGGACATCCTGCTGACGTCGCCCGTGGTCGGGCTCGCGATGGTGCGGGGGGAGGCGGGGACCCGGGCCTTCGCCGGGCTCGCCTCGGGGCAGGTTCTGTCGGTCCGGGTAGACGAGGGCGGCCAGCCGGTCCATCGCCCGGAGGTCGAGGACGGGGTGACCGTGGCGTCCTCCACGTCCCTGCCGGTCGTGCGGGTGCGGGGCGTCCGGGTCGGGACCGTGGACGAGGTGTCGTCGGAGTACCCGACGTTCGGGTCGGCCGTCGTCGCGCCGATCCCTGGGGGCACCGACCAGTTCAGTTACTACGGGGTCACCTTTGGCGGCCGCCCGGAGCAGGAACTCCCCGAGACCTGGCGCGTCACCTTCGAGGGGGTCGTGCCGGGGACCGCGAGCCAGACGGGCTTCTTCGACCCCGGGACCGCGACGCTCCGCGACCCGGACCGCGATTTCTGCGCGCTGGGCGTCGAACCGGGCGACCACGTGGTCCTGACCTCGCCGCCGCCGGCCTGCCTGGCCGCGGACCCGACCCCTGCGGGGACCTGCCCGAAGGTCCCGGAGGTGACAGACGGCCTGCCGCCCGGGCTGGTCAACCTCTGCGAGTATCGGGTGGCGGAGGTGGGTCCGGGCCGCCTCGTCCTGGAACAGACCCCGAGGGGGCGGGGGTTGGAGTTTCTCGCGGCCTTGCCAGGGGCGATCCCATACGAGGTCCGGGTCTCCCAGGCCTGGACGGTGGTCGGGTCGCGGTCGGGGTTCCTGCACAATCGCGTGTCCATGGGCGACCACTGCGAGGACCGCGCGGACGCGGACCTGCGGTTCACGGGGAGGGCGACCACGTCGCTCCCGCCGCCCGGGGCGCCGCTCCCCTCGTGCCCGGTCCGCGAGGGGGCCGCCGGCATCGTCTGGAGCCCCTTCACGAATCCCGCATTCACGTTCCACATCTTCCCGCCGTGCCGCGTGGGCGAGGACTTGCGGGCCGAGGCGTGCCGGCTGGTCCGCGACACGGAGGTCTCGTTCGGGGTGGCCCAGGGACAGGCGTTCCGGGTGGCGGCGACCGGTGGCTTCCCGGTGGGGCTCGAGGTCGTGGGGTCGCGGCTGGTCGCGGTGGACCCGGTCTTCGGCGCGGTCCACGTCGTAGACTGGGGAACGATGACCCTTCTTCAGACGTTGTACTGACAAGACACCGGCGGAAAACTCCATGATCCAGTTGAAAAGGGGCTATTGACTTTTCCGATCCGGCCGGGGATAAAGTACCCCCGGCGTGCCCTTAGGGGAGGGGCCGGTTCTCTCGAGCAAGAGGATGACATGTCCGACCACGCACGACACCACCTCCGGGTCGCGGGGGCCGCGGCCGGGGTCCTCCTGGTCCTGGGCCTGTCCCTCGCGTGCAACTACCACTGGTATCCCTTCCGGACGAACTACCAGTTGCAGGAGGAGGACCCCATGAGGCTCGTCTCGGCCGTCCCGGCGGCGCGGGGTGACTCCGGGGAGTTCGAGCCGGTCTGCAGGGGCGAGAAGGAGGCGACGGGCGTCCTCCTCTCGATCGCCATCCTCGGGAACCAGGTGGATGTCCAGGATTCCTCCGGCTCGAGCGACAAGGACGTCAGCATGCGGCCCGGGGACATCGTGAAGACCAAGGGCACGAAGAACCAGGTCGTCGTGGCCGAGGGCGAATCCATTGGCCCCAACAACTTCAAGGTGGACGTCGAGTGCCTCGAACGGTATCCCGACGCGGACATCGGCGGGAACCGAGAGTGCCAGGGGCTCCAGAACCCGGGGGCCGCGGGCGCGCCTCCGGTGTCCTTCCGATACGTGAGCGACCTGCCCCCGGACCCGTACGGGAGTTACACCTTCACGCGGGACCTCTCGACCGGCCGCGTGGGAGTGGCCGTCCTGATTGACCAGAGCGGGAGCATGAAGGGGTTCGTGGACAAGACCACGTTCGCGGACGTGAACGAGAAACTTCCCCAGGCCGCCACCAGCGACGGGTACGCATCGGACGAGCAGGGGCAACGGATCGTCGCCGTCCATGACTTCCTGATGGAACTGAACCCGGCGGAGAAGGCCATCGTCTTCCAATACGGCGAGAATGTGGGCACCCAGGCGAAGGTGGTCTGCTACGACGCCCTCGGGAACACGCCCGAGGCGACGCTGCGCGAGCGCTGCTACTCCACCGACCGGGACCTGGTCCTCAGCGAGCATGTGGTCCAGAACAAGCGGTTCTCCCCGGAACTCGACCTCCTGAAGAACTACCCGGACTACGCGGGCCGTTCCCCCCTGTGGGCCGCGGTCGCGGATGTCTATGATTTCATGAAGGCCCGGCAGGACACCGAGATCCGGCACATCCTCGTCGTGAACGACGGCCCGGACACGTGCGATGCCTCGTCGCCCGATTACCGGCCCTACGTCGGGAACAGGTTCCAGGGCGTGTGTTCCACGGTCGGCTACGAGGACTTTCGCGCGCGGGTGCTCGCGGACCTCGCGGACCCCATGGTGCCGCGGGTCCACATCCATTTCGTGCAGTTCCAGGCCTACGGCTACCTGGACCACGACCCGCGCCAGCAGGAGATGGCCTGCCTGACGGGAGGTCACTACCAGTTCATCAATTCGATTCAGCCGGTGAAGCTCGCCATCGGTAACGACTGGACCCCGCTCCAACAGGCCCTGAAGGAGGCGGTCCTGCGCGTCCGCTACTCGCTGGTGGGGGTGTGGCAGATGGCGCTTGACCTCCCCGACCTGAAGCAGACGCTCGCGCGTGGAGCGGAGTACTCGTTGAAGGGGACGGTCACGATGGTGGGGGCGGGCGACACGCTCACGGCCGTGGACCAGTCCCTGTACCTGCGGGTCGGGGACCAGTCGGCCGCGGCGCTCGGGAGCCTGGACCGGCGGGCGGTGTTTCGCCTGCCCTGCGCGGCGGCCGGGGACTGCGGCTGGTTCCAGGGCGTGGCCCCGGCGTGCCGCGAGGCCGGGTGCGTGGCCCTGGACACGATCTGCGGGTTCCAGGCGGTCGCGGACTTGCAGGCATGCGGGACGGCGGGGGTCTGCTGCAACGGCTGGTGCGCCGAGGGCCAGACGGCCTGTCAAAAGTGACGCGCCACGAGGGAAAGGGTTACGGGCGTGGGGAGCGGGTCAATCGAAGGAGGTTGGACGATGGCGGGACGATGGATGGCCGGGCTCGCGCTGGGTTTGATGGTCTGCGCGTGGGCCCCCGCGTCTTCGGGGCAGGAGGCGACCCCTCTGGACAGGGAACTGGACAAGGTCTGGGGTCAGGAGCGGGACATCCGGGTCATCGAGAAGCGGACATTCGAGAAGGACGGGCGCCACGAGTTCTCGCTGCTCGTGGGGATCATCCCGAACGACCCGTTCTTCAACTATTACCCCGTGGGCCTGCGCTACGACTACTACTTCCTCGAGAGTCTGGCCCTGGAGGTCGCTGGGGCCTACGCCTTCCACCCCGAGTCCAACCTCCGCTCGTTCATCACGAACACGTTCAGGGCCCGGGGGCTTCAGGGGGTGCGTCTGCCCCAGCGGGTCGAGTGGTACGCCGGGGCCAACGTGTACTGGGCGCCCATCTACGGGAAACTCGCGATCTTCACGTCGAAGATCTCGAGTTTCGACCTGGGCTTCATCCTGGGCGCGGCCGCGATCGGCAGCCACGTGGAGAAGGGGGGCGTGTTCGTGCGCAAGTCCAGCCCGGACGTGGCGGGCGTGGCCGGCCTGGGCTTCCACTTCTACCTGACGGACCTCCTGGCGCTGCGGGCGGATTACCGCCACTATGTGTTCAAGGCCTACGACGGAGGGGCACGCTTCCTGGCCGAGATCACGCTCGGGTTCGCGGTGTTCACAGCGGCCCCGAAATGAGGTCGTTCTCTGGAGCATGAGAGGGATGCGATGAGACGCGCACTCGTTTCGCTCGGGGTCGTCGCCGCGGTGGTCCTCGCGGCCGCGCGCGCGGACGCCATCACCAAAGAAGAGGTGATGACGCTCGCGCGCCTGGGCATCCCGGAGGCCGAGATCATCAAGGCCATCGAAAAGGACCGGACCGTGTTCAATCTGAAGATCCAGGACATCCTCGAACTGAAGAAGGCCGGCGTGCCGGACGGGGTGATCAAGTTCATGCTCTCGACCCCCGAGCGGTTCGGGGGCGGGGCAGGCGCGGCCCCGGCGGCGACCCCCGAGCCCGCGGCGGCCGAGGTGCGCGAGAAGACACCCGAGGAACTGCAAGCCGAGGAGGAGCGCCGCCGCGAGGAGGCGCGCCGCCTGGCCGACGAACAGAAGCGGGCCGAGGAGGCCCGCAAGCAGGCCTACGCGCGCGGGGTCATGAAGCAGGGGCTCGCGCTCGCCGAGGACGGGAAGTGGGTCCAGGCGATCCAGCTGTTCCAGGAGTTCCTGGCGCGGGAAGGCTTCGGCCCCGGTTCCGACGAGTTCTACTCGGCCCGCTACGGGATCGCCGCGGCCCTGGCCAATGCGAAGATGTACCAGAGCGCCGCCAAGATGCTCGTCGAGGTCCTGCTGGAAGGCCCGGACCGGCCCTTCTTCAAGGAGGCGTTCGGGAAACTGCGCGAGTTGCGGCGGCAGATCATCTACAACCCGCCCGACCTCGAACAGCTGGCGCGCTTCCATTACGGACGGTTTTCGCAGGCATTCCAGGACGAGGTGAACTACGTCCTCGGCGAGTTCTTCTACGACTACGGGAACTACCAGCGGGCCCTGAAGCACTTCGAGGCGGTGTCCGAGGACTCGCCGGACCGGGCGCGGGCCCTGTACCTGACCGGGCTCGTGCAGGTGCGCCACAAGATGTACAAGTCGGCCCTGGAGTCCTTCCAGGCGGCCATTGAGTCGGCGGAACGCACGGGGGCCGGGCAGGCGGTCATGGACCTTGCGTACATGGCCCTGGCCCGCATCGCCTATGAGGCCGAGAACCACGACGCGGCGATCTTCTATTACCGGAAGGTGCCGCGCGATTCCATCCGGGCGCCGCAGGTCTTCTACGAGATGGCGTGGACCTACCTGATGAAGGGCGACTACTCGCGGGCGCTCGGGGCGTTTCACGCGCTTCACTCGCCGTACTTCGATCGCACCTTCTATCCCGAGACGTGGATCCTGGAAGCGCGCGTCTATAGCGACCTGTGCCGGTACGACCAGGCGAAGCGGGCCCTGGAGCGCTTCGATCGGGACGTCGCGGTCCTGATGGAGCCCCTCAAGCGATTCATCGCGGCCCAGAAGTCCCCCGACGACTTCCACCTCCACTTCGTGGAATCCGTCAATGGGGGGCGCGTGGAGCCGGCGCTCCCGATGAAACTCGCGTGGCCGATCCTGTCGAACGTCGAGTTTTACAACGTTTATCGCACGATCCGGCAGATCGAGCGGGAGCAGGCCGAGTGGGAGCGGAACAAGGACCGTCTGGGGTCGCTCGGGGCCGAGATGCTCGTGAAACTCGCGGTGCTGCACAAGGACCGTGTCTTCGAGAGCGGCGTCAAGATCCAGCAGATCCTGAAGGAACTGGACGCGACCATGGGGGATGCCCAGGTCCGCGAGACGGAGATCGAGGTGGACATCAACTCGGCGGCCATTGACAAGATGGCCGAGGAGGCCCGGCGACTGGTCGGGGAGGCCACGGAGGCCGAGGAGGCCGGGCCCGGGAAGGTGCGGGGCGGGTCGCAGGCCATCGTGGGCGACGACACCGCGGTCTGGCCCTACCAGGGCGAGTACTGGCTCGACGAGGTCCCCTTCTATCGGAGCCAGCTGACCAGTCAGTGCCTGGAGTGAACGGACGTTGTGGAGACCGCGGCGGGCGTGGGGCTCCTGGTAGCGCGAGGTCACCATGAAGCGACGAGGGTGGGCCGTGTTCCTGGTGGGGATGCTCTGGGCGGCGGGGGTCGTGGCCCAGAGCGGCATCGAGTCCCAGCCGGCCCCGGCGGAGGGGGCCCCGGGGGCGGCGAAGGGCGGCCAGTACACGCTCGAGCAGTTCGAGCGCGGCACGATGGACGCGGAGGTCGCCGCGAAACTCGAGCAGATCTCGGCCCTGCGGCGCCAGCAGATCGCGAAACTCGAGGAACTGCTCAAGAACCCGTACTACGAGAACAAGGCCGAGGTCTATTTCCGGCTGGCCGAGGCGTACTGGGAAGAGGGCCTGTACCAGTACCTCCAGGCGCGCAGGGCCTACGATGACGCCATGGCGAAATTCGAGGCCGGCACGCTGTCCGAGAAGCCGGCGGAACCCGTCGAGGACTACTCGACGTCGCTCGAGTACTACCGCAAGGTCCTGCGCGAGTTCCCGAACTACGCCCGCATTGACGAGGTGATCTACTACCTGGGCAAGGGGGCGATGAAGGAGGGCAAGACCCGGCGCGACCGCGCCCTGCGCAAGGAGGGGGTCGAGTACCTGAACCGCCTCGTGCAGAACTACCCGAACTCGCGGTTCATCGCGAACGCCCACCTCGCACTGGGCGAGTATTATTTCGAGACGAACTCTCTGTATTACGCAAAGATTCACTACGAGAAGATCATCCAGAACTTCCCGAAGTCCCCGATGTACAACTATGCGCTCTACAAACTGGGGTGGGTCTATTTCAACCTGCGGGAGTTCGACAAGACCATCGAGACCTTCCACCAGGTGGTCGAGCAGGTGTCCAAGGCGAAGGGGAAGGGGGTGGTGGAGTTCCGGGAGCAGGCCCTCAACGACCTGGTCGTGACCTACGCCGAGGTGGACGACGGCTGGGTCCTGGCGCGCGACTACTTCCTGAAGGTCCTGCCCGAGGAGCAGGCCTACAAGAAACTGCGGGCCCTGGCGGACCTCTACGTGGCCCAGGACAAGGACGCGGAGGCCGTGGCCCTGTTCCGCCACTTCATCGAGCGCGAGAAGACGACCCCGACGATCCCGGAGTACTACCGGATCATCCTGGGCATCCACAAGAAGGTCAACGACGTGCCGACGCTCGACCGGGTCGTGGGGGAGGCCCTCGACTACTTCAAGCCCAACGGGACCTGGCGAACGGTCTTGGAGAAGCGCGACCCGGAGGCGGTGCAGGAGGCCGACGCCCTGTGCGAGGAGTACCTGCACTGGCTCGCGAACCACTACCACCAGGAGGCCCAGCGGCTGAACGACGACGGGTTGTACCGGCGCGCCGCCGAGAAGTACGCGATCTACCTGTCGCGGTTCTCGAATTCAAAGAACGCTTACCAGGTCAACTTTTACTACGCTGAAATTCTTTACGACAGGATGCACGACTACGAGAAGGCCGCCGAGCAGTACAAGAAGGTCATCGAGCGCGACACGAAGGGCGAACTGGTCGAGGACGCGGCGCTGGGCGTCATCCACTGCTACGAAGAGATGATGGCCGCGGCCGGGCTGCGGGAGCGGGCCAAGGGCGGTCGCGACATCGAGGTCGTCAAGGTGGACCCGAAGAAGGCGTCCGCCCCGATCCCCGAGACGGACCTCCACCCGCTCGAGACGGAGTACGTGGCCGCGTCCGACCACTACGTGAGCCTCCTGACCGACCTGATCAAGGACCCGGAGGTGCGCAAGAAGAACCCGGAACGCGGGGCGAAGATCCCCGAGATCATGTTCATTGCAGCCCAGGTCTTCTACCGCCACGGGAAGTTCGCGGAGGCGGTCAAGCGGCTCAAGGTCCTGTTCGACTACGACCCGTCGTCCAAGTTCGCGGCTTACGCAGTCTTCACGCTGCTCGACGCCTACCAGCGCCTCAAGCAGTGGCCCAAGGTCGAGGAGTGGGCTCGGAAACTCATCGCGGCGAAGAACTTCACGGTCAAGAGCCGCAAGGAGCTCGAGAAGATCGTGGCCATCGCCATGACCGAGAACGCGCGGTTGCTCTCGACGGAGCGCCGGTACTCGGACGCGATCCGCGAGGCCATGCGCGTTTACGAGGAGTTCCGCGGGGACGAGAAGACGGCGTCCAAGGCCCTGTTCAACGTGGCGGCCCTGTACGAGGGGCAGAAGAACGTGGACATGGCGGTCAAGACGTACCTGCGGGTGGTCAAGGAGTACCCGAAGTCCGAGGTCGCGCCCGAGGCCCTGTACACCATCGCGCTGATCTACGAGAACCAGACCCTGTTCGAGAAGGCGGCCGAGTACTTCGAGGACCTGGAGCGCTTCAAGGACTACCAGGGGACGCCCGACGCCTTGCAGAATGCGGGGCTGATCCGGGAGGCGCTCGGCGAGTACGATGGGGCGATCGAGGCGTACCGCAAGTTCATCAAACTGTTCGCGACGCACGCGGACGCGCCCCGCGTGGAACTGCGGATCGGGCTGGTCCTCGAGATGATGGACAACCCGAAGGCATACCAGCGGGCGCACGACCACTACGCGGCGTGGCTGAAGAAGTACAAGGGCGTGGGGCCGCTCCAGGTCGAGGCGCTCGCGCGGGCGGGCGCGGCCCTCAAGAAGGTGGACAAGGTCAAGAACCGCAAGGCCATCGAGGCCCTGTTCGTCGAGGCCCTGCGGGCGTTCTCGAAACTGAGCGACCCCGAGGCCGTCAAGCGTTCGAAGAAGTTCGCGGCCCAGGCGGCGTTCGAACTGGCGGATTACGCGTACGACGACTTCTCGGCCCTGCGCATCCCCTCGACCCTGGACCCGCGGGTGCTGAAGAAGGCGCTTCAGGCCAAGGCCGAGGCCCAGCAGAAGGCCGAGAAGATGTTCGAGGATGTGCTCCAGTACAAGTCGGGCGGATGGTCGGCCGGGGCCCTGTTCAAGATCGGGCTCCTGTACTACGAGTTCGCGAAGGAGCTGAACGACGTGCCCGTGCCGGAGGGCCTCGACCCCGAGACGGAAATCGAGTACCAGGCGATCCTGGACGAGATCGCGCGGCCCGTGTGGGACAAGTCTTTGAAGGCCTTCGAGCGGGCGCTGAAACTGGCGCACGAGGAGAAGGTATACAACCCCTTCTCGAAGGCGTGCGGCGAATACGCGGTCAAGGTGAACCCCGAGACATTCCCGGTCGCGGGGGATGAGCTGGTCGAGGCGCGCTACACGCGCGACACGGTCACGGCCACGAGTTTCATCCGCTCGCTGCGCCGGGGCGACATCGAGGTCAAGATGGTCGAGGAGGCGGGCCGATGAGCAACCGATTCTGGCATCTGGCGGTGCCGTGCGCCATCGTGGCGTGCGCGGGGCCGGCGAAGCAGGTCGCGCAGAGGCCGGCCGAGGTCGCGCCCGAGCGCGCGGCGCAGCCCGAGGAGGAGGAACTCGTCGAGCGTCAGGTCGTGGAGCCGGCGGAGCCCCAGTACGTCGAGGGGGTGGACCGCGCGGCCCAGGACGCCTTCCGCCGGGGGGTCGTGGCCGTGTTCCAGAACCCGCCGGACTACGCGACCGCGCGCGCGGCCTTCGAGGAGGCGATCTCGAAGGACCGGGCCTTCCTGGAGGCGTACTTCAACCTCGGGATGCTGTACGAGCGCACCGGCAAGCCCGAGAAGGCCATCGAGGTTTATCAGCGCGCGCTGGACGCCAATCTCGGGACGCTCGACGCGCAGGGTTACATCGGCAAGGTCTATCTGGCGCTGTCGAAGAGGGCCAAGGACGCGGGGGACCCGGCGAAGGCGGCGGAATACGAACAGAAGGCCAAGGCCCTCTTCGACGGGGTCATCACGAAGGACCCGGACAACGTGACCGCGAACAACGCCCTGGCCCTGTACTGGCTATTCCGTGGAGACCGCGACACGGCCGAGGACTTCGTGAAGAAGGTCCTGATGGTCGAGCCGCGCAACGTGGTCGCCCTGAACACGCGCGGGCTCATCAACCTGATGGCGGGGAAGCCGCGGATCGCCCGGTGGGTCTTCGAGGAGAAAGCCCTGAAGGAAGACCCGAACTCGGTCGAGGCCTGGACCAACCTCGGGCTGACGTACCTGAAGATGGGCCAGACGCCCGAGGCGGTCGCCTCCTTCGAGAAGGCGATCACGCTGGACCCGGACAATGTGCCGGCGCGGCTCGACGTCGCGGCGATCTACCTGGACTACCTGCACTACCAGGCCGCGCTCGACGAATACGAGGCCGTCCTGCACCTGGTGCCCGACCACCCGGATGCCCTGATCGGGTCCGGGTCGTGCCTGCTGGGGTTGCACCGCCCCGAGGAGGCGGTCCGGCGCTGGGAGACGGCCCTGAAGGCGAACCCGGGGCTCGCGACGCTGTGGGCGCGGGTCGGAAAGGTGTACGAGTTGACCTTGCAGAAACTGGACCTGGCCATCGCGGCGTACGAGAACTACGTCCGCCTGGCGAATCCGCCGGCGAACGACCCCATCGTGGCGAAACTGCCGGTCCTGAAGCAGATCCAGGCCCAGGGCGGGATGAAGATGCCCGATCCGGAGCCCGAGCCGCAACCCGCGCCCGAGGGCGGAGGCGGGGAGGCGCCCGCGCCGGCCCCGGAACCGGCGACGCCGGATTCCGGGAATCCGGGGGGATGATTTCGCGTACAATGGTGGGGCACCGCCCTCGTGGCATGGAGGTGAGGTCATGAAACGGTGGCTTCTAAGGGGCGCGGGGATCGTCCTCGCGGCGATGATGGCGGCCGGTCCGGTCGTTGGACAGACCCCGCCGAAGAAGGGCGAGGTCAAGTCCAAGTTCTACGACTTCTCGGACCAGATCATTGACGGCGAGATCAAGAAGCCGACCACCCTGTACACGGACGCGCGGCAGCGGGTGAAGTTCGACCGGTTGTTGCGGCTGAAGAAGTCATTCTTGGAACCGATGCTCCAGACCGCGAAGGAGCAGGTCTTCAAGTAGGCGACTTGGGGCCCGAAGGAGCGGAGCGAGCGATGAACATCCGTGGATGGTTCCTAGCGACGGCGGTGGTCCTGCTGGCCGGGTCGTGCAAGGGCGAGCAGCCGCGGCCGGCCCCGACGGCGTCCGAGGGTCCGGGCCGCACGGCCTCGACCGAGGCGCCCGCGAGCGCGGGGTCCGGGCAGACCGCGCCCGCCTCGGCTCCGGGGTTCGTGGAGCGCGTCCGCTCCCGCTGCCCGGCGAACCAGTCCGTGACGAGTGGCGACCTTGGCGAGGTGGGCGGGGCCCTGTACCGGGCCTATCAGGCCGCGCTCAAGGGGAACACCCCCGAGGCCTTCGACGAGTTCCAGGCGGCCTTCCACCCGGAGGCGGACCGCAACCACCTGAGGACCCAGATCTTTCCCCGGGTGGTCGAGCACGTCGCCAAGTACGTGGTCGGTCCGTCCGACCCCTCCTTCACCCTCTGCCGGGTCGAGAAGCAGACCCCGGAACGGGTCAAGGTTTTCGTCCAGTCCCGCGACCCCAAGAAATCCGACCCCCCCTCCCTGCTGGTCCTGCGCAACGGCCAGTGGCTGCTTGATTCGATGACGCCGTGAGCGGGCGGCCTGGCGAGGTTTCTTCGATGTCGAGGCCGTGCGGGTCCTGGGGATGCCGCGAAGGCCTGGGCATTCGGACGTCCAAGTGCCTGTCGGCTGCTGCAATCACGCCGCGTGACATATGATCAAGTATCTTGGCTCCAAACGGACACTGGTACCGCAAATCGTCGCGGCCATTCGGAGGCTGCCAGACGTCCGGAGCGTGGTGGACCTGTTCT
>JBBIPO010000102.1:0-13065 GCA_037442805.1 Deltaproteobacteria bacterium
CGCGACGTTTCGGCGTCCAGGCACTCCGGGCCCTTCGCCGGACACGCGACCGCGGACCCCGCGCACGTCCCGTCGCTGTCGCAGTCATCCAGTTCGGTGCACGGATCCCCATCGTCGCAATCGGTTCCCGTCTCGAACCGTTCGTACGAGCACACGCCGTCCGCGCACGTCCCGGCCGCCTCCCAGCACTGCGGGTTGGGCGGGTCGTCGCAGACCACGCCCTCGCACGGGTCGGGCTTGCAGGCGCCCGCGTCGCAACCGAACTCGCAGGCCACGGGGACGAGGGGATACCCGCAGACACCATCCCCGGCGCACTCTCCCGCGGGATAGGTGTTCAGCGTCGCCTCGTCCTGGCACCACGGAGCAGGGGGCGTCACGCAGGGGTCCCCGGCGCACGCGAGCCGGCACGTCAGGCTGTTCCGCGGATGCGACGACGCGAGATAGGCGAAGTCCGAGGCGTTGTCGCCCAGGTCCCGGTCGGGACCGCAGGCCAGGGTCTTTCGCTCGTAGGCCTGGTCCAGTTTGTCGAGGGTGGGCGGAAGCGGCGTCCCCTCGAGATACGCACTCGTCCCCGACATGCCGACCGCATCCACCACGACCCCGGTCGCGTCCACGATCGCGACCCCGCCGTCATCGGAAATGCCTGTCCCGTACGTGACATCACCGAGCACGGCTCCCGAGTATCCGCCGCTGCCCGTGTTTACGAACAGGAAGAATGTCCTCGGCCCCATGACCGTCCCCGCCGGGATCGTGGCCCGCACCCCGGTGGTCCCGGCCGCGTTGCTCCCGCGCAGGGTCCAGCCGCCGATGTCCACCTCGAAGGCGCTCGGGTTGAACACCTCGACGAATTCGTCGTTGCCGCCAGACGGCCCGCGGGTACGGAACTGCGAGATCACCGGCAGGCGGTTGCACGTCCCGTATGCCTCGTCGCACCCGAGCCCGGCGCAGTCCTGGTCCACCGCCAGACCTCGGCACGTCCCGTCCACCGGGTCGCACGCGGGGTCCACCTCCAGGTGCGAGGTCTCGTCGTCCACGCAGACCGGGGCCGGGGTCTCGCAGACCTTGGGTGTGCCGGCGCACGCTTGCTCGGCGGTGCAGACATCGGTTTCGGTGCAGAGGTCCCCGTCATCGCAGCCGGTTCCCTCCGGGAGCGGCACGTACTGGCATGCGCCGCCGACGCACGTCCCGACCGCCTCCCAGCACTGCGCGTTCGGGGGCGTCCCGCACGCCATCGTGGTGCCCGCGCACTCGTGGTCCGCGCCGCACGCGTCCTCGAGCGTGCACGGGTCCTGGTCGTCGCATGGAGTTCCCTCGCCGAACGGCGCGTACTCGCAGGTCCCGTCCACGCAGGTCCCGACCGCCTCCCAGCACTGCGTGTCGGGCGGGTCGTCGCAGACCACGCCCGCGCAGGGGTCGTTCGCGCACAGGCCCGTGGCCTCGTCGCACCCGAAGGCGCAGGTTGTGTCCTCGTAGGCAAACACGCACTCCCCGGTGTCCGGGTCGCAGGACCCTCCCGAATACAGGCGGGACGTGTCCGGGTTCACACACTCCGGGGGGGGCGTCTCGCAGACCTTCAGGGTCCCGGCGCACGTCCCCTGCTCGTCGCAGGCGTCGTCCACCGTGCAGGGGTCCTCGTCGTCGCAGAGGGTCCCGGCGCCGAACGGCACGTATTCGCAGGTCCCGTCCACGCAGGTCCCCGTCGCCTCCCAGCACTGAGCATTCGGGGGCGTGTCGCACACCACGCCCTGGCAGGGGTCCGGATTGCACAGACCAGTCGTCGCATCGCACCCGTACTCGCAGAGGACCTCCTCCGACACGTACTCGCACATCCCCGCATCGTTGCACGTGCTTGACGAGAACACCCACGAGGTGCCCGCGTCGTGGCACTGAGGTGGCGGGGGCGTCACGCAGGGGTCCCCGGCGCACGCGGGTCGGCAGGATGTCGAGTTCTGCGGGTGCGACACGCCGTCGTTGTACTGGAAGTCCGTGGCGTTGTCGTCCGTGTCCTGGTCCGGACCGCACGTCGCGGTCTTGCGCTCGTAACTTTGGTCCTTGTTGATGGTCGAGAACGGTGTCAGTGGAACCCCCTCTCGATAGGCGCTGCCTGTGCTCATCCCCACGGCGTCCAGGACGTTGTCCGCGGTGTCGGTCAAGGCGATGCCGCCGTTGTCCGAGATCCCGGTCGTGTAGGCCTGATCCCCAGAGACGCTTCCGGAATACCCGCTGCTTGCCGTATTCACCAGCAGGTAGAAGGTACGCGGCCCCATGACGGTCCCGGCCGGGATCGTGGCACGCACCCCGACCGTCCCGCTGCTGTTGCTGCCCTTGACCTTGTACCCGCCGATGTCCACGGGCTCGTCACCCGCGTTGTAGAGCTCGATGAACTCGTCGTTCCCGCCGGCGGGCCCACGGGCGCGGAACTCCGAGATGATGACCTGGCCGACCGCGGGCCAGGACCCCACCGCCCCGGCCACTACGACCCCGACCACAAAATGTCTGTTCATGGCTGTCCTCCAGTCCGCCACTTGGGAACGCATTGAAGCAAAATTCGAGGCGCGTTGCAATCGAGGCGATCATTGAGTCCACAGGGGCTACTTCTCGAACGCACCGGCGGTGGCGCCGTGCTCCGGTCGCTCCCGCCCGGCGAGGTCCCGGCCGCGGCCACGGGCCAGACCGACCGCTGGGGAGGAACCGGACGGGCGATAGGGCTCGGGGCCGCGTCCCTCGAAGGCAGGGTCCGCACGGCGCGTGTCCCGTCCGAGAGTCACCGGACCCACGATGTCGCCGTGAACGACGGACCGTTCCACGAGGATGCTCGCGTTCTCGCCATGAATGGCCTCGCCCCCGGACACGATGCTGTCCAGGACCGTCACGGCCGGCTGGTCGGTGGTGGTCCCGGAGGCGTCGAGGGCCCGGCCGTCCCCCTCGACGACCAGGGTCGAGCGCTCGATGACGATGCTCGCCCCGTCCCGGGCCGCGATCAACGAGCCTCCCTTGCCCGTGCGTTCCACGACCAGTGAGTCCTTCACGACCAGTTTTCCCGCCTGCGTCACTGCCACGGCCTGCCCCGGCCCCGACGCGTCGTCGCCTTCGATGTCCCCGATGCGGCATCGTTCCAAGACCACCTGGTTGTCGTGGGTCACGGTGATGACCGCCCCGAGCCACTTTGTTCGCGCGCGGTTGCGCACGATGGAACAGCCCCTCAGCAGGACCTCCGCGCCCATCCCGGTCACGGCGAGCGCGCCGCCTTGCGACCCGTTTCCGCCCGTCAGGGTCAACCCCTCGAGCACAACCGGTCCGCGGTCGCAAGCGACGTGGACCACCGTGCCTCCGAATTCCGCGTCGAGCACGACCTCGCCCCGGCCCTGGGCCCGGATGGTCGCGGCCCGGCCGATCCGCAATCGGCCCACGTAGCGTCCCGGCGTCAAGCACAGCATCCCTCCCTCGGGCACCTGGTCGAGCATTCCCTGCAAGTCATCCCCAGGTCGGGCCGTGACCGGACACGTATCCATCGTCTTTGTCCCCCCCGCATGGACCTGCCCGGCGCAGCCGCCAAGCAGCATCCAGGCCGCCACCAACAGTCGAACCGCCATCACCTCGCCTGCTGAGGTACGGGGGCGTTCACCCCGATGCTCTCGAAAAAGGCCACGAACTCGGCGGCACTGACCGGCTTGGGATGCTTGGAGGCCGCCGGTCCCCACGGGTTGTGAAAGATGAGTTTGCCGTCCCGGACCTCGCGGAAGATGTAGGCGTGGTCGCCGTGGAGGTTCAGGGCCGACGACAGGAGACCCTCGTAGCGATACCGGGCCTCGAGGTCCGTGGCCTTGGCCGGCTTCTTGTTCTCCTGGTAGGTGAGCGAGACGGAGCCGCTGTCGTACACGACATTCCCTTCCTTCACCGCGTCGCCCCTTATCGCGCCCTTGCCGTCGTCCGTGGCCCGTCCGCCCTGGCCCCCCTTGTCCGTCACCTCGACCGAGTTCTTCACGAGTTCCGCCGGGGCGCCGTCCAGGTCCGGAAGCGTCGCCTTGTACGGGCCGGCCCCCGACCCCGCGAACAGACCGGTCTTGCTGTTCTGCTGCACGAAGTCCTTGGTCCCGCACACGACCGCCTTCTTGTCCTTCTGCCACTTCTCGAACGTGGGGATCACGTCCTGGACCGGCGGGATGCCTGCGTAGTCGCTCCTGGTGCCCGTGATCTCCTCCATGGCGGTCGCCCCGCTCCCCCCGACGATCTTGTCGTAGCCGCCTTTCCATTTCGCGTAGGCCTTCTCGATGATGGCGGGCCACAGGGCCTGGTTCCTCGGGTCGAAGTTCTGGTCGTTGACCGCGTACGCAAGGCGAGAGGTCCCGGCCCGGGTCGGAAGGAAGGCATCCACGGTCACCGCGACCGGCTTGAACTTCCCGCCCTCCAGGCGCTGGAACGTCACCGTGTACTGCTTCGTGGCCGCGTCGTACGAGATCATGTTCTGGATGATGTCTGGCCGCGACGCCACGACCGCCCCCATGGCCGCGAGGAGGTAGCAGTCCCCGATGGACCCCTGGTCCACGTCCTCGACGCGAGGCACCTTCTTCTCGACCCCGGCGGCGTCCTTCTTCGCCAGGAACAACTCTCCTTCATATTGTTTGAAGACGTGGTCTTCCGGCCCGCTCTTGTCGTCCTTGTTCGTAAGGCGCGGCTGGGACTTGAAGGCATCCGCTGGGATGGTTCCCTGGGCCCCGCCGTGGCCGGAAAACGCCTTCACGGTCAGGACCTCGCCGTCGCTGCGCACCACCTCGACCGCGTCTCCGGTCTTCAGGGCCACCTTGGCGCCGCCGGCGCCCACGAGGTCCACGTCGCGCGTCACCATACCAAACTCGCCGGGAGCGAGCGCCGGGACTGGCTTCGGAGCCGCCCCGGCCGCCGGCGCGCGCCCACCACCCTCGGGCGCGGATTGCCTGTCGGTGGTCGCTGACTTCCCACCTGGAGACAGGAGCGCCGCCCCTTCCTCGTAAGTCGTCCCTCGCAACTGCCGGCGAATAGACGTTGCTCCCGGGCCGACCGCCGGTTTTTCCTGCCTCTTCTCATGGCCTTGCACGGCCCGTCTGGCCGTCATCTCGTTCGTGGTCGCGCCCATGGTTCCTCCTGTCTCGACGGGGTCTTCCTGGGGAGTGTGAACCCCACCTGTCCTCACGAGACCCCAGCGGATGGTCCCCAACGCGCGCAATGTGCTCCCGGACGTCCGCCCACCGCGCGAGCCCTCGCCTGCGCGGTCTGGGGCACGACGGTAGTTATGCACGAATCGTGCCCGCCTTTCGAGTCTGGGTCCTCAGCCACCCAGGACACCGGAAGTCGTGTTCTGAAACGTCCGCGCGCGCTTTCGAATGGATGAAGGCCTGAAGTAGATGCCGCCATCAAGGGCCCTTGCAATGTCCTCCGGCGCGACCCTCGTCCCGGCCCGCCAGAGGTGCGCCTCGCATCCTTCGCGACAGTCCGATGCCCCGAATCTCGAGACCGGCGCGGTTCCTTGGATCCGCGCCGCGACCAGGCGATTCAGGGCGCACTCGGACCCTCGGGACACCGACCAGGTCAACACCGCCGCCACACGGACCGCGGGATGGGCCGTCAAGTGGTCCACGTGCCAGCGCAGTGGCTTGGTCTTCGCGAGGTGCCGACGAACTCGCGGGCCGAGGTTCGCGCGGGCGCTGCCCGTGTACGCGTACCAGCCCGCCGTGAAGCGCCGTGGCCCCAGGGCCCCTACGCGGACGACGATGTCCCGGCGCACCTCGAGCCACAGCACGTAGAGACCAGAGTTCACGAGGCATCCGTTTGCGTTCGAGGTATCGCCGCCAGCGAGCATCTCCATGAGCAGGTTGGCGCCGCTCCAGTCGCCAGATGAGTATCGCCGATCCTGGCCGCCCGTTGGAAACTTCGCGAGGGTCTGGTGGCCAGGTCGTTTGGCCGGAGACGGGGCGTTCCTTGGGGCCATGTGCCATGGAACCCCCGGACCTCCAAGTATATTCTGTCTCGGGAGAAACGCTTTCGAGTTTCTTGCGATAAAGGAAGTGGTAGGCCGGAGTGTCCGGGCCGGGCCATGGACCGGTCCGGGCGCCACCGTTGGGACCGGGGGTGGGCGCGGCGGCTTTACGGCTGGGGCGCGGCGGGAGTGGGCGGCCCGAGGGCCGGGAACGGTTGTGGGGCTCCGCGGGGGGCCGGGGGGGAGGGTTGCCGGGAGTGTGCCCGGACGCAATGGTATGTCTGAAAACATTTTGACAGACAACAGAACGCGCGCTTACGACTTGTCATTGCGCCGGGTAGATTGCGGGTCGCACCTCGGGGCCGGCTTGATGCGCGAGCGCCGTTCATGGTCCAGAACCAGCCCGCGCGCGGCGGTCGCCGCGTGCCTCGTCACGGCGACCTGCCTCGTCCTGGTCTCGACCATCGTCCGGCACCCTGTCCTCCTCGCGCAGCGTTTCTGGGCCGGAGGCGGCCTCGTGGAGGTCGCTTTCCTGTCCGCGTACGCCGGGCTGGTGGTCCACGCGATGTCCGACGAACGATTCAGCGCGCGCTGGCGCCGCCGCATCTGGACCCTGTTCTCGGCCGTCTTCTTCGCGCAACTGCTGCTCGGGCTTGCGGGCCTCGGCGAGTTCCTGATGACCGGCGTCCTCCACCTGCCAGTCCCCGCGATGATCGTGGCCGGCCCCCTGTTCCGCGGGGGCGGGCTCTTCATGCCCATCCTCTTCGCGGTCACCACCCTCCTCGTGGGGCCCGCGTGGTGCAGCCACCTGTGTTACATCGGGGCGTGGGACCTCGTGGCCGCCCGCGCGACCCCGCGCCCCAGACGCCTGCCGGCGTGGCGGCGGGCCGCCCAGGTCGGGATGCTCGTGGTCGTGGCCGGGGTCGCGCTCGCCCTGAACCTTGCCAGGGCATCCCCCGTGACCGCCGCGGGGCTCGGCCTCTCGTTCGGCCTCGCCGGGGTCGCGGTGATGCTCGCGTGGTCCCGCAAGACCGGTCAAATGACGCACTGCCTGACGTGGTGTCCGATCGGAGTCCTCGCCACGACCCTGGGGCGCCTGTCGCCCTGGAGGATGCGCATCGCCCCGGGATGCGATGACTGCGGGGCCTGCACGCCCGCGTGCCGCTACGACGCGCTGTGGCTGGAGAACATCCGCGCCCGCCGGCCTGGCCCCTCCTGCACCCTGTGCGGGGACTGCGTGCGCGTGTGCAGGCGCCGCTTCATCGAGTACCATCTGTTTGGGCTGTCCCCGCAGTCGTCCAGGCTCGCGTTCCTGGTGACCGTGGTGGCTTTGCATGCGGTCTTTTTGGGGGTTGCGCGCATCTGATCCCATCCACGACGAAAGGAGAGACCATGAGCGCTGACCGGAAAACCCCGGGCGGCATCGGTCCCGGGCAGGCCCAGGCCCTCGCGGACCTGGTGGCCTACCAGCCAGGCAGCATCGTGAGCCGCACCCTGTACCGAGGGCCCACCGGCACCTTGACCCTCTTCGCCTTCGATCAAGGTCAGGCCTTGAGCGAGCATACCGCTCCCTTCGACGCCTTCGTGCTGGTCCTGGACGGCGAGGCGGAAGTCACAGTCGGCGGCACGCCCACCCGGGCGTGCGCAGGGGACCTCGTGCTCATGCCCGGGGGCACGCCGCACGCGGTCTCGGCCCCGGCGCGCTTCAAGATGCTGCTCCTGATGTTCCGGGCGAAGGAGGCCCCGACGTGCGGGCATCCCCGCCTGGATTCGACCTCCGCGGTCCGGGGTCCTGGTTACAATCCGGTGGGCCCGAAGCCATGACCTGGACGTGTCTGGACCCTTGCGACTCTCGTTCGTTGTCGTGAATCCCGCGGCCCGCTGGTCCATCGTGGCGCCTCTGGGCTGCGAGCGTCTGGTCGGCCTCTTGCTCGCCAGATACCCGGGGCGGGTGACCTGCTTTCTTTCGACCCCCTTCCATGCTCGCGACTGGAAGTCCGCCCTCCGCAAGGACCTGGAACGTGCGCGACCGCAACTGGTCTGCCTGTCGTTCCGGAACCTGGACGAATGTGTGTTCCTGGGTCGCCGCTGGCATGGTCCCACCGGGCCAAGGACCGGCTGTCGGTTCTTCGTTCCGGCCCTGGTCGAGGTCATCAACCTCGTCCGCGGGCTCACGACGGCCCCGCTCGTCCTGGGGGGCACCGGTTTCCTGTGCGCACCCCTTCCCCTCCTGCGCGCGACCGGCCTCCGATTCGGCGTCGTGGGCCCTGGCGAAGCGGCCCTCCTGGCCGTCGTGGGGCGCATGGTCGAGGGCGCAGCCCCGGACGAGGCGCTCGCCGCCATCGCGGGCCGCCTCGGTCTGGTGGATGCCGCGCAAGGCGAACTGCCCGCCAGTCCGGCAGCCATCGAGTTTGGCCCGCCCGTGACTCCGAGACATCCGTTGACCTTCCGCTTGGCCCTCGAAGCGGGCGAGCGGGTCCCGGTCCTCTTCTCGTACGGGTGCAACAGGCCGTGCCGGTACTGCGTCGAGCCCTCCCTGCTCCACGGCAGGGTCCTCGTGCGCCCGCTCGACGATGTCCTCGAAGAACTTCGGGTCCTCGCCCGCCTCGGCGTTCAGAAGGTGTGGCTCGCGTGCTCCGAAGCGAACGTCCCAGATGCGAAGGCAGCCACCCACCTGTTTCGAGCGATGGCGGCGCAGCACCTCTCGTTCGACGTGCGGTCCTTCTTCTGCACCGCCCGTATCTCGGAAGACCTCCTCGAGGCCCTCGAAGAGGCCGGCCAGCGACCCTGGGAGCAGAGCGTCGAGATGGGCCACCTCTCGCCCCCCGTGCTGCGGGGGGGGTTCGGACCTTCCGGACCCCGAGCGATCGAACGCCTGGCTGACCTGTACCTGCGGCGGGGCTATCCGACGATGGGTGGGACCATGCTCGTCGGGGGTCCGCTCGAAACCTGGGAGACCCTGGAAGACCTCGTTCGCCGCGCGCGCGCCCTGGACCGAGCCTTCCCGGAGGGGTTCGGGCTCACGGTGGGGGTGGGTCTACGCGTCTATCCTGCCTCACGCCTCGGTCGCGAGGTGCTCCCGGAACTCGATGTACACCGTCGTTGGCTCTATCCGAGGCGACGCTCGGATGTCGCTGGGTTAAGGCCGACCTTCTATTGCAAACCGGACACCCCGTGGAACGTGGCCGCCTTCCTGGCCCAGGGCCTGGCCGACCTCCGGGGAGGGTTCGACCTCCTGACCTCCCTCTAGGACGGCGGCAGGCTCGCGACGGCGCGGCACCGGCGGTCAGTATGCAAGCATATTCCCGATCCGAACCCGGATCCCCTGGTACTGGCCGACGTACACGTAACCCACGGCCTCCAGGGCACCGGTCACCGGGTCCCTCGTGACCCCGCGCAGGACCGAGTCCCCGGTGGCCAGCTCCTCGAACACGATCTTGCGGTCGAAGACCCAGGGGTTCATGGGGTCGTCCGTCCGCCGGGCGTGCAGGTAGAAGGGGGACATGTCCATGATGGTGCCCACGATGTGCACCTCGCGGTCCTCGACGTGCACGCCGTACCCGATGTGCGAGGCGTCCCACTCGATCCCGTTGTTGGCAGGATTCATCTCGAGCCAGCCCATCCCATACGGGGAACGTGCGAAGACCTTCCCCTCCGTCCCCACGGCCCAGATGTTGCTCCAGTCCCGACCGTGGATCGCGTACAGGATCCCATCCCCCTCCGAGAGGAGCCGCAACCCGTTCGACGCGTCGAGCCGGAATGCCCCGCGGAACCCGGTGATCTCGCCGCAGGAGGTCGTCTGGTTGCCGTCGTAGAACAGGATCGTGTAGGCGGGGTTTCCGTTGTCGTCAGACGAGGTCCCAGCGGCCCACACGGCCCCGGCATCCGAGGCCCAGATGCCCTGCACCGCGAGTTCCTGAATTTCGGAGCAACTGAACCCATCCTCAAACGCCGCCATTGCTTCGCACGCAGACCACAGACCCGACCCCGGGTCGAAGGGGCAACGCTCCAGATACGTCCCGAGCGTGTCGGTCTGGCCCACTCCGCCCAAGAAGTACTCGAAAGACGACCGTGGCCGGGAGACCGCATACAGGCTGGTATCCCCGACCGAGGGCACATGGGGCGGGTTGAACGCAGCATCGAAGGTCCACTCGCCGGAGACCGCGTCCCACGCCGCGGACCACGGGACGAACCTGCCCTCCTCGAAGTCGTAGGTCTCTCCGACCGAGAGCCCGGCCGAGAGGTCCCACAACTCGCCAAAACTGTCGGTGGGACCCAGTACCTGACTCCCCAGTTCGGGGTCGAAGACCATTCCGGTCCAGGAGTCCTCCGGGTTTCCATCGGGCGGGTCGGCCATCCCCGACACCGACAGTGGCCCATCCTCGACACGCTCCACGGCGGTGAACGCGGTCATGTAGTCGCCAGCGACGTAGAAAAATATCTCCCAGCCCAGGCACCACCCGCCCAGGCACGTCCCGTAGGGTTCGGCCTGCCCGCACTCGGCGAAGTCGGGAACGGGCTTGTAGTCACATCCCACGTTGGGGTCGCAGGCATCGTTCGTGCAGTCGTTGCCGTCGTCCTCACAAACCACCGGGGTTCCGCCCTGGCACATCCCCATCTGGCAGGTCGTGTCCAGGGTGCACAGGTCATAGTCCTCGCAGGGCGCCTGCTCGTTCGCAGACGTGTGCTGGCAGCCAAACTGCGGGTCGCACGTGTCTCCGGTACAGTCGTTCGCGTCGTCGCAGTTCGCCACGAGCGCGTAGCACTGCCCGGCCTGACAAGAATCGCCCTCGGTACAGGTGCTCGAGTCGTTGCACTGGATTCCGATGACGATGTTGTCCACGAACACCCCGGTGAAATCGTTCATCTGCTCGTCCCCGGTCCGGAACCGGAAACCGAGCCGGAAGGGGGGATAGTCGTACGCCTGAAGCAGCCAAGCCAGGTCCACGCCGCTCACGCGAACCGCCTTCGGTCGGACTGGCTTTCCGTTCCACGTCTGCACCCACCACTGCGGGCTGCCCCACGACGAAGACCACGCGATGAACTCGCCGAGACCGTCCACGGACAAGAAGACATCCAGGATATCGTTTGACTGCCGTCCCTGGACGCCCGCTCCGAACCCATCTGACCACTCGTTGACCAGCAACAGGTCGAAGGACAGGAACGCGGGTTGGCCCTCCGTCAACTGGAGCACCCCGCTGAGCGCGGTTCCGTCGTTGGGAACGTCTCCCGTGTCGTACGACCACGTCTGGGGGTTCCCATAGTAGAGGGCCGCCGATGGGTAGTCCGGGATGTCCGCCACGACCTGCCAGCCCACGACCGGGTCCGAATTCTCGAACGTGAAGTCCACTTCGTGCTCGAAATTCTCGCGATAGAGGTCGTTCGGCTCGCTCACGCACCCGACCTCGGGTTCGCACCGGTCGGTTGTGCAAGGATTATGGTCATCGCAGTAGCGGGCTGGACCCGGAATGCATTCTCCCCCCTGGCACCGGTCGTTGACCGTGCACTCGTCGTTGTCCGAACAGGCGGTCGCGTCGGCCTTCGGGGTCCATTGCGTCTGGCTCTGTTCGGGCACGCAGCGCCGGCACGGGTTTGCTGGGTCCTCGTCACCGCGGCGATAGCACGCGCCGCCGATGAGGCAAGCGCCGGCCTCGATGACGCTGTGGTCGCAGGTCCCGTCCCCGAGGCACGCGTCGCGAGTGCACCAGAGGGCGTCGTCGCAGTCGTACGGCGTCCCCATGCATTCGCCATCGTCGCACTGGTCCCCGGAGGTGCAGGCCTCACCGTCGTCGCAGGCCGTCCCGTCCTCGCGCGGGGTCCAGGCGGTCTGGTCCTGCGCGGGGTCACAGGTCAGGCAGGGACCCTTCGCGGCACCCTCCTGGTGACAGACGCCATCAATCAGGCAGAACCCTGACTGAACCACGTGGTCGCACGTCCCATCGCCCAGGCACGCGTCGTCCGTGCACGCGAGCAAATCGTCGCACCCGTACACGGCCCCACGGCATTGCCCGGACTTGCAGGCGTCCGAGTGGGTGCACGCCTCACCGTCATCGCACGGAGTCCCGTTCTGCTTCGGGGTCCAGGTGTATTGCTGGACGGCCGGGTCGCAGACCAGACAGTCGTTGTCGCCAGGCCCGCTTCCCTCCTCCACGCAGGCCCCCCCGATCAGGCACGAACCGGCCACGAGAAGGTGCCCGCACGTCCCGTCTCCGCGGCAGATATCATTCGTGCACACAAGGCCATCGTTGCAGTCGTAGGCGGTCCCCTGGCAGCCGCCGGCCTGGCACTGGTCGCCGTGTGTGCAGGGGTTGCCATCGTCGCAAGCCCCTCCGTCGTTGACCGGGGTCATGGCGCACTGGCCGGTGCTGGGGGAGCACTGGTTCTTGAGACACGTCGTGTCGCCCGAGGCGTCGCAGGTCACGACCGTGGCCGGGTCCACCACGCACCGGTGCGGGTACACACCCGTGTCGCACACGAGCCGCCCGTTGCATGCATTCCCGTCGTCCGGGCAGTCCGAGTCGTCCTCGCACTCGCACGCGTTCACGGGACCCGGCACGCAGTCCCCGCCGGAGCACGCATCCCCTACGGTGCAGGGGTTCCCGTCGTCGCATGGGGCCACGTTGTTCTCGTGGACGCATCCCCCCTCGACCGAGGGATCGCATTGATCATCGGTACACAGATTGTCGTCGTTGCAGTTCAGGGGCGGTCCGCCCACGCAGACGCCTCGCACGCACGTATCCGAGGTCGTGCAGGGATTGCCGTCATCGCACCCGAGACCGTGGAAGGACCATCCGGACGGATCGGTCTGCGGGTCGCACCACTGGCACTCGTTGTCCGGGTTGCGCGCCTGGGCGGCCACGCACGCCCCGCCGATCAGGCAGAAGCCGTCCACGAGCGCCACCACCTCGCATCCCCCCTCTCCGTCGCATGCCTCGATGGTGCAGTCGAGCCCGTCGTCGCACGCATACGGCTCGCCGGCGCACTCGCCGTCCCCGCACACGTCCCGGGTCGTGCACGGGTCCCCGTCGTCGCAAAACTCGGTGTTTGGCTCGAAGACGCACTCGCCGGTCTCGAAGTCGCAGGAGTCGTCGGTACAGGGATTGTCGTCGTCG
>JBBIPO010000103.1:0-13062 GCA_037442805.1 Deltaproteobacteria bacterium
TCCCTCAGCGATCCGCGCGGCGGCAGGAAGTGCTCGTGCGCCGTTGTGCCCGAAGGCGTATGATCGGGACATCATCGGTCGGGGGAAGGACCATGATGCGCATCCTCACGGTCGGCTTCGCGGCGACCCTGGTCGCGGCGGTATCTTGTTCGCAAGGATCGGGGAAGAAGGGACCGCCGCTGTGGTCCACGGACATCCTGGAGATTGGGGGCGATGGCGCGGTGGGTGCGGACGGCGGCGCGGACCGCGAACCGGGTCCTGGGGGGGACCCGGGACCGGGGCTCGACCCGGGAGGGGACCCGGCGGACCGGGAGGCCCCGGAGTGCGTCGCCGACCGGGACTGTGAGGGACGATTCCCCGACCTCGGGCCGTGCGAGGAGGCCCGGTGCCACGACGGCGCGTGCGTGCGGGTCGGGAAGGAGGACTGTTGTGCGGGGTCGGAGGAATGCGAGGATGGTGATATCTGCACAGAAGATATATGCAGTGACAACAAATGTCGCCATGAAGCGATCGGGGGATGCTGCGAGGTCGCGGACGACTGCGTGCCGGCGAGCCCGTGCGAGGTGGTCACCTGCGTGGACAACCGGTGCGTGAGCGAGGCCATCCCGGAGTGCTGCCTCGGCGACGAGGAGTGCGATGACGGCGACGACTGCACGGTGGACTCTTGTCGCGATTCGGCGTGCGCGAACGAGGCGATCCCCGGTTGTTGCAACCAACCCGAGGACTGCCCGGGCCACGGGGAGGACGTCTGCATCGAGGTGGTCTGCCTCGAGGGAGAATGCGCGACCGTGCAGGTCCCTGAGTGCTGCCACGTGGACGGGGATTGCGAGGACGACGACGTGTGCACGTCGGAGAAGTGCGTGGACAACGAGTGCGACCGCGAGGTGGTTCCGGGGTGCTGCCACGACGCGGAGGACTGCCCGGCCGGGGGAACGTGCATGGTGGTGTCGTGCGTGGAGAACGCGTGCCAGTACGCCCCGGACCCCGAGTGCGAGTGCCTGGTCCCGGTGGACTGCGATGACGGGGACGAGTGCTCGCTCGAGGAGTGCGACGACGGGCTCTGCGTGTTCCACCCGGACCCGAGCACGCCCGGGTGCTGCGGGGAGGACGGGGACTGCGAGGACGGCGACGCGTGCACCACGGACCGGTGCGAGGCGTTCCGGTGCGCTCACTCCCTGGCCCCGGGGTGCTGCGGGACCGTGAAAGACTGCGTGCCCGCGAATCCGTGCGAGACCGTCGCGGGTTGTCTGAACAAGAAATGTCTGTTTCTGTGGAAGCAGGGTTGTTGCGCCGCGGACGGGCAGTGCGGCGACGGGCACCCGTGCACGAAGGACCGGTGCGACGACGGGGTCTGCGTCCACGACCCCATCGCGGGTTGCTGCGCGCTCGACGCGGACTGTCACGACTGGGACCCCTGCACGACCGACCTCTGCACCCCGGAGGGCTGCGTGCACGAGGGGATCGCGGGTTGCTGCGAGACCTCGTACCAGTGCGACGACGGGAACCCGTGCACGGACGACGCCTGCGTGGACGGACAGTGCCGCCACCAGGCGCTCCAGAACTGCTGCACCTCGGCTGCGGACTGCGACGACGGGGACTCGTGCACGTGGGACTTGTGTCAGTACGGGTCGTGCGGGCACGCGGACCTGTGCGTCAAGTGCACGTCGGACGCCGAGTGCGCGGACGCGGACCCCTGCACCGCCGACCTCTGCGTGATGGGGTATTGCGTGCGCAAGCAGAACCCGGGATGCTGCGGGTCGGACGAGGACTGCGCGGATGACGACCCCTGCACGGACGACCGATGCCAGGGGCAGTCGTGCGTGCACGTCCCCGCGTGTGGCGCCTGCCAGGACGACGCGGGGTGCGACGACGGGAACCCGTGCACCGCGGATCGTTGCGAGGGCGGAACGTGCGCGTACGAGGCCGACCCCACTTGCTGCGTCAACGACTTCGAATGCGACGACGAGGACCCCTGCACCGTGGACGCCTGCCAGTTCCACCACTGCGCGCACGTTCAGGTCCAGTGCGGGGGGTGCGCGACGGACGCGGACTGCGTGGACGAGGACCCGTGTACCTCGGAGCGCTGCGTGGAAGGGACGTGCCTGCGCATGGTCGTCACGGACTGCTGCGTGACGGCCGCGGACTGCGACGACGGGAAGGTCTGCACCTCGGACGCGTGCGAAGGCGGGCGTTGCGGGCACGTCTTCGATCCGGCGTGCTCGTTCTGCGCCTCGGACGCGGACTGCGACGATACCAATCCGTGCACGCCGGACCGGTGCGTGAACAACACCTGCTCACAACTCCCCGTCCAGGGATGCTGCCTGCGGGACTCGGATTGCGAGGACGGGGACTCGTGCACCTACGACCTGTGCCTGGACCACCAGTGCCTGCACGGGACGAACCCCAACTGCAAGATGTGCGCGTCCGACGGGGACTGCGAGGACGGGAACCCCTGTACCCTCGACCACTGCGTGGTGATGGCCTGCGTGAGCCAGACCCTCGCCGGGTGCTGTGCGACGGACGAGGACTGCGACGACGGCAACCCCTGCACCGGGGACGCCTGCGTAGAGCGGACGTGCCGGACAACGCCCTTCCCGGGGTGTTGTTCCGCCGACGAGGATTGCGAGGACGGGAACCCGTGCACGCAGGACGAGTGCGTGGACGCGACGTGCCGCAGGACCCAGGTGCCCGCGTGCTGCTTCGCGGACTACCAGTGCCACGACGGCGTGGCCTGCACGACGGATGCGTGCGTGGACCATCGCTGCACGCATCCGTGGACGCCCGGGTGCTGCGTGTCGGCCTCGGATTGCGAGGACGGAGACCCCTGCACGACGGACTCGTGCGCGGGGGGGACCTGCCGGCACGACCCGCTCGCGAACTGCTGCAAGACGGAGGCGGACTGCGACGACGGCGACCCCTGCACCTCGGACTATTGCGCGTATGGGTTCTGCGGGCACCTGAACGACTGCGTCCAGTGCACCGCGGACGCGGAGTGCGCCGACTCCGACCCGTGCACCAACGACCTCTGCGTCCTCGGGTACTGCGTGTCCAAGAAGAACCCCGGATGCTGCGCGACGGACGCGGATTGCGACGACCATGACTTTTCAACTATTGATGAGTGCAGCAACAATACTTGCACGAATAAGCCGATCTCGGGATCGTGCACGCAGGACAAGGACTGCGGGGACGGAAATCCCTGCACCGCGGACCGGTGCGAGTCGGGCAAGTGCGTCCACGAGGCCACCGCGGGTTGTTGCATCAACGACGCGGACTGCGACGACGCGGACGCCTGCACGGTGGACACGTGCCTCCTGAACTTCTGTTCGCACGGGGGGAACCCGTCGTGCGGCCTGTGCTCGACCGACGCGGACTGCGAGGACGACGACCCCTGCACGCGCGACCAGTGCATGCAGTTCGTGTGCATGTGGTCCACCCTGGACGCCTGCTGCGTCGTGGCGGAGGACTGCGACGACAGCAACGACTGCACCCTCGACGAGTGCCAGGAGAATCAGTGCGTCCACACCTTCGACCCGTGGTGCTCCCAGTGCTACAGCGCGACGCAGTGCAACGACAACAACCCCTGCACGGACGACCGCTGCGTCCACGAGGCGTGCACGAACAGCCCGGTGGCGAACTGCTGCCTGACCGCCGGGGAATGCGACGACGGGGACACCTGCACCTTTGACCTGTGCGTGACGAACCGCTGCACCCACGTCCAGGACCCGTCGTGCGGGACTTGCTCGAACAACGCCGCCTGCGATGACGGGAACCCCTGCACCACGGACACCTGCGTGGTGGCGGCCTGCCTGCACCAGGGCGTCCCCGGGTGCTGCGTGGCGGACGCCGACTGCGACGACCGGGACCCCTGCACGGCGGACGTGTGCGGAGAGGACGGCCACTGCCGGCACTACCAGGACCCGGCCATGGTCGGGGTCGGGGGGCTGTGCAAGGACCCGCCGTGCCCGGCGTGCGGGGACCAGAAGGACGACCCCGTCTGCGGGTCGGACGGGTTGACGTATCGGAACTACTGCTCCCTCGTGCACTGCCCGAAGAACCCGGGCCTCAAACTGATCTACCCCGGGGCCTGCCTCAACCTTGACTATTGCCCGCAGTGCATGACGCTTCCCAAGGAGGCGGTGTGCGGGGCGGACGGCAGGACGTACGCGAACGTCTGCGCGGCGTCTCAATGCGCCGGCGTCGCCATCGAGCACCCGGGCCGATGCTGCGTCGAGTGCGAGGGACTTCCCGTGGTGGAGGTCTGCGGCGTGGACTTCCAGACCTATCCGAACGAGTGCACGCTCATCTGCCGGGGCATCGCGAAGAAGTACGATGGTCCGTGTACCTGTAACTGCGATCAAAATGGCCCCCCGGTGTGCGGCGCGGACGGCCAGACCTACACCAACCAGTGCTGGCTTGACTGCGCGGGGGTCGCCCTGCTGTACGAGGGGGAGTGCGCCGCGGAGTGCCCGCAGTGCCCGCGCGTCTTCGACCCGGTGTGCGCGTATCTCCAGGGCTTCCCGAAGACCTACGCGAACGCCTGCTTCGCGACCTGCAAGGGCGCGACCTTCGCTTACACGGGCGTCTGCTCCGGCTGCTCGGTCATCTGCGGCACCCCCGACAACCCCAAGGACCCCATCGCCCCCGTCTGCGGCTCGGACGGCGTGACCTACCCCACCGCGTGCTTCGCGCAGAAGTGCACGGCGGTCGCGTACACACCGGGCGCGTGCCCCTGATGGGCGCCCCGCGCGCCCACCCGCGCCCTCACCGTTGACATCGTCGGCCCGCCGCCTACAATCGCGCGTGACTGTAGGAAGCGGAGGCGCCGTGCCGAAAGCGAACCAGTTCTCGGTGTTCCTGCCGAACCACCCCGGGGAGTTGCTGACACTGTGCTCGCTGCTGCGGGCGAACGGGGTCAACATCCTCGCCATGAGCATCCAGAACGCCCGCGACTACGTGCAGGAGTTGTTCCGCGCCCGGGAGCGCAGTGGCCGGCGCATGGTGCTAGCCCAGTCATACCAGGGGGTCCTGAAGGAATCCGCGGAGTTCTCGGTGATCCGGATGGTCCTGGAGCCGCAGGAAGGGGCGGAGGCCATCCTGGAGGGGGCCGGCTACACCCTGGACGTGGAACCCGTGATTTGCCTGTACCTGTCCCATCGGCCGGGGACCCTGGAGGAGGTCGCGCGTCGCTTCGCGGACCACGGGATCAACATAGACTACGTGTACGGGTCCGCCATGTCCCGGGACGAACGGGCCCTGTTCGTCTGCCACGTCCCGGACCCCGAGGCGGGGCTTGCCCTGTTCGATCCCTCCGGGAACGTCCCGTAGTCCTTCGGGTTCGATGGCGCGCTCGCGAACGGAGGTCACGATGACACGCGCGGTCGCACGGCTCTGCGTCCTGGGGGTACTCGCCGGGGGAATCGCCCGGGCGGACGAGGGGATGTGGACCCTCGACCGGTTTCCCGCCGAGCGGTTCCGGCAGCGGTACGGGGAACCCCCGTCTCGGGAGTGGCTCGACCGCGCGAGGCTCGCGTCCGTCCGCCTGGCCCAGGGGTGCTCGGGGTCGTTCGTGTCGCGGGACGGCCTCGTAATGACGAATCACCACTGCGCGGCCGGGTGCATCCAACAGATCTCGACTCGCGAGAACGACCTGATGGCGAACGGGTTCCGCGCGGAACGGCTCGAGGACGAGCGGGCCTGCCCCGAGGTCGAAGTCAACGTCCTCCAGGAGATCCGCGACGTGACCGATCGCATCCGAAAGGCAACCCGCGGCCAGACGGGCGCGGACTTCGGCAAGGCCCTGCGGGCCGAGATGAGCCGCATCGAGGCGGAGTGTGCGCAAGCGGGACAGTGGCGCTGCGATGTCGTCAACCTGTACCATGGCGGGCGGTATGACCTGTATCGTTACAAACGATATCAGGACGTACGTCTCGTGTTCGCGCCCGAGGACCGCATCGCGTTCTTCGGGGGAGACCCGGACAACTTCACCTTCCCGCGCTACGACCTGGACGTGGCCTTCCTGAGGGTCTACGAGGACGGAAAACCCGCCCGGATCCGCGACTTCTTCCGGTTCTCCACCCTGGGTCCGCGGGACGGGGACGTGGTCTTCGTGACCGGGCACCCGGGCCGGACCATGCGCCTGTTGACCGTCGCCCAGACCGAGTTCCTTCGGGACGTCCTGTATCCCATGTACCTGAAGGTCTTCGCGGAGTTGCGCGGCATTCTGACGCAGTTCTCGCGCGAGAGCGCGGAGCACGCGAGGATCGCCCGCAATGACCTCTTCTACCTGGAAAATGCGTTCAAGGCCTACAACGGGATGCACCGCACCCTGCTGGACGGGGCGTTCCAGGAGTTCAAGAGGCGCGAGGAACAGACCCTGCGCGAACGGCTGGCCGGGGACCCGGAGGGGGCCGCGGCCCTGGCCGCGCTGGACCGGATCGCGGCGGTCCAGACGCGCCTGCGCGAGGTCCTGGTCGAGTACTGGTTCCTGGAAGGGCGGGGCGCGTCGTTTTCGCGCCTCTTCCAGGCGGCTCGCACCCTCGTCCGGTGGGACGAGGAGCGGCGCAAGCCCAACGAGGTACGCTTGCGCGAGTTCCGGGAATCGGCCTTGCCGAGCCTGACGCAGTCGCTGTTCTCGGCGGCGCCGATCGAGCCGGACCTGGAGGAGGTCAAGGCGGCCTTCTGGCTGTCCAAGGTCCGCGAACACCTCGGTCCGGACCACCCGATCACGCGGCTCGTGCTGGGGCGCGACTCGCCCGAGGACCTGGCCCGGGCCCTGGTCCGGGGGACGCGCCTGGCCGACGCGGGCCTCCGCAAGCGGTTGTGGGAGGAGGGGACGTCGGGCGCGGACGACCCGATGATCGCGTTCGCCCGCCGTCTGGACGCGGCGGCCCGCGCGGTGCGAAAGACCTACGAGGATGACGTCGAGGCCATCGAGGACCGGGAGTCCGAGGTCCTGGCGCAGGCCCGGTTCCGGGTGCTCGGCATGGACACGTATCCCGACGCGACCTTCACCCTGCGCATCACTTACGGGACCGTGGCCGGCTACCGGGAGGGGGCACGCGAGGTGTCCCCGGTCACGGTCATCCGGGGCCTGTTCGAGCGCGCGACCGGCCAGGACCCCTATGCGCTGCCGGCCTCGTGGGAGCGCGCCCGCGGCCGCCTGAATCCGGACACCCCGATGAACTTCGCGAGCACGTGCGACATCGTGGGCGGCAACTCGGGCAGCCCGGTCATTGACCGCCGGGGGGAGGTCGTGGGCCTGATCTTCGACGGCAACATCCAGTCCCTGGGCGGTGCCTTCTGGTTCGAGGAGCCCGTGAACCGCGCGGTCGCGGTCGCGACCCCGGCGATTCTGGAGGCCCTGGACAAGGTGTATGCCCTGCCGCGCCTGGTCCGCGAACTGACGAAGTGACTCGGGTCCACCCTGGGTTCTTGCCCGCTCCCCGGATGTCCGTGACCGTGGCCGTGACCGCCGCGAAGTTGCGCATTGGCCCCGGAGCTGCGAAGTCCACTTCGCGGCGACGGCGCGGGCTCCCGGCCGCGCCATCATCAGGCGGCGTTGGCACGCCGCAGTCCGAAGTCGCGCTATGCGCGCCGTGACCGTGGCCGGGTCCGTGACCGTGGCCGTGACCGCCGCGGACTCCCTGCCGGACCCCGGATCCCGGATCCCCGACTCCGGATGCCGCGTTCCCGCACTCCGACCTTTCCGGTTTGACGGGTCGCGGACCGTTGTCGGACAATCGCCCCATGAGGCGGCGGATTCAGGGGCGAACCGCACGGCGCCCGGTCCTGGTCGCGGGCCTTCGGACCCCGTTCGTGCGGTCCGTGGGCGCGTTCCGCGAGATGAGCGCCCTCGACCTGGGCCGGGCCGTCGTCGCGGAGATGGTGGCCCGGACCAGCCTGGACCCCGGCCTGGTGGACGCCCTCGTGTACGGCCAGGTCGTCGTGGACCCGAAGACCCCGAACATCGCCCGCGAGGTCGTGCTCGGCGCGGGGTTGCCCAAGACCATCGAGGCGTACTCGGTCAGCCGGGCGTGCGCCACGAGCACCCAGGCCCTGGTGGAGGCCTGCCGGGCGATCCTGATCGACGAGGCCGACGTGGTCGTGTGCGGGGGGGCGGACTCGGTGTCCCGGCCGCCCATCACCCTGGGCCCCCGCCTCGTGGACGCGATGATGACGGCCCGCCAGGCCCGGGACCTCGCGGGCCGCGCGAGGCCGTTCCTCGCGTTGCGGCCGCGCGACCTGGTGCCGGACCCGCCGGCCCTGAAGGAACCCTCGACCGGCCTCACGATGGGCGAATCGGCCGAGAAGATGGCGAAAGAGAACGGGATCTCGCGCGAGGACCAGGACGCCTTCGCCCTGCGCTCGCACCGCCGCGCCGCGGCCGCCTGGGACGCTGGGGTGTTCGATAGCGAGGTCATGGCGGTCGTGACCCCCGGGGGCCGGGTCGTGACCCGGGACGACATCGTCCGGCCGGACACGACGGTCGAGAAACTGGCGCGCCTGAAACCCGCCTTCGACCGGCGATACGGGACGATCACGGCGGGGAACTCGTGCGCGCTGTCCGACGGGGCCGCGGCCCTCGTCGTGACGAGCGAGGAGGCGGCCCACGCCCTCGGGTTCGAGCCGCTCGCGGCGATCCGGGCCTGGGGGTTCGCGGCGGTGGACCCCGGGTGGCAGATGTTGATGGGGCCGTCGTTTGCGGTGCCGATCGCCCTGGAGCGCGCGGGGATGACGCTCGCGGACATCACGCTGGTGGACATCCACGAGGCCTTCTCGGCCCAGGTCCTGTCGAACCTGCGGGCGTGGGCGTCGCCTGCCTGGGCGCGGGAGCACCTGGGACGGGACGAGCCCATCGGCGAGGTCCCGGACGACCGCCTGAACGTGCACGGAGGCTCCATCGCGCTCGGGCACCCGTTCGCGGCCACGGGCGCGCGGCAGGTCCTCACCATGGCGAACGAACTGAAGCGCCGGGGAGGCGGCACGGCCCTGGTCACCCAGTGCGCGGCCGGGGGCCTCGGCGCGGCGGTCGTCCTGGAACGGGACTGGTGACATGCTCGAAGCGACCCACCTGCGCGTGACGGTCGGGGACGACGGGGTCGCGACCGTCCTGATCGAGGTCCGCGACGAGCCCATGAACGTCCTGTCCCCCGCGGTGGCCGAGGACTTCGACCGGGTGCTGGATTTCCTGGAGCGGGACGGGCGCGTGAAGGCCGTGGTCATCGCCTCGGGCCGGCCCGACGTGTTCGTGGCGGGCGCGGACGTGCGCCTGCTCCGCGACCAGACCGACGCGGCGGAGGCGACGCGCCTTGCGCGGGCCTTGCAGGGCCGGTTCCAGCGGGTCGAGGACCTGCACCGGCGTCGCGGCAAGCCCGTGGTCGTCGCGATCCACGGCCCGGCCATGGGCGGGGGCCTCGAGATGGCCCTGTGCGCGTCGTACCGCGTGTGCAGCGATTCGCCACGGACGGTCCTGGGCCTGCCCGAGGTGAAGATCGGGGTCCTCCCGGCGGGCGGCGGGAGCACGAGGCTGCCGCGCCTGATCGGGGTCCGGGCCGCGCTGGACCTCATCCTGACGGGGCGCGACGTGCGGCCGTCGCGGGCCCGCAAGGTCGGGCTGGTGGACGAGGTGGTCCCCCAGGCGATCCTCCTGGACGTGGCCCGGCGGCGGGCGCGCGAACTGGCCCAGGCCCCCGGCGCGCGACGGGGACCGCGGCGCAGCCCCCTGGACCTGGCCGGGACCGTGGCCCTCGAACGCAATCCCCTGGGCCGTGCCATCCTGTTCCGGAAGGCGAGGGCCACCCTGCTCGCGCAGACCCGCGGCAGGTACCCGGCCCCGGAGGCCGCCCTGGAGGTCGTCCGGGTCGGGGTCGAGCGGGGAAGGGAGGCCGGCTTCCGGGCCGAGGCCGAGCGCTTCGGTCCCCTCGCGGTGTCGCCCGAGGCCAAGGCCCTGATGTCCCTGTTCTTCGCGACGACCGACCTGAAGAAGGACCCGGGCGTGGAGGACCCGGGGGTTTCCGCACGCCCGGTGAAGCGCCTGGGCCTGCTCGGGGGCGGCCTGATGGGGGCCGGGATCGCGGCCGTGACGCTGGAACGCCTGGAAATCCCGGTGCGCGTGCGCGAGGCCGACGTGGAGGGCGCGGCCCGATGCATCGGCGCCGTCCGCAAGACCCTGCGCGGCTGGACCCGCAAGGGCCGGATGACCCCGATGCACGCGGGACGGCTCGCGCATCTCCTGACCACGACCACGGGGACGGACGGGTTCGCGGGCGCGGACCTCGTGATCGAGGCGGTCTTCGAGGACCTGGACCTGAAGCGTCGCCTCCTGCGCGAGGTGGAGACCGTGACGAGGCCCGACACCATCTTCGCCTCGAACACGTCCTCGATCCCGATCGCGCGGATCGCGGAGGCGTCGTCGCGCCCCGAGACGGTGATCGGGATGCACTACTTCTCGCCGGTCGAGAAGATGCCCCTGCTGGAGGTCGTGGTGACGGACCGCACGGCCCCGTGGGTGGTCGCCACGTGCGTGGCCTTCGGGAAGGCCCAGGGGAAGACCGTGATCGTGGTCCGCGACGGCCCCGGGTTCTACACGACCCGCATCCTGGCGTCCTACCTGAACGAGGCCGCGCACCTGCTCGCCGAAGGCGTCCCGGTGGAGGCGGTGGACGAGGCGGCGCGGGACCGCGGCTTCCCGGTCGGGCCGATCACGCTGCTCGACGAGGTCGGGATTGACGTGGGCGCGAAGGTGGCCGGGGTCCTGAGCGCGGCCTTCGGCGACCGGATGAAGCCCCCGGCGATTTTCGAGGCCCTGGTCCGGGATGGGCGCAAGGGCCGCAAGAACGGGCGGGGCTTCTACCGGTACGAGAAGGGCGTCAAGCGCGGAGTGGACGCGTCGGTCTACCGGGTGCTGGGCCTGCGGCCGGACGCGCGCCGCGCGGACCCGGCCGAGGTCGGGGACCGGCTGCTGCTCGCGATGGTGAACGAGGCCGCGCGGTGCCTGGGGAGCGGGGGGGCAGGTCGGACCGAGGACGGCGTGCTGCGCAACCCGCGTGACGGCGACGTGGGCGCGGTGTTCGGGCTCGGGTTCCCGCCCTACCTGGGCGGGCCGTTCCGGTTCGTGGACCGCGTCGGGGCCACGGAGGTCGTGCGGCGTCTCGAGGGCCTCGCGTCCCGCCTCGGCCCCCGGTTCGAGCCCGCGGAGGTCCTGGTCGCGGCGGCCCGCTCCGGGCGGCGGTTTTCTGTCGGGTGACCCCGGCGGGTGGTTGTCACAGCCTCAGGAACAGCGTGAAGAGGTCGTCGCCCGGGCGGTAGAAGTCCCGCACGCGCGAGACGACCTCGTAGCCCAGGGCCTCGTAGAAGCGCATGGTCCCGTCGTAGGAGTCCTGCGAGGAGGTCTCGAGCCGGACCAGGCGCGCGCCGCGGGCTCGGAGGTCCGCGAGCATCGCGTCGTGGAGCAAGCGGCCCACGCCTCGCCCGCGACAGTCCGGGTCCACCGCGATCCAGTAGAGGTCGAAGGTTCCGTCGGTGAGCGGGGTGGGGCCGTAGCAGACGTACCCGAGAAGGATTTCGTCCACGCGGTCGCAGACGAGGACCTCGTATCCGCTGCCCCGGGGGTCGCGGATCGCGGCGTCCACGAGTTCCAGGGCGACCGAAACTTCTTCTGATGTGAAATTCTCGATGCGATGTAGCAACGCCTCGAGCCGGTCGCGATCCCCGGGACGAACAGCGCGGACCACTGGCGCGGGCGCGTGATCGGCGTGGTCCATCACGGCACCCCCTGGCGCGACTCGTCCACGCGCTCCCAGTATTGCGTGCGACCGAGCAGCGAGAATCCGATGTAGCCCCGGACCTTCAGGCGGCGGCCGCCGTCCATCACCTCGATGTAACAACGGTATTCCTTGCCGTTTTCCGGATCCAAGATGCGCCCGCCGGACCACTCGTCGCCGTCCCGCGTGAGCCCGCGGAGGATGACCATCCCAACGACGCGCTGGCCCTTGCGCGAGTCCGTGCACTTGTCGCAAACGGGGTCCGGGTCCTCGCCGGGCTGGCGGAAGAGTTTTTCGATGCGGCCCTGGAGCGCGCCGTCCTCTTCCCAGATGCGCACGATGGCCTTGGGCCGGTGCGTGTCGTCGTCAATCGTGGTCCAGCGTCCGACCGGGGTCGGGTCGTCCGCGCGGGCGGGCAAGGGGAAAAGGACCAGTGCGGTCCAGAGCCCTGCGACCAGGCGGGCGGCGTTTGCGGCGCGGTCCTTGCGCATCTGGCTTCCTCCAGGCGTCGTGACGGAAGTATCCTAGCAGAGGTCGGACGGTGGGGCGAGGAACGAGCATGTGTGGGCGCTACACGCTCGCGAACCGCGAGGGCGTGGACCCGGAGGAGTTCCGGTTGCGCGGCCTCCCGCCGGAGTGGGTCCCGCGGTACAACATCGCGCCGACCCAGATCGCGCCGGTGATCCCCAACGTCGTGCCCCGGGAGGTGGCGTGGTTCCGGTGGGGGCTCCTGCCGTCGTGGGCGCGCGACCCGTCGCTCGCGGCGAGGCTCATCAACGCGCGCGCGGAAACCCTGGTCGAAAAGCCGGCCTTTCGCGACGCCTTCCGGAGGCGGCGGTGCCTGGTGCTCGCGGACGGGTTCTACGAGTGGCGGCGGGAGGGCCGCGCGCGCGTGCCGTTCCGCATCCGCCGGCGGGACGGCCGGGTGTTCGCGTTCGCGGGCCTGTGGGAGTCGTGGAGGTCGCCGGAGGGGGCGGACATCCGCACGTTCACGATCATCACGACCGGGGCGAACGCGGTGGTCGCGCCGGTCCATGACCGGATGCCGGTGATCCTGCCGCGCGAGGCCTACGACCCCTGGCTCGACCCGCGGCCGGCGGACCTGCGGGCACTGACCCGCTGGCTCGTCCCATGCGCGGACGACCTGCTGGTGGCCGACCGGGTGTCGTCGCTCGTGAACGCGGCGACCCGGGATGAGCCGGCCTGCATCGAGCCGGTGCGCTGAGGAAAGGGGCGTGTCGGGGGTCCGGGGTCGGCGGTCCGGGGTCCGGCAGGGGCTCGGCGGCGGTCACGGACACGG
>JBBIPO010000104.1:0-13012 GCA_037442805.1 Deltaproteobacteria bacterium
GCGGCCGGTGACCGTGTCGGAGTCCGTGTCCGCGACGGTGGCCGTGTCCGCCACGGAGTCCCTGCCGGATCCCGGACCCCGGAGCCCGGACCCCGGAACCCGGTTTCCGTGGGGACGCGAGCGCCTGCTCGCGCGTGGGTGCGCGGGCTCCAGGCCGCGCCAACCGGGGTCCGGTAACCGTGGTGTGTCGGTGCCCGTGGCCGTGACCGTGCCCGGGTCTGCGTCAGTGTCCAGGCCCGTGGCGTCCTTGGAATGAGCCGCGCGCTCGTTTGACACGCGGATTATGCCTTGGGTAGAGTACCCCCGCCTGGCCGCCTGAGAGGAAGGCCCCGATGAGGAACTTCGTTGTCGTTTCGACCGCGTGGATCGCGGGGCTATTGGTTCTGGGGGTCCAGGGAGGGGGGGCCCGCGCGCAGGAGGAGCCGGTTCCTGAAACGCCGGTAGGCAAAGAGGCCGGGGCCGTGACTCCGGAAGCCACGGGCGAGGAAGGCGAGCCCCGCCCGTCGTCCGGGACATCTGCGGAGAGTGCGGAAGGCGAGGCACCGGGCCCGGCGTCAGCCGACGAGGAACCGATCCCCACGCTGGACGAGTTGTTGCGCGGCGAGGCCCTGCGGACAGCCGAGGAGTGGGCCGGGCCGGGCGTGACCGAGAAGCGCGACTACCCCTGGTTCGAGCACCACGGGTACTTCCGACTGCGGGCCGAGGGCTACTACCGGGGCCACCTGGGCACCGACTATCTCAAGGCAGACGGGACCCTGGTACGCACGTCGGGTTTCATGCCGCCTCTCACCAACAACGCGGCCAACGCGACCTCGGTCAACAAGGACAAGGTCGGGCCCCAGGGCGAGGATTGGCTCGCGGGCGGGAACATGAGGCTGCGCTACCGCCCGACCCTCCACGTGGCACCCACCCTCGCCCTCCACGCGGAGATTGACGTCTTCGACAACCTGGTCCTGGGCTCGTCGCCCGACTACAACCCGGCCCGGCCCGACGCGCCCCTGTCCGTGCTCGCCCGGTCCCAGGCGGTCCCGTCCGCGGGCCGCAACTCGCTGAAGGACTCCGTCCGGGCGCGACAGGCGTACCTGACGTGGGACATCCTGAGGCCGGTCGCGTCCGGCGGACCCCTCCTGACCCTGTCGGCCGGGCGCATGGCCCGGCACTGGGGGCTCGGGATCCTCGAAAACGACGGCGAGGCCCTGGACGCGAATTACGGGACGTACGTGGACCGCGTGCAGGCCCTGACGCGAGTCGCGGGGGTGTACTTCGAGGTCGGGTACGGGTGGGTCGCCTCGGGGCCCACGTCGGAGAGCCCGCGCCTGGCGTATGGCGAGCCGCACGACCTGACCGACACCGACGACGTGACCGAGGTGACGTTCGCGGCCTTCTCGCGGCCCGTGACGGATGCCGAGAAACGGGCCCGGTACGACCGATTGCACGTGCGCAACCAGGTTTGCCTGGACTGGGGGTTGTACGCGGTGTACCGGCGGCAGAAACTCGACGTATCGGCCGAAAGCGCCCAGAAGATCCTGACCGGCCATCTCGACCCGGCGGTGCCGGGCGGCGGGTACGACCAGATCACGCTGGAACGGCGAGAAGCCTGGCTGGTGACGCCGGACCTGTGGGTCCGTCTAGACTGGGTTCCGGGTGTGCACAAGAGGTTGCGCCTGGAGACGGAGGCCGCCGCGGTGGTGGGACGCATCGGGCGCTTGCAGGCGGGCGACCCGAACTCGGGCATGGACATCCGTAGTCTGGGGTTCGCGTTCGAGGGGGAATACCGGGCGAGGAACCTCTCGTTCGGACTGGATGCGGGACTGGCGTCCGGGGACACGGCCGAATACTTCGGCTATCTCGACAAGACCAACTTCGCGGACCCGTCGGTCCGCAACCCGAGGCTTGCCGCGTTTTACTTCCATCCAGATTATCATATAGACAACCTTCTGTTCCGCCAGGTGATTGGGACAGTGACCAACGCCTTCTACTTCAAACCGTGGATCCAGTACGACCTCTTCGAGTCCGAGGACGACGCCCTGGCGGGGCGGCTCGACATCCTGTACGGTCGCGCCATCGAGAAGTCGGCCACGCCCGGCGACAGCGCGAACCTCGGGGTGGAGACCATCCTGCGGATTTACTACGAGGAGAAAGACCTGCTGTTCGCGGGACTCGACTGGTCCATCCTCTGGCCGCTCGGCGCGTTCGATTTGATCCCGAGTTTCGAGAACGTAGGGGTCCATCGGACGTCGCGGTGGGCCACGGCTCTGCGCGCTCGCGTCGGCGTGATGTTCTGACCTCGCAGATTGCTTCGGATGCCGTGAAAACGTTGCGCACGTGATGTCCAGGGTGGATGGGTGTCTTTCGAAAATAGAAAGAATCCCGAGCGTTGCCGGAAGGTCAAACGCCGGCTGTGGTGGTATGGTTGTTGCAGAAACAGGTGGTGGCCGTGCCGGAGGCCGACATGAAGGACCGGGGTTTCACGCTCGTCGAGTTGATGATCACGGTGGCCATGCTGGCGATCCTCGTGGTCGTCACGCTGCCGCCCGTGCTGCGCGCGGTGGAGAGGCGGGAGGTCGTCCAGGCGGCCCAGGCCATCCTCGACCTGATCGAGTTCGCGAAGGTCCAAGCCGCGGCGCGCAATCGCGCATACCAGGTCGTGCCCACGCGCACGAACGGCCAGCCCGGCGGGAACGGGGGCGTGACCCTGAACGAGGGCACGACGTCGGCCTGCCTCAACTTCGGCGACCCCGGTGCGATCCGGAACGTGCGGGCGGTGGACCTGGCGCGGGACTTCCCGGCGATTCACCTTGTCGCGCTGATCCCCTCGGACCTGGACCAGGCCACCCTGTGCATCAAGCCAGACGGGCGCGTGCTGCGCACGGATACACAACTTCCGGTCCCGTCCGGTGACTCGCGGTACGCCGCGGGAGACGCGCGGATCGTGGTGCAGCGGTACGGGTCCTCCGGCCAGCCTGAAGGCGTGCAGAACACGGTCGTGATCCCGTTCAACGGGGCGGCCAGGCTGGCCCTGTGACGCGGAGGTCCTCGGATGCGTGCGGCGTGGCGCCGGGCCGGCAGGGGAATGGAGGGGGCGTGGGGCCTGCGCGAGGGAGCGGGCTTCACCCTCGTGGAGCTGATGGCCGTCATCGTCATCACGGTCATCGGCTTCCTCGCCATGCTCCACCTTCAGGCCGGCATCCTGCGCGCCAACACGACCGCGAGGGACGTGGTGACGGCCACGCAACTGGCCCTGCACCTGATCGAGACCATCCGTCTCGAGGCCCTCGAGTGGACCAATGATGGGACGCAGGGGGTCGCCCAGGCCAAGTTCAAGTACTTGCCGCACGTGAACGACGAGGCCGGACCGGTGGCCGGGAGGGGCTCGGGGTGGCGGCGGGCGTGGGAGATCCCGAACGCCCCCGTCCAGATGGTCGCGGCCCTGGGGCGGGACGCGACGTACGATGCGGGGGCGCTCCAGCAGTTTCCGGACACGCGGGCGCGCCGGTTCTGCGCGCGCTATCGCCTGACGTGGTTGATCCCGAACTTCCTGATCCGCGTCGAGGCGCGGGTGCTGTGGCCGAGGGCCGAGGGCCAGGGCGGGCTGTACGACGCCTGCGGGCCGAACATGGACACGGACGTAGCGAACGCCTACCAGGTGACGCAGGTCACAACCGTGATGAAAAACGTCTTCGTGACGCCGTGAGGGGCGATGGACGCGGCCAGACACAGGGCACGGCAGAGGCGAGGATGGGCGGACCCGGGGCTCACCCTGATCGAGATCCTCGTCGGGATGGTGATCGGGGTCGTGCTGCTCGGTTCCATCTATTACGTGTACACGGTGTCGGCGCGCTCGTACCGCATGGAGGAGGAGGTGGTGCGCGCCTCCGAGACGTTGAGGTTCGGGATCGAGCAGTTGCGGCGGGACATCGCGGCGGCGGGGTTCCTCGCGACCCCGGACTCTGGTGCGGACGACAACGTGTGTCCCAAGCCCGTAAACCGCCTGATGGGGATCTACTTCGAGCGGATCGGGGACACCTACGAGCCCAACACGAACGTGAACATCCGGCCCTCGGCCGTGACCCTGTTCGGCGCCTATCCGAGCCCGAACGTCTATTTCACGCAGAGCATCATCGGAAACACGGTGACCTTGCAGCCCGGAGGGGCCTTTCCGGCCTCGGAGGCCGAGTTCGACGAAATCTTCAACCCGAACCACATGCTCCGCATCGTCAACGCGGAGCAGTTCGAGATGTATTACCGCATCGCATCCGCCGACTACACGACGAGGGCGGTGGTCCTCGAAAGCGCGCCGCCGGTGTCCGTGCCTCCGGACTACTGCGGGGTGCAGGGGTTCGGGGTGGGGCTCGAGGTGAACGTGGTCGGCTACATCCGGTACATCGTGCGCCGGGACGTGCGGTCCGGGGCCCCGGTGGACGGGAACGGGACCGTGGCGAAACTGGACCTCGTTCGCGAGGAACTGGCCCCGGACCGGACGGTCGTTCCGGGGAGCCGCCTGGTCGTCGGGGAATACGTCGTGGACCTGGCGTTCTACGACTTCGTGGTGGACAACGACCTGACGGGGCAAGACCCGAACGTGGCCATCTACCCGAATATCGAGGACGTGGTGAACGATTCCGGGACGGGGCTGCTGTCGAGCGCGAACGGATCGAGGCCGCAGGACCTGAGGTTCGTGACCGTGGCCCTGACCGTGCGGACCGCCCACGAGGATCCGGGGCTCACGATGGAGGCGCGGGCCGGGGTGCACGCGCCGTTCGAGCGGTACGACGCGGACGTGACGATGGTCGGCGCCGCGAGGACGCTCGCCCTCGCGTCGCGCGTGGGGTTGAAGGCGTTCCAGGTGAGGAACGTGAAATGAGGCGACGGAGACGACAAGGCCCTTCGGGCGAGGCGCCGGACCGGGGGATGGTCCTGGTGCTGACCATGCTCGTCCTGCTGGTCCTGAGCGCGGTCGCGCTCGCGGCGGTGCAGTCCGTGACGAACCACCTGGCGCGCGCGGGGTCGTATCGCGTCGGAAGCGTGGCGTTCGGAGTGACCGAGGCGGGGAGCGAGGCCACGATGTCCCTGGCCGCGATCAACCCGGGGGCCTTCAACGACTTCGTGGCGACCCACAACTTCCAGATGGCGATGGGCGACGTGAGCGCCTTCTTCTTCGACACGAACGCGGGGGGGTCGTTCGGGCGGGAGATCGGGAACGTGGGCGGGGCGAACTGGGTCAGTCGCCTGTCGAATCCGATCTCGTCGCACCGGGCTCCGGGATATGCCGTCGGGGAATATTGCTTCCGGAAGTATTTCTCGACGACAGACGGAACTTATGGGAATAATCAGGTAACGAATCCTGATGACGTGCTGCGCAACACGATGAAGCGGTTCATGTCCACGATCTACGTGGGACCGACGGGTTGCGAATGAGGTGCGCGATGGACACGAGGACCCTGTTTCGGGCCAGGCGGTGGGCGGTCGCGCTGATCGCGATTACGGGGCTGGTCGCCGTTTCGTCCGGGGCGTGGGCCGAGGGCCCGGCCCAGCAGGTGAAACCCGTGGTCCTGTTCCTGCTGGATACGTCAGGGAGCATGGAATACGACGTGGCCGGCTACTCGGCCGAGACGGCGGACGAGGACGTCCTGGCCGTCCCGGCGTGCACGGGGGTTCCCGGGGCGTCGCCGAGGGACGGCAAGAGCCGTTTTGTGGTGGCCACGGAGGTCCTGACCGGCGCGTTCGGGGACGACACGTACGCGTGCACCTACGACACGAGGATGTGGCCCGCGAACCGCGAGGACTTCGGGTACCCGGTTTCGCACGTGGTCCCCCACGGGGTGCAGCTGGACAACGGCCTGATTGACATCGCGGGGGACCGGTTCAAGTTCGGGGTGATGACCTTCGACACGGTCGCGAACCCGAGCCCACAGGCCGCGGGGGGGTACAGTTACGGCGGGGAATCCCCGGTGAACTACGGCGCCCGCAACCGGAACGCCCCGACCGGCTGGTTCGTGCCGCCGTCATCGTCCGACAACAGGGACGAAGTCCTGGCGCGCAACGCCGAGGTGGAGTGGTCCATCATCTCGGCCATCCCGTACGGGGGGACCCCGCTCGCGCCCATCCTGCGGGACGCGCTGGACTATTTCCAGAACGACCCGGCCTTGCAGCCGTACGACCCGCAATCGGGGACCGGGGACCTCTACTACGCCTGCCGCTCGCGCAACGTGGTCCTGATCACGGATGGGCGGGCGAACTTGGGCGAGGGGACGGAAGGATACCAGGTCGCGGCCTATTATGCCGGACAGTTGCTCGCGGCGGGGGTCAAGGTCTATGTGGTCGGGTTCCAGTTGCCGGCGGGCGTGGATTCGCTGATCGACGCCATCGCGCTGGCCGGGGGGACCCAGCAGGCGCGGATCGTCTCGAACCCGGCACAGCTGGCGGCGGTCCTGTCGAAGATCCTCGGGAACATGGAGACGGCGGTCCAGTCCCGGACGCGCATCGCGGTGACGCAGGACACCGGGAACTCCACCGACCGGCAGTACCAGTTCAGTGCCGCGTACGGGCTGGTGGAGGGGAGGCCGGGGTTGTTCAGGGGGTACCTGGACCGGTCGGTCTATCAGTGTGTGTCTGGGGACGAGGCATCGGTGACGGAGGTGCAGTCGCTGGCGGACAAACTAAGCGACGGGCCGGACAGTGCGCGTTCAGTGTGGGCCATCCAGAACGGGACCCTGGTGCCGTTCACGACGAGCAACGATGACTTGACGCTAGACCTGTTTGGCATTGATATTCCGACGCAGCCTGGTCAGGTCTTTCTGGAAAGACGCGCGCCCACCCTGGACGGCACCTGCGAGCCAGTGCCGCCCCTGCTCGATGCGTACGACGAGGCGGCGCGGGCGCAGTACGTGGACTATCTCGTGGACTACATCCGGGCTGCGCCGGGGTCGTGCCGCCACCCGTACAAACTGGGGGCGATCGTGCACTCGTCACCCGTGATCCAGGGGCACCTGAAGGACGTGGACGTCCAGATTCCCTCGTTCAAGGCATACAAGGAATCCACGGCGTTCCGGACGAGGCCGACCGTGCTCTACGTGGGGACCCACGACGGGATGATCCACGCCTTCAAGGTAGACCGGCCGGACACGTCCTCGCACCAGGATTGGGGGCAGGAGTTGTGGGCCATCATCCCGAACCACCTGCTGAAACGATTGAAGGACCTGCCCAATCGGTTCCAGACGCTGATGGACGGGGAGCCCGTGGTCAAGGACATCTTGCTGTCGCGCACGACCGAGAGGCTGGCGTCTGTCGAGGAGGAGGCCGGCTTGTGGCGAGCGGTCCTGGTCACGGGGTACGGCAAAGGCGGCCGCGGGTATGTGGCCCTCGACGTGACGGACCCGACGGCCCCCGCGTTTCTGTGGGAAATTTCGCCGGAGGGACGGTGGTGGGTCCAGAACGGGACGCCTCAGTTCGGGCCAGCCTCGCAGCCCGAGAACGACTTCACGCGCCTGGGCTACACCGTGAGCAAGCCGTCGCTCGGGAGCGTGTTCATCGGGTCCGAGGAGGTGGCGGTTGCGGTCTTCGGCGGGGGGAGCGGGGAGGGGATCGGGGGATGCCCCGCCGTTGCTCGTTCCGTGTTCGTGGTGCGGCTCGACACGGGGGAGAAACTGAAGGAGTTCTCGTCGGTCTTCACGCCGCCGAACGTGGAGGACCCGTGCGGCGTTGGCGGCGGGAACGGCGAGCCGCTCGTGGACATGGTGGGGGACGTGACGTGTTACTCGACGTTCCCGGGCACTTTCATCACGCGGTGCTTCCTCGGGGACCGGGCGGGACGCCTGTGGCGGGTGGACATGGGTCGCTCGAGCACGTCGCTGTGGAAACTCCAGCTGTTCTTCGATCCGTACGAAAGCGTGAACCCGCCGGTGGGTCTCGGGTCGGCCGTCCGTTCGCCCGCGTTCGAGGCCCCGGCCGTCGCCGTCAAGCCGTACCGGCCGGAACTGGTCGTCGTGTATGGCGGCGGGGACACGGACCGGATTGACGACACGACGCAGAAGAACTTCGTGGCCTCCGTGACGGAGATGCAGCCTCGCCAGGACCTCCTGAACGAGTACGCGAACTGCGACCCATTCAGCGAGACGGTCTGCCGCGACGCCAACCGGAAAACCGCCGTGTTGAACTGGAAGGTCTTCCTCGGCTACGACGAACACCTGCACGAGGTCACCCGTCCCCAGGCGGACGAGTTGCAGGCCACCGAGCGGGTGGCGGGGGAACGACTGATGGGCGCGCCCGTCATCTTCTCGAACACGGCCTACTTCACGACGTTCGCCCCGGACCTCGCGAACGCGTGCAGCCCCGGGGTCGGGTGGCTGTGGGGCGTGGACTTCTACCAGCGGGGCGAGGACTGCATGACCCTGGCGCCGAGGATGGACCTGAACGACCTCGCGAACCAACGGGTGAAGGTCCGCATCGGGGGGGCCGCGGGGACCTCGATCCCGTACGGCCTGACCGTCGCCCAGAAACCTGCTTGCCTGAGCGGCCAGGCGCCGGGGAACGCCCTGCCGCCATCGCAGTGCCCGAACTGCACGCCGCTCGCGGCCCTGAGCCCGCCGAAGCCCCAGGTGATCGTGCAGACCGCGGTCCAGGCGTCGGCCACCGCGGACACCCTCCCACCGAACCTGAACGCCCCACCGCCCATCGCGAAGATGACCCGCAACATCCTGAGCGTGGTCCAGACCATGCTTGTGTCGGCCTGGGGGTTCATCTTCGATTGACGCCGGTTCCACGTTGCACCCCGGACCGCTTCCGGGTACAATCCGCCCGCGTTCTTTCAGGGATCTCCGGTCGTCCAATGGTAGGACACAGGATTTTGGTTCCTGGGATTGGGGTTCGAATCCCTACCGGAGAACCGACCGCACATCCGTGGGACCGTGGGAGTCCAGGGAGGATGGACGCATGACGGCGGCGAGCAAGAAGAGGATGACCCAGAAGGAGGTCAAGGCCCCCGACGAGTTCCTGACCTCCATGGGGCGCGGGATCGAGTTCTTGCAGTTGTACGGGGGTTGGATCCTGGCCGGGGCCGCGGCAGTGCTCGTCGCGATCGTGGCGGGGACCCTGCTGTCGCGACGGCACGACGCGGCCCTCGTGGAGGAGGCAATGGCCTTCCGCGGCGCCTTCAGCCCGGTGGTGACGGCGGCCAAGGCGCGCGAGTCCGGGGACGAGAAGGCCGTCGAGGAGGCCCTGAACAAACTGAGTGGGGCCGCGGGGGACCTCGAGAAGTTCGCGACGGAACACGAGGATTCCGCGCTGGCGGGGCTCGCGTGGGTGGCCCGGGGGGCGGCATTGCTGCTCGCGGGGCAGGCCGGGCCGGCGCTGGAGTCGTTCGAGCGAGGCCTCGCGACCCAGGGGGACGCAGCGTGGAGGCCCATCCTCCTGGAGGCGGTGGGCGTCGCGGCGGACGAGGCCGGCCGGCGGGACGAGGCGGAGCGGTACTACACCGAGATGACGCGGGCGGGGTCACGGCTGTTTCGCGCCATGGGATACCTGCACCTGGGCGACCTCGCTCACCCCTTGGCGGGGGAACCGGGGGATGCGGCGAGGGCGCGCGAGATGTACGCAAAGGGGCTGGCCGAGGTCCCGGCGGACGACGCGCTCCTGGCCCCGGCCGAGCGTCTGACCCGCGGGCTCATCGAGCAACGCCTTGCGACGCTGCCGTGACCGGATTCCGTCGTTTCCCCTTCCGGGGAGGTATTTCTTGGACAGATTGTTGTATGGATTCGTGGTGTGGCTGATCGCATCTCCGGCGGGGGCCCAGCGGGCGTCGAGCACGTTCGAGGCAGGAAGCACCGCAGGGCTGGGTCCGGCGATGCGCCTGCACCCGGCCTGGGGGACACGGGTGTACGTCAACGACGCCTTCGCCTATCACCCGCGGGACTTCGGGCAGTGCCGGGCCGCCGCCGGCATCGTCGTGTGCGGCGTGAAGACGGGCGAGGTCGTGGCCCTGTCCGGGGAGACCGGGGCGAGGTTGTGGTCGTTCCGCACGAGGGGTGCGGTGCGCGCGCGACCCTGGGTCGGGGAAGTGGCCGGGGAGGGAGCGGGGACCGCCGGTCGGCAGGGGGGACAGGTCTTCGTTGGGTCCGCGGACGGCTGTGTGTACCGCCTGGAGGTCGGGACCGGGAAGCCCTCCTGGGAGAAGCCGTTCTGCACGGATGCGGCGGTGGATGGGGACCCGGTCGTGGTGGAGCGTGTGGGCGGACGGAGCGAGGCGGTGGTGGTGTTCGCGGTCGGGATCAACAAGGTCTATGCCGTGGGGGCCCGGGACGGGACCTTCCGCTGGGAGTACCACCGGGACCGGCCGCAGTTCATGAGCAGCGAGGGGGTGTCGGCCCCGACCGTCAGTGGGGGGAGGGCGTTTGTCGGGTTCTCGGACGGGGCGTTGGTGGCGCTCGATGTCGAGGGGGGACGGGTCGCGTGGGAGACATCGCTCGCCGAGGCGAGGCAAGGCGCGACGGACGTGGATGCCACGCCCGTGGTGGACGAGGACCGGGTCTATTCGGCATCCTTTTCGCGGGGACCGGTCGCGGTCACGGCGGACGATGGACGGGTCGCGTGGCAGGGGTCGTGGTTCGGGGCCTCGCGACCGGCCGTGGCGGGGGCATGGCTCGTGTTCGGGACCGCGGACGGGGAGGTCGTGGGCGTGCGCAAGGCGGACGGAAGCCCGACGTTCAGGACGCGGCTTCAGGGGCCGGGCGCGGCGTACCCGCCGGTCGTGGTGCGGGGATGGGTCGTGGCGGGTCACGACCGGGGCCTGGTCCTGCTGGATGGGGCGGACGGGGCCCCGGTGGAGCGACTCGGGGTGCCGGAGGGGACGTTCGTGGCGCCGGAGGTCCAGGGGAACCGCCTGTTCTTCGTGGGCTCGGGAGGCACGGTGAACGCGGTGGACGTGCTGCCGAGATAGGCCTCTGGGAGGAGGTACGACCATGAGGGGATACCAGGCGATTGTGGCGCTCGCGGGCGCCGTGTGGGCCTGCGGCGGGGGCGGAGGCGGGAGGGACGAGGGCGCGGGTGGTGACGTACCCCCGGTGGATGTCGGTGGGTACGACGGCGTCGCAGGGGACGCCCCGGATGGAGGGGGAGTCGTGCAACCCGCCGAGTGCCAGAAGGACGAGGACTGCACCTTCGCGTTCATGGTCTCGCACGGCCATGCTGGGGCGCAGACGTGCTCGTCGGACGACGACTGCAGGACGCCGGGGATGTCGAAGTGCTGGGACGACCTGCACATCTGTGGGTGCCGGGACGACTTCGAGTGCCCGACCCAGCAGCAGTGCAACCCCGAGACCCACCAGTGCGCCTTTGCGTGCTTCACATCCGGGGAGTGCGGGCTCGGGCGGGAATGCCGGGGCGGGTTCTGCGCGGACCAGTACGCATGCAACTGCGAGGGCAAGTGCATCGCGGCGCAGTGCCGCGAAGACATGAACTGCGGCTCCGACAAGTACTGCGACCCCTGCTACAAGGTCTGTCTGGCCAAGTTGCCGGCCTGCGCGAGGTGCGAAGCGGATTCGCAGTGCGAGGGCGAGTGGTCGCGGTGCGTGTCGGAGTTCACGGTGGCGGGGTTGACAACGTCGTTTCCGGAGCCGGTGTGCGGGACCTGGTGCCCCCGGACGACGGGGATCTGCGTGGTCGAGGGGGCCCCGCAAGGCGCCTACGCCTGCGCGGATGTCGGGGACCCGGAGAACGGCGTGTGCGTGCCGATGGGGCTCGACTGCGGAAAGGTCGGCAAGAAGTGCGAGTCAGATGCGGACTGCGCGGACCCGGTCAAGCAGAAATGCTGGCTGGACCGGCACGTGTGCGGGTGCCGTGACGCCACGTCGTGCGTCTTCGGGGAGGCGTGCCACCCGATCACCCACCAGTGCGTGCCCGGGTGCACGAGCGACACGGAGTGCGGGTTCGGCAAGGTCTGTACGGCCGGGTTGTGTCACGACGCGTGTTCCAAGACCCCGGACGGCGTCGTGGTGGGATGCGACGACCCGCCGCCGATCGAGGGCAAGGTGTGGGACTGCGACGACAAGGGACACTGCTACATCCCCGGGATGTGCTTCAGCCCGCTCGACTGCCGCGAGAAGGAGACGTACTGCGACACCGAGACGCACGAATGCAAGCCCGGATGCCTGATTGACTACGACTGCAAGTCGTCCGCCAAGATCTGTGACCCGGTCGGGATGAAGTGCCTCGACAAGCCGTGCGAGGGCAACTACGAGTGCGCCTGCGGCGAGATCTGCGACCTGAAGGCGGACCCGCCGACCTGCCAGGCGGCGGAGGGCAAGTATTGCGCGCCGTGCGACCAGCAGCAGGGAGAGAACGCGTGCGGCGACAAGGATACCCTGTGTATCGAATTTCAGACGGAGGATGGCCAGAGCAAGGGGTCCTACTGCATGCCCCCGTGCGGCCCGGACCCCGAGAACCCCTGCCCGCAGGGCTGGGAGTGCACGGAGATCAAGGACGACCAGGGCAAGTCGTACGGCAAGAAGTGCATCCGCTTCTGCTACCACAAGATCGAGGGGTGCGCGATCGGCAACCCGCCCGAGTCGGAACCGTCTCCCGAGACCGCGACCACGCCGGACCCGTGATGGGACTGCCTATTGACCCTGGCCGAAGGCGCAGGTCGCCTGGCCCTCCACCCCCCGGCCCCCCAGGGACCGCCCTCCGCAGTCCAACCGCGGGACAGGCGCCGCCCGTTGCGCCGGGTCAGTGACCCGACACTCCCTCCTCCACCCGACGGGCCGGCGGGTCCTGGGTGCCGGCCCCCAGGAGCCCCGCCCGGCGCTTGTCACGTGATCTATCGTGAGAAGGCCCAAAGCGTTTCATCCGGGGTCTCTACTAGAGCAATCCGCGATGTCGTTTGACGCAGCAGCCATGCGGGTCTCAGGGGGTCGGGAGAATTGCTTTACTGCAGGAATTTCGCCTGTCCGACGGGGTTCCAAAGAGCCCGGACACCGCGTCGCACGCCCCCCCGTCTATCGGACGGTCCACCGGACCG
>JBBIPO010000105.1:0-12910 GCA_037442805.1 Deltaproteobacteria bacterium
TCAAATGGGACTTCAAGGCGCGATGCTGCCTCGCGCTCGCGTCCCCACGGGAACCACGCTCGGAGGATTGGCCTGGACCACGGTTGACAGCGGCGAGGATTCGGGCGTATGGTTTTATCCGCGTCATGATGGGAGGAACCCATGACTCGACGATTCCTGATGACGACCTTGTTCGCCGCCGCGTGGATGATGGCGGCCTGCGGAGGCGGGGGCGGCGGGGGGCAGGTGGCCAACCAGGACCTGCCGGACGCGACCCCGGCGGACCTCCAGGGCCAGGACCTGCCAGGTCAGGACCTCAAGCAGCCCGACCCGGGCGGCCAGGACGCGAAGGACCCCGGCCAGGTGGACCCGGGCCAGTTGGATCCGGGTCAGACCGACCCTGCCCAGGTGGACCCGGGAACGACGGACCCGGGGAAGGTTGACCCCGGTCAGGCCGACCCGGGCCAGACGGACCCCGGGCAGACGGACCCGGGCCAGATCGACCCGGGAACTCCGGACCCCGGCCAGCCGGACATCCCGGCCGGGAACGGGACGTGCGTGGACATCGTCGGGTGCGTGAACGACAACGCCTGCCAGACCCAGGCCTGCGTGCAGCAATGCATGGCGACCGGAAGCGTCGAGGCCCAGAACCAGTTCGCGGCCCTGGCCCAGTGCGAGGTCCAGCAGTGCGGCCAGTACGGGCAGAACCAGCCGTCCCAGGCGGCGTACTGCGTCTATTCTAAGTGCAAGGCCCAGAACCAGCCCTGCACCAAGACCGGGAACCTCGGGTGCATGGCCATGCTCCAGTGCGCGCAGGGGTGCGGAAATCCACCGGACCAGGCCTGCGTCATGAATTGCTTCGGGCAGGGGACCTACGACGGCCAGACGGCCCTGTTCGCGGTCGCGGCCTGTGTCGAGGAGAAGTGTCCGAACGCGGACCAGCAATGCATCTTGTCGAACTGCTTCCAGCAGGTCATGGCCTGCCAGAGCAGTTGATACCACCCGCGTGAGCCGACGCTCTCCTGCCGAGATCTCCGACCGGGTCTCCACCCTCCGGACCCTTGCGTCCCCGTGCCGCCTGTGCCCGCACGAGTGCCGGGTGGACCGGCTCGGGGGCGAGACCGGACGGTGCCGGATGGGGCCGCACGCGGTTCTGGCCGCCGCGACCGCTCACTTCGGAGAAGAACCAGAAATCTCGGGCACGCGAGGGTCGGGGACCCTGTTCTTCGGGGCCTGCAACCTGCGGTGCCGATACTGCCAGAACCACCAGATCAGCCAGGGGGTCGGGGTCCGGAGGGCAGGTCCGACACCGCCCGGAGAGGTCGCGCGGGCCGCCCTCCGGTTGCAGAAGGCGGGCTGCCACAACCTCAACTGGGTCACGCCGTCCCACGTCACCCCGTGGGCGGCCGAGGCCCACGCCCTCGCCGTCGAGGGCGGGCTGACGGTCCCCCTCGTGTACAACACGAGCGGCTACGATTCGGTGGAGGCGTTGCGCCTCCTGGACGGCGTGGTGGACGTGTACCTGGCGGACCTCCGGTACTCGGACGACGACACGGCCTGGCGCCTGTCCCGGGCCGAGGGATACGTCGGGGCCGCGCGCTCGGCCATCGTGGAGATGGCCAGACAGGTGGGCGTGGACAACGTGGTCGGTCCCGACGGGACCCTCCACCGAGGCCTGATCGTGCGGCTCCTGGTCCTGCCCAACGACCTCGCGGGACTGCGGGAATCCCTGGCCTTCCTGAGGGATGCCCTGGGGACGCGCGTCCGACTGGCCCTGATGTCCCAGTACTACCCCGCGCACCGCGCGCCCGAGGACCCCCTTCTGTCGCGCCCCCTTCACTTCGGCGAGTACCTGCGAGCGATCACCCTGGTCGAGCGGATGGGATTCGACAACGTCCTGGTCCAGGACCCGGCCGCGAGCGAGTTCTACCGTCCGGACTTCGATGCCGGTCCCGAGCCGTTCCGGGACAGCCCGAGGGTTCAGGGTGTCCTTGGACCGTCAGGATCGTGACACCGTCAGAGGGTTTTACGCGAGCAGGCGCTCGCGTCCCCACGGGGACCAGGGTTGGGACCTGGTCGCGCTCTTCAAATGGGACTTCGAGGCGCAGTGCGACGTCGCGCTCGCGTCCCCACGGGGACCTTTTCCCGAGGGTTGGCTGGCCCGGTTCTTGCCAATAGGCCGGAGGTCGGGCCGCTTCGGCGGGCCCGGCACGATGGGGACCTGTGGAAGGCCGGGTGTGCGAATTCGATTTTACTTTTCGCCGGAAGCGGGTATAAGACGCCGTCTTTTTCGAGAGGACGGTGGTTCGGGACCGTCGGGATTCCTTGGTGGGAGGTGTTGAACATGAAGGGTTTGAGGGTTCTGACCGGGCTCGGGTTGCTCGCGTGGCTGGCCGGGTGCGCCACGGACGTGGGACCGATTGACCGGACTCAGCACGACAAACTCGAGAAGAAACTCTTCGCCGGTGTCTGGTACATGACCCAGACGGTGATTGACACCCCGTACAACGCGGCCTTCACGTTCGTCGGCGAGACGAACTTCGGCCAGACGGGGAAGGTCCTCTTCGACATCCAGGAGAAGACCCTGGTCGTCTATCCGGTCAGCGAGTACGTCAAGGGGTCCGAGGAGAAGTGGCGCGTCGAGCGCATCTTCAAGTACTGGGACGACGCCTGCCTGACCCGCGAAAGTGAGCAGTACCAGTGCGTGGACGGGAAGGACAACGTGGCCGACCCGGACCGGACCTGCTGCTTCGTCGAGGTCTATGTGGGCCAGCCGGTCGCCGCGTTCGAGATCGTGTCCCACTTCGATGTCCAGCGGCAGTACAACGCCCAGACCGGCGAGCAGTCCAACGTCCTCGAAGAGAACACGACCGACCGCAAGTGGTGGCAGCGGCGCTACATCCGGGTCAACTGGGCGAAGAACCTGGTCCAGGACTTCACGTTCATGGCCCGACTCGTGGAGCAGAAGGCCGTGGACTACTACGTCCAGACCTTCGAGGCCGACAACCCGGATGCCCCCACCCTGACTCCGGACTACATTGATGTGGTGACCAAGACCTGGGGGACCCCCGCGAGCACGGGGTCGTGCGACATCTACGGGATCTCGACCGGGGACTGCGCCTCGGCCCTGATCAAGTTCCGCACCGCCTTCCGCAAGGTGGACCCGAACAACGACTACGAGCCGCTGCGCTTCCACAACGAGGACCAGCAGAAGTACTTCGGCTACTTCCTGACCGAGCGCAACGCCTACGACGAGGACTGGGGCCTGAACGAATCCGGGCGCATCTCGTACATCAACCGGTGGAACATCTGGCGCGACACGATGGACGAGGTGGACGTCCAGACCCCGGAGGGCCAGCCAAAGCGCTGCTTCAAGGACCTCAAGGACACGGGGTGCGACACGACGAACCGCGACGGCAGCCGCGAGTTCTGCAAGGCCCCGGACTGGTTCACGCGGGGCACCTGCGTCCTGCGCACCCCGAAGCCCTACACGAAGCGCGGCCTGCGCCCCGTCGTGTATCACGAGTCCGCGAACACCCCGGAAGAGTTCCATCAGGCGAACCTGCGCGTGGCGAAGTCCTGGAGCGAGGCCTTCAAGGACACGGTGGCCTGGCTCTACCTGTGGGAAGAGAAGGGGATGATCGTCGGCCAGGCCCAGAACCGGGAATGCCTGTCTGACGCCGACTGCGCCGGACACGCGGTCCTCGACACCTGGGTCGAGCTGGACGCGGTCACTGACCGGTGGCGGTGGCCCTTCACGCTGTCGCAGACGCCGTGCACCCAGGACGACCAGTGCGGCAGCAAGATGTGCGACCCGGACGCGAAGAAGTGCCGGAACGTCCAGTGGTCCTCGATGGCCCGGACCGTGGTGGTTACGGACGGTTCCAGGGAGGGGGTGGCGGTCCCGGACTGGGGATTCCGTCTGCTCGGGAACCCGGCGGTGGACTCACAGCATTGCGCGGTGCGTCTAATCAACCTGGCGCAGGACCCGGTGGACCTCGTGATCGGTGGGACCACCGCGGCGAGCGGGGTGGCTCGCGCCGTGACGACCAACGACCCAGCCGCCCCCGCCTACCAGGTCCTGCCGGTGGCGGACGCAGCGGTCCGGGTCACGGCGGGCCAGGCGACCCACGACGGCTTCGTGTGCCGCGGAAACGAGGTCACGACGTTTGTGCTCGCCGGGGCGAACCTGTTCGCGTCCACCGTGCCCGTCCAGAGGGTGTCGGGCCTGCGCGTCCTGAACGCGACTGGCCAGCCCGTGGACATCTCGATCAACGGTGGCTTGCGATTCTCGAATCTCCTTCCGGGGGGCAGCACCGGCTACCAGGAGGTCGGCGGCGGGGCCTCGGGACAGCACCTGCCCGCGGACTTCGTGCCGCAGCGGGTCGTGGCGGTTCCGGCCTTCAGCCGGGGCGACGTCACCTGCTACTTCACCGACCCGTTCAGCGGCGAGGCCGCGGGCCGGTGCGTGGGGTACAAGCCCCAGGTGGACTGGGCGCGCTACGAGGCGATCCGCGCGAGCCTGCCCGAGATGTTCGTCCTGTGCCGCAACCAGTACGACCCGGCCCACGATGACCAGTTCGCCTCCGACAAGTACGCGCCGTGGGTCCAGGTCCAGAACCCGCCCGCGGAGGGCCTGCCGCTGTTCAATCCCTGCGTGGACGGTTTGTTCCGCGCGGACCAGATGTCCGACGCCGAGAGGCTGGCCCAGGCCCAGGCCATGAAGAAGATCGGCGACTCGCGCTATTCCATGATCTACTGGATCCCGGACGCGCAGATCGCGAGCCCGCTCGGGTACGGGCCGAGCGCGGCGGACCCGGACACGGGTGAGATCTTCTGGGGGACCGCGAACATCTATGGGGCCTTCATCTACTTCTATGGGGCGCTGTACCGGGACCTGTTCGAGCTGATCAGCGGGCGGCTGGACACGCAGGACTACATCACGGGACAGCGCATCCGTGACTACCTGAACTCGAAGACCCCTGGAAAGGTGTCGTCGGGACTGACCGAGGCTCCGGCGACTCCGGTGGACCCCGCAACGGCGGGCGGGCCGGCGGAGACGGCGCCGGGCGTGTCCCATCAGGGCTATGGGATCACCCACCAGGAAATCCTGCGCGAAATCCAGAAAGTGCTGCGCGACAAGAACCTCCAGAAGCAGGTCATGAGCGGCCTCCCCGTGCGCGACCCGAGCGCGGGCCGCAACCGCCTCCAGGCCCTGCGGGGCACCCCGTTCGAGGACCTGCTCATCACCGACGAGGTGAAGTGGGCGGCGTCGGGTGGGAGGCTCCTGCCCGGGGACGCCTACTCGGCGACCGATGCGCAATCGTTGTCCCCGCTGTCGTGGGCGACCCTGGACCAGGTCGTCAAGAAGGAACGCGAGCGCCAGACCCTGTTGTCGAGCCACAACTACTGCTTCGCGGACTTCAACGATGAGGGCATCCTCGGTCAGGCGAAGGAATGGTCCTGCGCGCCGGACGACCCGCGGCCCGAGTGCCCCGCGGACTGGGACCCGCTGGACCACCGCAACGACTACGGCAATCAGTGCTGCTTCCGGGACGGCCAGCGGCTCGCGACCGCGATCATGCAGCGGTTTTACAAGGCCGTGACCGAGCACGAGGTCGGCCACACGGTGGGTCTGCGCCACAACTTCGAGGGGTCCGCGGACCTGTTCAACTACTTCGATGAATACTTCGATGTGCGTGAGAAGGAGCCCATCCCCTGCACGGTGGACGACGAGTGCGAGGGGGTCTTCGGTCAGGCCTGCGTCGGCGGGGTCTGCCAGATCGCCTACCAGACCTCGTGTTCGAAGGCGAGCGACTGCGGCGCGACCGACCTGTACGACTGCGTGGGCGGCCAGTGTGTGGAACTGAAGCGCTGCGGCCTGCACGGCGAGTGCGGGGCGGGTCAGGTCTGCAACGGGGACCAGTGGCTGTGCTACCAGGACGGGCAGCGCGTCGAAACGCCGATGGCCGTGCCGGACGACCCGGTCGTTCGCCAGTTCATCCCGCGGCCGGGCCTGACCCCGAACGAGGCGGCCCGCAGCCGGACGATCTATCAGTACTCGACCATCATGGACTATGGCCAGCGGTTCAACTCGGACGTGCTGGGCCTGGGCAAGTACGACCATGCCGCGATCCGTTTCGGGTACGGGCAGTTGATGGACGTGTACGAGGACCTCTCGACCCTGACCCAGAACCTCTACAAGTACGCGCGAGCCTACGGGTACACCGACACGAACATGTCCGACATGCTCGATTCGTCGTACTGGTCCTGGGGGGTGTACTTCTCGCAACTGTATTTCCTTCAAAACTATCTGGGCGTGGACGCGAACCGCTCGCAGAAGATCACCCTGCCGGACGGAACGGTCCGGGACTTCTCGCACAACCGGGCCGCGGTCCCGTACCGCTGGATCGAACTCGAGCACGCGATGAACGAGAACTACTACCGCCAGCAGCGGGACTGGTCGTACGTCATCGTTCCGTACAAGTTTTGCGGCGACGAGTACAGCGGCAACATGGGCTGCTACACCTGGGACACGGGGATGGACCCGGTCGAGATCATGCACAACTTCCGCATCTCCCTGACCGAGTACTACCTGATGGACGCGTTCAAGCGCGAGCGCTACGGCTTCGGGCTGCACGGGGACCCGATGTCCTACTTCTCGCGCATCCTGAGCCGCTACATGGACCCGATGCAGGATGCGGCCATGTACTATGCCCTGTTCGGCCACATCCTGAAGGGGTACGGCTGGCGCGGGATCTGGGCGAACGCGCGGATGATGGGGTGGTCGCTGCGGCGGGCGTCCGAGGAGGCGTTCGAGACGCTCGCGAACGCCCTGACCTCGCCCGCGCCCGGGTCGTTCCGGAAGGACGCGGCCACGAACGTCTATCGCAACATCAGTTACGACGCGAACATCGCGGGCGACGACCTCCTGCGGGTCCCGCTCGGGGAAGGGAAGTACCCGTACACGGTCTTCGCGGACACCGCGGGGTACAACTACTACGACCACGCGCTGTGGATCGGGTCGTTCTGGGAGAAACTGGCGGCCATCATGACCCTGACCGACTCCACCGTCTATTTCACGTCGAACTACGTGGGCGAGCAGTTGAACATCGGGGTCGGGACCTCGATGGGGTTCAACACCATGTATCCGCGCCAGTTGATTGACATCTTCGGCGGGATCGTGACCGGGGACCTCTCGCGCGCGGCCTGGCTGGTCCAAGGGGGACAGGCGGCACGGAGGCCCTACTTCGACCCCAAGAACTCCGGGGCCTACGTGGTCAGCCCGATGCCCTACCAGACCCCGGTGGACCCGGACCCGGCGACCCCGGTGGTCGAGCCGTCGTTGAACAACCTGACGCTCAAATTGTACGCGCTCGTCTATGGGATGGCGTACCTGCCCGCCTCCTTCGACCCGTCGTTCCTAGATTCCTTCTCGCTGTGCCTGGAGGGGAGCCAGACGTGCATGGAGGTCGCGGCCTCGTCCGGGATCACGCCCGAGAAGTTCACCGACCCGTTCGGCGGCAAGACCTACGTGGCGTGGGGGACGAACTACGGCCCCGGCTGGTTCCAGCCCAACGTGGTCCTGATCCAGAAGGCGAACGCGCTGAAGGCGCAGTGGGAGGCGGCGTCCGGTGCGGACAAGGCCCGGCTCGAGCAGGACCTGCGCGAGGTCATCGAGACGCTGGACCTCGTCCGGGGGCTTTGGGACGTCTACAACGCCATGCAGATCTGAAGGAGGGCGCCATGAGGACTGCAAACCATCAGCAAACAGACCTCTTTCAGGGGGGATTTCAGATGTCAAAGCACATGGTGAGGACGGCCCTCGGGGTGCTGGCGGCGGCGGTCCTGGCCTGCGCCCAGAGCGTGGGCACGATTGACCGGGTGCAGCACAACCTGGTCGCGAAGGCGGACCTCCTGTACAACGCGGACGGGAGCCGGCGGGAGTGGTTCTACCGCTGGACCGTGGTGGACGCGCCCTACGCCTCGGCCTACACGTTCGTCGGGGACCAGGGGCCGCTGGAGCGCGGGGTCTTCGAGGTGCAGGAGAAGTTCCTGTACTTCTACCGCATCTATACCTTCACGGAGGGCGAATACAACGATAGCCCGCGCCACGACGTGGACGTGAAACTGAAGTGCGCCGCGGGCCGGGCCTACTGCGACGCGAACGGCAACCGCAAGGACCCGAACGTGCCCTGCGACTGCAACGGCGATTACCTGCTGAACGGCCGGCCGGTCTGGATGGACAAGAACGCGCCACTCCTGGCGTTCCCGATCGAGAACCACGTGGACGTGATCTGGGAGTACAACCCCCTGACCGGCGAGCGGACCAACGTGCGGGTCGAGAACGAGGCGGACCGGATGTGGTTCGAGCGCGAGTACGTGCGGGTCGAATGGGGCGCGAACCAGATATCGAACTTCGCGCACCCGAGCGAGGCGGACCTCGGCGCGACGCTCTCGATATTCAAGGATGAATCGGCCTCCCCGGACCTGGAACCGACGTTCGCCAATGGCTACATGGACTTCACGGATGACTGGCTACTGACCGTGCCCACCGAGATGTACGAGGGCTTTGGCGAAATCCCGATCTGCTGGTTCTACCCGTGGTACGCGGGCGGCGTGTACGAGTGCGTGTCCGAGCGCATCCGTTTGCGCAACGCCTTCCTGCGCGTGGACCCGGCGCGCGAAGCGGCGTATCGGCCCGTGGTCCACGACGACTACGACCAGGCGCGCTTCGGGTACTTCCGGAGCGAACGGGCGACGTGGGACAAGTACTATGGGTACACCTATTCCGGGATGCTGCGATACGCGTACGCCTTCGACATCTTCGAACGCGACGCGGCGGGGAACGTGACCGGCGTGCGGCCGATCGTGTATTACCTGAACGAAGGATATCCGGACGACCTGGTGGCGGAGGCGAACGAGGTCGCGCGCCAGTGGACCGAGGCCTTCGATGCGGTCGTGAGGGGCGTGACCGGGAAGGACCCCTCCGCCTTCGGGGTGGACCACGTGTTCGTGATGTGCGAGAACAACCTCAAGGAGTACCAGGCGCGGGTGGACAAGGGCCTGCCCACGGCGGGCGTGGCCGCGCCCTGCGACGTGACGGACGAGCCCAAGCGCGTCGGGGACCTGCGGTACAACTTCCTGCACGCGGTGACCGGACCGACCCAGAACGGACTGTACGGCTTTGGGCCAATGTCCGCGGACCCGTTGTCGGGCCGGATCGTGACCGCGACGGCCTACAACTACGTGGCAGCCATGCGGGAGGGCGCGAGCCGGGCCCTGAATCGCCTGGAGTTCCTGGCCGGGACCCGATCCTTCCGGGAACTGGCAGACGCGCGCTACATCTCGAACGAGGTCAAGTACGACCGGCTGCGCGACACCTACTGGCGGCAGGGATACACCCAGGAGGAGGCGGACGCGATCGCGTCGTCCCTGGTATCAGGCGAGGTCCAGGCCGCGCTGGACGCGAACGGCATCCAGAAGACCGACCAGAACGTGACCCAGGCACGTCTGAACCGGCTCGCGAACCATCCGGACATCGAGGCCCTGCTGATCGGGGACGACGTGAAACTGCTCTTCAAGGACCCGCGGGTCGGGGACCGGTACCCGGCCCTGACCGACGACCAGCGCCAGCGCTACGCCCCGCGTAACTGGGCGCACGCGGGCGGGGTGTTCCAGCAGGTGCGCAAGCGCATCCAGGCGGACGGCGAGCGGGCCCTGGACCGCGCGGAATACTGGGACGGGGCCCTGATCCGGCTGTCGAATTTCTACAAGGAGAAGATGGACAAGGCGGTGTGCGAGGCGTTGAAGCAGAAGGCCGAGGAGCAGGCCGGGAAGCCCGGCGAGCCCCAGGTCGTGTATGACTTCGGGGCCTTTGGGGACCAGAACCCGTGCACCGTCGCGGCCCTGACCGAGCAACTGCGGGCGCGGTTCGCGTACGTCAACCAGTCGAACCCCTACGGGTACAACAAGACGTTCATCTCAACTCCGTTCGAGCTGGACACGAAGGACCCGGACCTGCACTTCACGCAGGCCGCGACCGTCACGGTCCTGGAGGGCCTGCGCGACCAGTTCGCCGAGGAACTGTACAAGGCGATCTACCTGGGGGTCGCGCTGCACGAGGTTGGCCACAACTTCGGGCTGCGCCACAACTTCGAGGCATCCACGGACGCGCTGAACTTTCCGCAGGACTGGTGGCGGCTCAAGGTCAAGGCCGGCGCGGGCGGGCGCTTCGAGCCCGTGTCCCTGTGGGGCGAGAGCGAGGAGCAGGCCCGGGGCGTGCCCCCGGATGGGCAGCCCGTCGGGGCCGGGATGCGCGAGTTGCAGTACTCGTCCGTGATGGACTACTTCTTCAAGTTCAACCAGCCGTGGCACGGGATCGGGCTGTACGACAAGGCGGCCATCAAGTACGTGTATGGCGGGCTGATGGAGGTCTTCGCGACCGCCCCGGACACGACCGGGTACCAGGCGTACGCGGACGCAGACCCCGCGCGGGAGGACCCAGGCAACGTCCCGTCGCTCAAGAACCGGGGCGAGGGGCTCGGCCGCCTGCTGTACGTGATCCATCCGACGGAGTACCCGAACCTGTGGGGGGATATCGGCGCGATGTACGCCCGCAAGGACGTGAAGAAGGAAGAAGTCCTCGGGCCGAAATGCGGCGCGGAGGGGGCGGCCTGCGGCCAGGGCCAGGTCTGCAAGCGGTTCCGCGAGGGGCTGCGGTGCAGCGTGCCTGAAACGGTCGTGCCCTACCGATTTGGTGGGGACGAACTGGCCGGGCTTCTGCCCACGGTGGACGTGTGGGACGAAGGCGTGGACCCGTTCGAGATCGCGTCCTCGTTCGCGGAGACCTATGAGGCGTGGTGGGTCTTCGCCGGCTACTGGCACCAGGATCCGACGTACTGGCCGTCGTACTACTCGGACTGGGTGACGCGCCTGTTCTTCAACCTGCGCTTGCAGTACCAGTGGTGGGTGCTCGGGTACACCGCTTACAACCATAATGACTTCTGGAAGAAGCGTTTCGGAAAGCGCTGGGAGGAGGACCTGAACGGGGGCAAGGCGGGGGCCATGGCGTCCTACCTCGCGTTCAATACCCTGGCCGGGGCCTTCGGGCGGCCAGCCGCGACGACTTACGGGTACAACCAGTACCGCGAGCGGTACGAGATGTTCGACCAGGTCAACATGAACAACTACCTGAACCAGGTCGTGATGCTCGAGGAGGACGGCGCGCGGCCGGTGTATCCGTACTGGGACTACAACGGATACCTGCCGGTCGTGGTGTCCGCGGGGGCGATCTACGACCGCATCGCGGCCTTCGAGGCCCTGGCCGACCCGGAGGTGTCGATCGCGGGGGTGGACACGGAGGAGGACACGCAGAAATACCTCGTCAACTTCGGAACGGTGTTCCGCCGGGAGGTGAACGAGTTGTTCGGGGGCCTGATGGCGAACAACGCGTCGCGCTACGGGTGGTGCGTGCTGGAGCACACGTACAAGACGAAGAACAAGGTGGGTCCGGTGGCCTTCGCCCCGCGCGAGTTCGTGGCCTTCGGGGGCTTCCACCCGGATTGCTCGACCCTGTACTGCGGGGTCGTGAACGAGCAAGCGGACGAGGCGATGAAGGTGGTGCGCGCCCCGCACCCGGAGGACCCGGCGGACCCGTGCGGCGCGGACCTGCGGGCCCAGGGGTTCGTGGCCCTGAACGGCAAGCCGCTCGAACCCGAGGAACTCTACATCTTCCCGACCACGCGCTACCGCGTGCCGATGCTGGCCGCGTACTATGGGATGTCGCTGCTGATTGACAACTACGACCGCTCGTTCATGGACGCGACGCGCATCTGGCTGAAAGGGAACCAGTACACGGTCACCCCGCCGGCCGGGGCCGAGGTCATCGCGTGCGAGGACCGTTTCTCGGGTCGGGTGTATCAGGCGTACCGGCTGCCGGACGGGGGCTACTACCCGGCCTACGACCTGGTGTATCAGTGCAAGGTCATCTTCGACTGCTTCGACGAGAACGTGAACAAGACCCTGACCGAGGACCAGAAGCAGGAGTGCGAGCGGCTGACCAACAAGCCCGCGGCCCAGGTCCCGAACCTGACCCTGGACAAGCTGCGGGCCGAGTACCTCTTCCACGACCTCCAGTTCCTGATCGGGAAACTGGAACTCGTCCGCGCGATGCACGCCGAGTACGAGTGGGAGTGAGTCACCGCTGTTGCCGGCATCCGGGGCCGGCGGTCCGGGGTCCGGCAGGGACTCCGTGACACCCACGGACTCCGTCACGCCCACGGTCACGGTCACGGACTCTGACACGGTTGCTGTCCCGCGCGCGGCCAGGAGCCCGCGCCGACGCCGCAAAGTGGACTTGGCTTCGCCGACGCTTCGCGTTCGCGGCTCCGGGACGCGAACGCCCGCTCGCGTAGGGCCGCGCGGGCGCTGCCCGCGCCCCTGGTTCCGGATTCCGGGGTCGGGGGTCCGGGATCCGGGGTCCGGCAGCGACTCCGGGGCGGTCACGGCGTCCGTCACGGTTTCCGCCACGGTCACGGTCACGGCCTCCGCCACGGTCACGGCCACGGGACCATGTTTCATCCTCGTCCACGCAACGCCCCCAGGGGAATGCGAGCGTCCGTTCGGGCGGCTAGGGGCGTGCTACCATCGCCGCATGGACCCGAGGAAACCCATGGCCGCCCCCCCCATCCGCTGGTGGCGCGTGGACCTGGGCGAGGCCGAGGCCGCGGCCCTGACGGAGGCCCTGTTTGCACGCCGCATCACGCTGGGTCCTTTGTGCGCGGAACTGGAGTCCCGGCTGGCGTCGTTCCTGGAGGTGCCGCACTGCATCCTGACCAACAACGGGGCGTCGGCCCTGGTCGCCGCCTTGCTTGCGTGCGGGGTGGGCCCGGGGGACGAGGTGGTGGTTCCGGGTTTGACCTTCATCGCG
>JBBIPO010000106.1:0-12764 GCA_037442805.1 Deltaproteobacteria bacterium
AGCGCGGATTGCTCAAAGCCACGTCGCCTTCCGTTCGCGGGTCCGCGGGGATATGATCCCGCCGCTCCCCGGGGTGGAAGGCGTCCGTGCCGGCCGACCTTGCGGTGATCCTGGGCCTCGTGAGTGTGTGCTCGGCCGCGTTCGCGGTCGAGAGCGCCCTGCACCGGAACTATCTGTTGCGAGTCCCGCACCGGATTCATGTGAACGGGTCGCGCGGGAAGTCCTCCGTCACGCGCCTGATCGCCGGAGCCCTGCGCGCGGCCGGGATGCGGGCGATGGCCAAGACCACGGGTTCCAGCCCACGCTTGATCTTTCCGGATGGCTCGGAGGTGCTCATTCGGCGCCTTGGCCCCGCGAGCATCCAGGAGCAGATGCGGCTCTGGCGGTGGGTCGCGCCGTGGAAACCGGACGCGGTGGTCGTCGAGTGCATGGCCCTCCAGCCGCACAACCAGTGGGTCAGTGAACACCGGATGGTGCGGGCGACCATCGGGGTCTGCACGAACGTGCGCGCCGACCACCTCGATGCGATGGGTCCAACCGTGGCCGACGTCGAGAAGGCCCTCGCCGGGACCGTCCCGGCCCAGGGGGTCTTCGTGACGGCCGAACCGAGATTCAATCAGGTCCTGCGCCGGGCGTGCGAGGAACGGGGGACGACGTACGTCCAGGTGACGCCGGAGGACATCGCCTCGGTGACGCCGGAGGAGATGCGCGGTTTCCAGTACCTGGAACACGCGGAAAACGTGGCGCTTGCGCTCAAGGTGGCGGGGCTGCTCGGCGTGGACCGAGCAACGGCCATCCGGGGGATGCACGCAGCCACTCCCGACGTGGGAGTCCTGACGCGCGCTGCTCTGGACTTCTTCGGGCGCGCGCTCGCCTGGGTCAATGCCTTCGCGGCGAACGACCCGGATTCCTACGCGGTGATCGCCCGCCGCCTCGAAGGCGATTTCGCCGCGTCCGATACCCGGATCGTGGTGGTGAACTGCCGCGAGGACCGGCCGGACCGGTCCCGGCAACTGGGGGAGTTCGCGGCCCGCTGGGCCGGCGTCACCCGCTTCGTCCTGGTCGGGACCGGGACCGAGGTCTTCGCGCGAGCGGCGTCGCGGGCGGGCCTCTCGGAGGACCTCCTGTACACGATGGTGGGTGACCCGGTCGAGAAGGTCTTCGAGCGCATCGTGTCGTGGTCGGGTCACACGGGGTTGATCATCGGAATCGGAAATATCAAAGGAATGGGGGCACTTCTGGACGAGTACTTCCGGAACCGCGCCATGCGACGGCCCGACGAAGGACCGCGCCCCACCCCCTCGGAGAAGCCGGCATGACGGAACACCTGGTCCAGTGGTCCATCGGGATCGGCCTGGTCGTGAGCCTCCTGTTCTCGGAGTTCCTGGGCCTGGCTGCCGGCGGGATGGTGGTCCCTGGATACATCGCGCTCAACCTGTCGGACCCGCTGAAGGTCACGGCCACCCTCCTGGCCGGGCTCGCGACCCACTTCCTGGTGCGGGCGATGATGTTCTTCATGGTGATCTACGGGCGGCGGCGCACGGTCCTGATGATCCTGGTCGGGTTCCTGGTGGGGTCGCTCGTCCGGCACCACGTGGAGTTCGAGGTTGCCTCGTACTCGGTGGACCTGACGGTGGTGGGCTACATCATCCCGGGGCTCATCGCGATCTGGCTGGACCGGCAGGGCGTCGTGGAGACCGTGTCCACGCTGCTGGTGGCGTCCGTCCTGGTCCGGATGTGCCTGATCCTCCTGATGGGCGGGGAGGTGTTCTAGATGCGTCTCTACTGGCGGCCCGGCAAGGTGTCGAACGCCTCGCTCGCGTTCCTCGCGGGTCTCGCGGCGGCATTCATGGTCGTGGTCGAGACGAACCGGGTCATCAGGAAGCAGCCCTACTACGACGAGAAGGTGCAGGCCGCCCGCCTCCAGGCCGCCGCGATGGAGGCCATCAAGAAGGAGGTCCTGCGGCACCGCAAGAGCCTCGACCCCTTCGTGGACCCCGCCGGCTCCGGGCTGATCGGGCGGAACCTGAGCCCCATCACGTCAGTCGTGGGCTACCTGGCCGCGAAACAGACCTCGGTGAATCCCAACTTCGCCGCGGTCATCGTCCACCTGATGCGGCGACTCGACCTGAAGCCAGGCGACCTGGTGGCCGTCTCGGGGACGGGGTCCTTCCCGGCCCTGAACCTTGCGGTGCTCGTGTCGTGCAAGGTCCTGGGCCTGCGGTGCGTGATGATCTCGTCGGTGGCGTCCTCGATGTTCGGGGCGAACCACCCGCGCGTGACCTGGCTCGACATGGAGCGGGTGGCCTACCGCGAGGGTCTGATTGACGCCCGCTCCATCGCGGCGAGCATCGGGGGGACCGACGACAACGGGGCGCAGTTGTCCGACCTGGGCGTCGAGCTGGCCCAGAAGGCCATTGAACGCAACAAGGTCCGCCTGATTCGCGAGGGCTCGTTGCGGGCGAACATCGAGGCCCGCGTGCGCCTCTACAACGAGGCCGCGCACGGCGAGCCGTACCGGGCCTACGTCAACATCGGGGGGGGCGAGGCGAGCGTGGGGTCCCACTTCACGAAGGTCCTGTTCCAGCCCGGGATCAACCGGTCCCTCCCGCGCAAGAAGATCCCCGACGAGGGCGCGATGACCTTGATGATGCGCCAGTACGACATCCCCGTGATTCACCTGTCGTCGGTCGGTCGGCTCGCCGAGAAATACGGCCTGCCCAAGGCCCCGCAACAGATGCCCGCCCTCGCGGAGGGTCCTCTCTTCTTCAACACCGTGTACAACGTGCCGCTGACCGCCGCGCTGCTCGTGGTCCTGGTTGCGGCCTGCGTGGTCGTCGTTCACTTCGACGTGGGGCGCCTCTTCCGCGCGATTCCCGGCGGTCGGCCGGCTCCGAGCCGGGATTGACGGCCCGATCTCGAGGACATGCCCCATTCGAAGGGGGAGAATTCTGGAGATGCGGTATGGAATACAACAGGTTGGAATGCAGGTGCCCATGACCGAACGCGTGCCCGCCCTCCGATCACGTCACTCCTTGAATTCGCCCACGCCCACGCCTACGCCCACGCCCACGGTGGGGAAGGTCCACCCCGATCTCGGATTGCCGTACCGGCGCGTCTGTGGTAGGTGTTGGACCGCAAGAACCCCGCGGCGCCGGCCGGCAGGGCATGACAGGAGAATGATATGACTACGAAAGACCTTCTCAGTCTGAAGGATTTGTCCCCCGCCGACTACGACGAGGTCTTTCACCTGGCCGAGGAGGTCAAGGCGCGCCCGTGGATGTTCTCGGGGGCCCTCGTCGGCAAGACCCTCGCCATGATCTTCGAGAAGCCCTCGACCCGGACGCGCGTCTCGTTCGAGACGGCCATGACGCGCCTGGGCGGGCACGCGATCTACCTGTCACCCAAGGACACGCAACTGGGCCGCGGCGAGACCGTGGCCGACACGGCGCGCGTCCTGAGTCGCTACGTCGAGGCGATCATGGCGCGCGTCTTTCGCCACGAGGATGTCATGGTCCTGGCCGCCGAGGCCACGGTCCCCGTCATCAATGGGCTGTCCGACTTCAGCCACCCCTGCCAGGGTCTCGCGGACTTCTTCACCGTGCGCGAGCACAAGGGCCGGCTCGCGGGGTTGCACCTTGCCTACATCGGCGACGGCAACAACAACGTCTGCCATTCGCTCCTGTACGGGGGCGCCACGCTCGGAGTCAGCGTGACCGTCGGGTGCCCGCCCGGCTACGACCCGAATTCGCAAGTCCTCGCGTGGGCCACGGAGGTGGGACGCTCGACGGGCGCGCGCTTCGCGGTGGTCCGCGACCCGTTCGAGGCCGCGGACGGCGCGGACGCGGTCTATACCGACGTGTGGGCCTCGATGGGGCAGGAGGCCGAGCGCGAGGTCCGCCTGAAGGCCCTGCACGACTACCAGGTCAACCTGCGCGTGTTCGAGCGCGCGCGCCCGGACGCGATCTTCTTGCACTGCCTGCCCGCGCACCGCGGGGAGGAGGTCACGGACGACGTGGTGGACCACGAGCGCTCCGCGGTCCTGGACCAGGCCGAAAACCGCCTCCACGTCCAGGCCGCGCTGCTCCTCCTGTTGATCGAGTCGAATCACCGCTCGCGCTTGCCGGCGCCCCGCGCCGGTCCCGGGACACGATGACCGTGACCTCGACACGCCTCGCGGTGCATGGCGGGCCGGTCGCCGTCTGCCTGGCGGTCCTGCTGGTCCACGGCCAGGCCGTCACCCACGACTTCGTCAACTGGGACGACCCCCAGTACGTCGTCGAGAACCCCCTGGTCGTGGCACCCGACGCGGTCCCCTGGTGGCATCACGCGCTGACGCCGGCCCTCGGCTATCCGATCCCGGTCACCATCGCGACCTACCGGCTCGAACACGCCCTGTCTGGCCTCGACCCCGCGCCGTATCATGCGACCAACGTGGCGCTGCACGCGGTCGTGGCGCTGCTCCTGTTCGCGGCGGCGCGCCGCCTCGGCGCGGGTCCCTGGCTCGCGGGTGGGGTGGCCCTCGCCACGGCGCTTCACCCGGCCGTGGTCGAACCGGTCGCCTGGGTCTCGGGTCGCAAGGAGGTCCTGGCGGCCCTGTTCGTGCTCCTCGCCTTCCGGTCGTTCTCGCGGGTCGCGCAGGGCTTGCGCGCACGCCTCCCCGCGGCGTTGTTTCTGCTGCTCGCGACGCTGTCCAAGCCCTCGGCCGCCTTTCTCCCCCTCCTCTTCGCGGCCATGGACCGCCCGCGGTCCGACGACGTCGCACGCGGCGCGGATCGGGGTCGCCTTGTGTGGCTTGCCCTGCTCGCGGTCCACCTGGCCCTCGTGGGAGCCGGCTTCGCCTTCCAGGCGCAGGTCGGTGCGCTGGCGCGCCTGGGAGGTCCCGGCGACACGGTCCTCCGGGTCCTCGCCTCGGCGGGGCGCCACGCGGGCATCCTCGTGTTCCCCGTGGACCTGGCCCCGAAGTACCTGGACCCACCGGGTGGCCCGGAGGCCTCGCTGGTCGTGGCCGGGGCCGTCGCGACCCTCGCGTTTTCGGCGCTCGCGGTCCTGGCCTGGCGCCGGGGGCACCCCGCCTGGCCCGGACTGGCGCTGGCCCTGTTGACGTGGCTGCCGTCGTCGGGCGTCGTTCCATTGAATCGCGAATATGCCGATTCGTATCTCTACGTGCCGATGTGCGGACTGGTCCTGGCCGTCGCGGCCTGGCTGCGAGGGGTCCTTCCTCGCGCGTCGCGGCACGTCCGGACGGGCTTGGCCGCCGCCGGGTTCGCCGGGGTGACGGCGCTCGCGGGTGCCTCGGTCGCGCACGCCCCCGTGTATCGGGATGGCGTCTCGCTGTGGACCGACCTGTACGCCCGCTATCCGGACAGCCCTCAGGTCTGCCGCAACCTCGGCAACGCCTGGATGTTCGGCCGCAACCAGAGGCCGGAGCGCGCGGTCGCGGTCTATCGTCATTGCATCGAGACCCTCGGCGACCGCGCCTTCTACCTGCGCAACCTGGCCGTGGCGACGTTCGCGGCCGGGGATCTGGCGCAGGCCCAGGCGTTGTTTCGCGAAGTCCTTCGGGGAAGGCCCGACGATCCTGTTGCGTTGAAATATCTGAAGTTGACCGAAAATCGGGGGAAGACGGCATGGACCAGCGGACCCTGACGGACCTCCAGTTCGCGCGCATCCTCGAGGACGCCGCCTCCCACGCCCGGACCGAACCGGGCCGGCGGCGAGTCCTCGCCCTCGCGCCGCTTCCGGATGCGGGGGCGTGTTCGCAGGAACTCGCGCTGGTCGAGGAGGCCGCCGCGGTCCTGGGCCTGCCCGATGCGCCGGGCCTCGCAGGGGTCGAGGACGTGTCCGGGCACCTCGAGACCGCGAGGAGGGGAGGGGTGCTGGCCCCCGCGGACCTCGTGGCCTGCGCGCGCCTGTTCCTGGCCGGCCACGAGGCCAGGGCCTTTCTCCAGGCGGCGAGCCTGCGCGCGCCGAGGCTGTGCGAATGGGCCGCGGGATGGCCGGACCTGGGCGTCGTGGGCGAACGGATCGCGAGCACCTTCGACGAGGAACTGCGGATTCGCGACGACGCCTCGCCGCGCCTCGGCGAGTTGCGGTCGGAGGCGGCGGCCCTGGGCCGGCGGGTGAAGGGGATCATCGAGGGGATGCTCAAGGACGAGCGGGTGCGCGCGTTCCTGCAAGACGACTACTACACCCTGCGCGAGGGCCGCTACGTCCTGCCCGTTCGCGCCGAGGACCGGCGCTTCTTCCCCGGCATCATCCACGGGACCTCGCAGACCGGGGCCACCGTCTTCGTCGAGCCCGAGTCCGTCATCGCGGACAACAATCAACTCAAGTGGGTCCTGGACCAGGTCGAGGTCGAAGAGTACGCGATCCTGAAGGAGCGCTCGGCCCTGGTCGGCCGGTACCACGACGACGCCCGGCGCCTGTCGGAGGCCCTGTTCCGCCTGGACTCGATCCTGGCCCGAGGGCGCCAGGCGCTCGCCTTCGGCGGCGCGTTCCCGCGGGTGCCCACGGAAGCGGCGGCGCTGGACCTGCGCGAGGCGCGCAATCCGCTCCTGCTGGCCCTCGGACGCGACGTGGTCCCGGTGACGGTGCGGCTCGGCGAGCCGCCGAGCGCGCTGGTCCTGTCCGGGCCGAACGCGGGCGGCAAGACCATGGCCCTGTGCACGGTGGGCCTGTGCATCGCCATGGTCCGGCACGGGCTCCTGCCGCCCGTGGGGTCGGGCTCCGTCCTCCCCTGGTACGACCACGTCTTCACGCTGCTCGGGGACCTCACGAGCGTGGACCGCGCGGAGTCGTCGTTCACGGGCCAGGTCCAGCGCATCCGGGAGATCCTCGGGCGAGGGCCGGGGAGGACCCTGGCGCTCCTCGACGAGGTGGCGACCGGGACGGAGCCCCGGCAGGGCGAGGCCCTGGCCGCGGCCATCGTCGAGACGCTGGTGGAGGGTGGGGCGGAGTGCCTGGTCGCGACCCACTTCGAGTCGTTGAAGGAACTGGGGCGGGAACGCGATCGGTTCGCGAACGCGCGGGTGGGGACGGACCCGGCCACGGGTCGCCCGACCTACCGGATCGAGATGGGCGAGGCCGGGCGGAGCAACCCCTTCGAGGCGGCGGAGGCCGCGGGCCTGCCCGCGGAGGTCATCGCCCGGGCGCGCTCGCGCGTGGACGAGCGGGAGCGGCGCCTGGATGAGATGCTGGCCGAGGTCGCGAGGTTGCGGGAGGCCCTGGCGCGCGAGAAGGCCGAGGCCGAGGCGCTGCGGGCGCGGGCCGCCCTGGACCAGCGACGCTACGAGGCCGAACTGGCGCGGTTGCGACGCGAATCCGACCGTCTGGTCCACGACGCCCGGCGCGACGTGCTCCGGAAGATGAAGGACCTCGAGGACGAACTGGACCGGATCGCGCGCGAGACCCGCCAGGCGGCGGCCGGGGGTGGGCGGGTGGGGCCATCCGACCCCTCCGCGAAACGGCGCATCGTGACAACCCGCCAGGAGGTCCGCGAGAAGAAGGCCGAGGTGCGGGCCGCGATGGAGCGCGAGGCCCCGCTGGTCGAGGACCTGCCGTCCGACCCGGTGCCCGAGGAGGACCTACGGCCCGGGACCGACGTCTTCGTCCTGCCCCTGCGCGCGACCGGTCGCATCGTGGCGGTCGGCGCGGACCGCAAGCGCGCGGAGGTCCAGGTCGGGGCGATGCGGACCCACGTGCGTGTCGCGGACCTGCGACGCCCCCCGGCCACGGGGGCACGCGGCGGGCGGCCTCCGGTCGTTTCCTTGCCCGTGCCGGTGCCTTCGCCCGCACCTCCCATCCGGACCAGCGACAACACCCTCGATCTGCGCGGGATGCGCGTGGACGAGGCCCTGTCCGTGCTCGGCAAGAGGCTCGACGAGGTCTATCGGCAGGAGGCCGGGATGACCCTCGTGGTCCTCCACGGGATGGGGACGTCGGCCCTGCGCAAGGCCGTGCGCGAATATCTCACCACCTGTCCGTATCCCACCTCGTTCCGCGCCGGCACCCGCGAGGAAGGCGGCGAGGGCGTGACGGTCGTCACCCTGTCGGGGGCCTAGAACTCGACCCGCGGGGTCGGGTCCGGCTCCGGGGCCGGGCACCCGATCACGAAGCCCTGGGCCATCTCCACCCCGAAGGCCCGCAGGATCTTGAGCGTCAGCACGTCCTCGACGAACTCCGCGACCGTGGCGATGCCAAGTCCCCGCGCCACGTCCACGAACGCGCGCACGAACAACTGGTCCTTGTCGTCCTCGGGGAGTCTCCGGATGAACGCCCCGTCAATCTTCAGGTAGTCCACGGGCAGGTCCTTCAGGTATCGAAACGACCCGAACCCCGCGCCGAAGTCGTCCAGCGAGAACCTCGGCCCCATGGCCCGCAGTCGCTCGACGAAGCGCCGCGCTCGGTCCATGTCGCGGATCGCCTCCGTCTCGGTGATCTCGAAGACCAGCCGGGACGGGTTGACTCCGGTCTCGAGGATGGCCGCGTGGAGGTCCGCCAGGATCTCCTGGTCCCCGATGTCGCGACCGGACAGGTTCATGCTGACCGTGAACGGGTGGCCGCGCCTGGCCCAGGCGGCCTGCACCTCCATGGCGCGCCTCGCCACGGCCCGGTCAATCTCGCCGATCACCTGAAAGCGCTCCGCGGTCTCGATGAAGTCGGCGGGGGTCGCGACGGACCCGTCGGGCCGGACCATGCGCGCCAGGGCCTCGAAGTGGCGAATCGTGCGGGTCTCGAGGTCCAGGATCGGCTGGAAATACGGGACGAAGCGACCCTCGGCCAGGGCCTTGCGGATCGCGTCGAGTTCCAGCAGGCGAGAGCGTGCGACCTTGCGGTCCTCCGGGACGTAGCGGTGCGCGCGGTTGCGGCCCTGCCCCTTGGCCACGTACACGGCGGTGTCCGCCCGGGCGAGGAGCCCGGACGCCGTGGTCGCGTCGTCCGGGTGGAGCACGACCCCCGCGCTCGCGGTGCACCAGGCCGGAAGGTCGTCGTGCCGGGCGGCCTCGATGGCGGCGAGCGCCCGGGACGCACACCCCATGAAGTCCCTGGCGCACTCCTCGCGCACGAGGATCGCGAACTCGTCCCCCCCGAGGTAGCCGAGCAGGGCCCCAGGGCAACCCGCCTCGACCATCCGGCGCAATGCCTCCGCGACCCGCGCGAGGACCTGGTCCCCCGTCGCGTGCCCGTGCGCCTCGTTGACCAGGCGGAATCCGTCGAGGTCGAGGAGGATCAGGGCCATGCGATCGCCGGACCTTGCCCCCCGGACCGACGCCTCCAGGGCCTCGACGAACCCCTGGCGACCGAGGAGCCCCGTGGTCGGGTCCCGCCGCCGCTTTTCGCGCTCGGCGTCCTCGGCCCAGGCCCGACCCGTCACGTCCTCCTGGACCGCAAGAAACTTGGCCACACGGCCATTCTGATCGACGATGGGCGTGATCACATTGACCGTGGCGTACGTCGTCCCGTCCCGCCGGCGGTTCTTCAACACGCCGCGCCAGGTCCGGCCCGCCAGCACGGTGTCCCAGAGTTCCTGATAGGTCTCCCGCGGGGTCTCTCCCGACTTCAGGAGGCTCATCTTCTGGCCGACCGCCTCCTCGCGGCTCCAGCCCGTCACGCGCTCGAAGGCCGGGTTCACGTACTCGATGGTCGAGTCGGGCTCCGTGACGATGACGGCGTTGAGGCTGTGCTCCAGGACGAGCGCGAGGAGAGACTCGTGCGCGGGCCGGCTTCGCCTCGATGTCCCCGGCCCCTGGCCCATTCGTACCTCCCGCCGACCCTGGCCGGCCAACCGACTCGGCGAGTATCTAGACGAAAACGGTCACATTGTCCAGTTCGCGGCGCGACCGACGAACGGACACGACCGAACAGGGAACGAGGCCCGTGAGCCGGTCCCTCCGGAAGGTCGTCGTCACAGGACCTGCTTCACGACCACGAACCCGCCGATCAGCAGGACCCCGAAGGCGAGGGCGAGCCAGTCGAAGTAGCGGTCAATGAGGCGCTTGACCGGCGGGCCGAAGAAGCGCAGGAGCCCGGCCACCAGGAAGAACCGCAGGGGGCGGCCGACCGCGGAGGCCGCGAGGAGCACCGCGAGCGAGACGTGCTCGTGCCAGACGCCGGCGGCCACGGTGAATACCTTGTACGGAATCGGGGTGAAGGCCGCGGTGAAGATCGCCAGGACCGCGTTGTCCTGATACAGCCGGCCGACGTGGTCGAATGCCTCGGCGGAGAACACATACGGGATGAAGACGCCCCGCAGCGACTCCCAGGCCCCGTACCCGATGTAGTAGCCGAGGACCGCGCCGGCCAGGGACCCGACGGAACAGACCAGGGCATACCACCACGCCCGGCGCGGCGCTCCCAGGGTCAGGGCGATCAGGAGCACGTCCGGCGGGACGGGGAAGAACGAGGACTCGGCGAAGGCGAGCAGGAACAGGGCCGGGGCCCCGTAGGGCGTCTCGGCCCAGTGCAGGACCCAGTCGTACAGGCGCCGAAGCCAGGCCATGGGCCGGCGCCAGGCAGGCACCGGAACCTCACCTCCCACGGGGCACCTCCCGGATGAAGATCGCGTTGGAGTAGAGATACGGATACGTGCCGTCCGCAAGGTCCTCGACCCCGGGGAGTCCCGGTTTCAGGTGTTTCGGGACGAGGTCGCACTCCACGCGGTACACCCCGGGGCCGGGGACGGAAAACGCGGCGGCCGTCCCCTGGCCCACGAGCGTCAGGACGACTTCCGACCCTTCCTCGGTGGCCCGGACGAGGCGGGTCGTGACCTCCCCGGCCCCGTAGTCGTCCACTCGAGGCAGCCCCCACGGGGGCTCGACCAGGGTCGGGGCGCGCAGGTACAGGGTGGTCCCCTCGGTGAACGCGAATTCATCCCCCATCTCGTGCACGCCGGCCCCGGACACGGCGAAGAAATCGAACCCCTGTGGGTACCCGAGGCCGTCAAAGGCCGAGAAGCCGCGGCCCTGGCGCAGGGCCTTGCGGATGCGGTCCGGGTCGTCCGCGTTGACAAACACATGATTCGAGAACCACTTGTACGAACGCACATAGGAATCCAGCCGATCCCCATCGTTCAACGGGAAGGGCCCTCCCGTGGCCAGGAAGGCCGCGAACTCCGGATAGCCGCTGTCCGCGAGGGTGCCGCAGAAGTTGTCGGGCCGAACACCCTCCGGACACATCACCGGGAACTCGACGTTGCGGTGCACGTCGTTGGCCGCGATGTGGGCGAGGTGCAGGGGTGCGAGCGGGGACCCGTCGGGGCCGGACGAGCCCGTGAATCCGAGCGACACCGCCTGATCGAACTTCTCGATATCGCGGGTCGTGGGTTGCAGGAAGGTCAGGAGCGCCAGGTCCGCGAGGGGCCGGTCCGGACCCGCGGTCCCCATGAACCGGTCCAGCAGGAGAAGGCGATCAAAATTATCCATGGCTTTCAAGATGTTGGCATGGAAGTTGTACATCTCCATGCCGTCCAGGGGCAGGGCCAGGATGCGCTCCACCGAAATGTCGCTTTCCTCGGTATGAGCCGCCAGGGCCACGCCCCCGAGCGCGTGCACCTGCGCGATGGCGGCCCGTGCCTTGTCCAGCGGGACGGAATCCGCGTACCCCGTCGAGAAGACCTCCGGAGGGACCGGTCCGGCCAGGGCCACGGGCATGTTCTTTCCCCCGCCCTCCGTCCCCACGTAGAAGTAGAACCGGTCCACGAGGCTCCCGGGCGGACACGTGACCCGGTTCGCGAGGGAGCGCTCCTCCTCGTCCTTCATGATCGCGTCCCCGTCCCCGGGCTGGTAGTGCAGGGCGTCGAGGAACGAGGTGTCGGCCACGTTGCCGGGGTGATCCGTCTGCATCAGAAAGTCAATCCCGGCCAGGCAGGGCGCGGCCCGCATCTCGGCGAGGCACTGGAGCGACGCCTCGCTCCCGATGGGCGGGGCGTCGGGCGCGCACCCGTCGTGCGAGTAGATCGAGTGGGCATGCACGATTCCGCGCAAGTGCAGGAAACCGCGGTTCTCGGGACCCCACGGCACGGGAGGAACCACACCCGGGTCCGGGGACGGTTCTCCGGACCCCTGGTCCGCGACCTCCTGGCTGCCGGGGTCGGGAGCCGGGTCGAGGAGCGCGTCTTCCGCCACAGGTGCGGCGTCGTCAGCCACCGCCGGGAGGTCCGGTGCCGGCCCCACGGCATCCGCCGGACCCGCATCGCCAGGCCCGCCCAATCCGCCTCCGCACGCAACGAGACCGAACATCCAGGACCCGACCCGCCACCATCGTCCGTTCCGTGTCTCCATGGCCGTGCCCCTTCCGCGCCAGGACAACGCAAGGGAGTATGCGCGATTGCCCTTCCGGACGCAAAGGAGTGGACATTCTGTCCGTGACGGAGTCCGTGGTCGCCGCGGGGGAACGCATCGGCCCCGGAGCGGCGAAGTCCACTTCGCGGCGGCGCGGGCTTCAGGCCGCGCCATCCGGGGTCCGGCGAACCCCGCAAGGCGGACACGGTGACCGCCCGCAGTCACGGTCCCGCGCAGGCCGCGCTCGCGCCCCAAGGACACGCCGTGACCGAAGAGGCGGTCCCCCCACTTCCACAAGGACGCTGGTGCTCCGAGCAATCCGCGATGTTGATTCGGCCAAGATCCATGCGGGTCTCATCGGTGCCTCGAAATTGCTTTACCCCACGAATTCCGGATGTCGGACGCAGCTTCAAAGAGTCCGGACACCGTTGAAGGGGGGCGTCGCACGCCCCCCCCCGTCTATCGGACGGTCCACTGGACCGT
>JBBIPO010000107.1:0-9239 GCA_037442805.1 Deltaproteobacteria bacterium
AGGGGCGGGCGGGTGTTGCCATGAAAGGAAGGGGCGGGCGGGTGGACACTGAAAGGAGCGAGAATGGATAGACCCTTGAGCGTCCTGATCCTGGACGACGAACCCATCGTCGGGAAGCGGTTGAAGCCGGCCATCGAGAAGGTGGGGTTCGAGGTGGAGACGTTCGAGGACCCGGGCGCCGCCCTCCGGCGCCTCGCCGAGCGCGAGTTCGACATCGTGGTCACGGACGTCCGGATGGAGGAAATCAGCGGGATCCAGGTGCTCGAGCACGTCCTGTCCCGTTCGCGGCGGACCAAGGTGATCATCATCACCGGATACGCGACGGTCGAGGTCGCGCGCGAGGCCCTGGTCAAGGGGGCGTTCGAGTTCCTGGCGAAGCCGTTCAAGCCGGGCGACTTGAGGGCCGTGCTGGACCGGGCCGCCCGGGCCCTCGGTCACCCGGGGATCCCCAAGACCCCGGAGGAATGAGCCGGACCGCGGCCGGCTCGGCGGGAGGCGACCTCATGGGGAGGACCGATTCGGACTGGACGGGATCCGGGGATGCCGGCGTCGCCATGGCCCGTCGCTATCGAGTCCTGCGGCGCGTGCTCGCGGCCAACAGCGAGATGCTGGAGCGGCTCGCGGACCTCGAGGCCGACCTGTTTCACCTGGACCCGGGCGAGCCGCGCATCCGCGAGCCGGTCCTCGACCTGCTCGACGCCTCCCTCCTCCTCGCCGAGGACCTGAACGTCCTGACCGATGACAAGGACCGCGCCCTGTACAAGGCCCACGCCGAGATCGAGAGGGCGATCCGCGCGGTCTTCCGCGAATCCCGCCCGCCGGCCGAGATGCCCCTCGTGGTCCCGCTCGATTCGGCGAGCCTCGCCCGCGAGAGGGAGGTCGGCGGCAAGGCGGCCCGCCTGGGCGAGGTCCGGGTGGCCCTGCCCGAGCACGTCCCCGCGGGATTCGTGCTGACGACCGCGGCCTACCGCCTGTTCCTGCACGAAAACGACCTGCATGACCGGATTCGGGGCCTCCTCAAAGATCTGAGCCTCGTGACCGAGCGCGACCTGTTCCGGCACCGGACCTCGGAGGTCCGCGGACTCATCGAGTCCAGCCCCGTCCCGGGGCGGATCGCGGAAGCCATCGCGGACGGGGTGATGCGGTTTCCCATGCCGTGGCCCCCGGCATGGGCCGTGCGGTCCAGCGCGGTGGGCGAGGACGGACGGCTCAGTTTCGCCGGGCAGTTCGACAGCCTCCTGGACGTCCCGAGGGATCGCCTGAAGGAGGCCTACCGCTCCGTCCTCGCGAGCCGGTTCTCGGATCGCGCGGTCCTGTATCGCCTGACGTGTGGCTGCACCGAGGTGGACACCCCGATGGCCGTCCTGTTCCTTCCCATGATCGAGGCCCGGGCCGCCGGGGTCCTGTACACCCGGGACCCGCGCGAGGAGGACGCGGACCGGATGGTCGTGAACGCGGTGCCGGGTCTGGCTGCGGACATGGTCCGGGGCCGGACCGACGCCGAGACCTGGCTGGTCCCGCGCGCCCCGGACGGCCCCGCGGGCGCCTGGGGCGCGCCGGGTTGTCTGGACGCGCAGGACCTGCGCGCGCTCGCCGATCTCGGGTTGAAGGTCGAGCGATACTTCGGGCGGCCCCAGGACATCGAGTGGGTCCTGGCGAGGGACGGGCGCCTCCACGTGGTCCAGGCCCGACCCCTGCGCGTGGTGGACCGGCGGGTCCACGCGGGCCAGGTTGCCGAGTCCCGCCCTCCCCTCCTGGAAGGCGGCATCACGATCTTCCCGGGTCGCGCGGTCGGGCCCGCCGCGGTCTGCGCCGGCGACGACCTGTCCGGCGTGTCGGAAGGAGCCATCCTGGTCGCGCGACAGGCCCTGCCCGAGGTCGCCACGGTCTTACAGCGCCTCGCGGGGCTGATCGCCGAGCAGGGCAACCCCGCGGGACACGCGGCGACGCTCCTGCGCGAGTTCGGCGTGCCGGCACTGTTCGGAGTGAAGGACGCGGTCACCAAGGTCCAGCCCGGCCGGGTCCTGAGCCTCGACGCCACGCACCGCCAGGTCTTCGAGGGCGCCCTGTGGCCCGATGTGCTCGAGCGGGTCCGGGTTCGGCTCCGGCACGCCGAGGCGGGCGGACGGGCCGGCGGCCCGATCGCCGAGCGCGTCCTGGCCCTGAACCTGACCGACCCCCTGTCCCGGTCCTTTCGGCCCGAGCGATGCCGGTCAGTTCATGACATGGTCCGCTACACGCACGAGCGGGCGATGCGGGCCATGTTCGACCTGGGGGACGAGGCGGTGCGCCGTGAACGCCGCCGGACCTGGCGGCTGGACTCCGCGGTCCCCATGAACCTGACCGTGCTCGACGTCGGGGGCGCGGTGGCCCCGCAGGCTCGCTCGCGGGCGAAAGTGACACCGTCGGAGGTCCGCTCCGCGCCCTTCCAGGCCCTCTGGCGGGGCATGACGGATGGGAGGGTGTCCTGGGCCGGCCGCCGGACCGTCAGCGCCGGGGGATTCGCCTCGGTGGTGGCCGCGACCATGACCGACGCCTGGGCCTCGATCCGCGGGGTCGGGGAGGCAAACTACCTCATCGTGGGGCCCGAGTACCTGAACCTGAACGCGCGCCTCGCCTACCACTTCGCCATGGTGGACGCCCTGCTGTGCGAGGCCGCGGACAACAACTTCGTGAACTTCCGGTTCCGGGGCGGCGGGGCCGGAGCCGGGCGCCGGGACCTGCGGGCCCGCTTCCTGGCCGAGGTGCTCCTGCGGTCGGGTTTCGGCGTGGACCGGCGCGGGGACCTCGTCACGGCCTGGCTGCGGCGCCACCCGAGGCCGGCCTCGGAGGAGGGGCTGGCGCTCCTGGGCCGGTTGATGGCCTGCGCGAGGCAACTGGACATGCTGATGGAGGGCGAGGACTCGGCCCGCCGCTTCGCGGAGCGGTTCCTGCAAGGGGACTTCGATGCCTTCCGGTGAACCCGGGACGGACCCCGGCGGGGCCGGGGACCCGGCGGCGGGCGCGGACCGGGGCGCCGACATCCAGCGCGCGCTCCGCGAGCGCCCGTCGTTCTCGATCCGGGCGCGGATCGGCCTGGGCTTCTTGCTCCTGTTCTTGTTGAGCCTCGGAAGCAGCATCGCGTCCCTCGTGATCCTGAACCGCGTCGAACAGAAACTCCTGTTTCTCGAGGCCGCGGGAAACTACCTCTTCGAACTTCAGCAGGCCCGGCGGTTCGAGAAGAACTTCTTCCTGTACGGGACCAATGTCGAGGACGCGATCGAGCACGTCCGCGCCGCCAGACGCATCCTGCAAGAACAGGGCGACGACCTGGCACGAGTCGTGGGGCGCGAACGCTTCCTCACCATGGAGGGCCACGTCGAGCGATACGAGGAACTCCTCCAGGGGGTCGCGCGGGGCGTCGAGTCCGGGGAAGACGCGGGCGCGCGCGCCCGACGGTTCGAGGGGGAACTGCGGGCCCACGGCGCCGAGATGGTCCTGATGTCCGAGCGGCTCGTGGCCAAGGAGCGCGAGTCCATCCACACCATGCTCGACGTGTCCCGGCGCATCCCGATCGTGTTCCTGGGCCTGCTCCTGCTGTTGAGCCTGTACCTCGCGAACTTCCTCGCACGCCAGATCCTCGCCCCCCTCAACCGCCTGATGCAGGACACGCGGCGGATCGCGCAGGGCGTCTTCACCCCGATCCCGCCCCGGCGGCGCTACCGGGACGAGTTCTCGGAACTCGCCATGGCGCTCAATCACATGATGCGCGAACTCGCCCACCGCCAGGACCTCCTGGTCCAGGCGCACAAGCTCAAGGCCATCGGTACCCTGGCCGCGGGCGTGGCCCACGAACTGAACAACCCCATCAACAACATCATGCTGACCGCGGAATCGTTGCGCGAGGACTGGCGCGGCCTGTCCGACGAGGACCGGCTCGACATGGTCCGCGACCTCGTGGACCAGTCCGAGCGGGCGCGCCGGATCATCCGCAACCTCCTCGACTTCACGCGCGAGAGCAAGATGAAGGCGGACCTCTTGCAGGTCAACGACCTCGTGACCGAGACGCTCGCCCTCGTGTCGAACCAGGTCAAACTCGCACGGGTCAAGGTCGTGCGCCGTTTTGGCGAGAACCTCCCCCCCGTCCACGGGGACCGCCAGCAACTGGGCCAGGTCCTCCTGAACCTTTTCCTGAACGCGATCGACGCGATGCCGGGTGGTGGGACCCTGACCGTGACCACCACCCTCTCCCCCGACCGGGACTTCGTGGTCATCGAGGTCACGGACACGGGCGTGGGGATTCCTGACCACGTCCTGCCCAACATCTTCGACCCGTTCTTCACCACCAAGCCGCAGGGGAAGGGGACGGGCCTCGGCCTCTCCGTCTCGCTCGGCATCGCCCGCCACCACGGCGGAGACATCCAGGTCCACAGCCGCACCGGCCAGGGGACGACCTTCGACGTCCTGCTGCCCGTGGCGCGGGTCCCGGCGTAGGATGCCGGCTCGACCCCGTCATGCCTTGATCGTCGGGTCATCGCCGCCGCATTCTTGTCGCCGTGGGCGCGGGAGTCGGTGGGGACGATTCACGTCCCTCTCGCACCGCGTCACTCGGTGGGCGACCCGACGCACCGATGTCGCCCACGCCCACGGCCACGAAGCGGGTCGAAACGCCACGTGCCATCCGACGATTTGGGTCACGAAGCCCGGGTTGACTTGACCATGAACATGGCCTACCATCAGGCCATGTTGGTGATCAACATCGCCGAGGCCAAGGACCGTTTCTCGCAGATCCTCCGGCGCGTCGCCCGGGGCGAGCGGGTCGTGCTCTGCCGGAGGAACGTCCCCATCGCGGAGATCCACCCCGTGGCCGGGACCCGGCGCGAGCCCAGGCCGCTCGGGCTCGCCCGCGGCAAGTACGGCGAATTCACGCTGCCGGCGTCGTTCTTCGAGCCCCTTCCCGAGTCGCTGATCGAAGGTTTCGGGGGGAGACCCCGGTGAAGGTCCTGCTCGACACGTGCACCTTCCCGTGGGTCATCTGGGACAGCCCGGACCTCTCCCGCAAGGCCCGAGGCATCCTCCGCGATCCGGGAAACGAGGTCCATCTCAGCGTCGTCTCCGCGTGGGAGATCTCGGTCAAGCACGCCCTCGGCAGGCTGCCCTTGCCCGCTGACCCGATGACCCTCGTCCCCGAACAGAGGGAGGCTCACGGGATCGAGTCGCTCGCCCTGGACGAGGAATCCGCGCTGCGCCTCGCGAGCCTGCCCGCGCTCCACGCGGACCCCTTCGACCGGATGCTCGTGTGCCAGGCCATCACGCACGGGTTGGCGATCCTGACGCCCGACCGCGAGATACGTGCCTATCCGGTCAAGACGGTGTGGTGAGGGGGGACGCGATGGCCCGAATTCCGGGAAGGCAAGAGGCGGCGCGCGGCGAGAAGTGGACGAAGGAGGAGGCGCGACTCCTCGACACCCTGACGAGCCCGGACCGCATCCAGGGGTTTCTGGACGGGGTCGAGTACAGCGCAGACCCGATCTACCGGTCGCCGCGCAGCGTGATGCGCGACCGCAAGGCCCATTGCTTCGATGGGGCCCTGTTCGCGGCCGCGGCCCTGGAACGGCTCGGGCACCCGCCGCTCCTCGTGGACCTGCGGGCCCACCGGGACGACGACCACATCGTCGCGATCTTCTGGCGCCACGGGCATGTCGGGGCCGTGGCCAAGTCCAATTTCGTGGGGCTGCGTTTCCGGGAGCCAATCTTCCGCACCCTGCGAGAACTGGCGCTGTCCTACTTTCCTTCGTACTATAATCTTGATGGTGAGATGTCTCTGCGTGACTATTCCATCCCACTGGACCTGCGCCGCCTTGATTTCCTGTCCTGGAGGACCCAGGACGACCGACTCGAGGAGATCGCGACGCGCCTGGACCTCCTCCGGCACTACCCGCTGATGACCCCGGACATGATCGCGTCCCTCGCCCCGATTGACCGCCGTTCCTACGAAGCGGGGATGGTCGGGACCAACATGGCCGGGGTGTATGTCCCGTCGCGCACGGGATGACGGGCCACCAGTCAGCCATCCACGTTGCCGATGGGTTCGAGGAGCCCCGCGGCCAGACGGTCCCGCAGGATGCGGGCGTGGGTGCGGGCCTCCTCGGCCCAGCGGGCCTGCCCGGCGCGCTCCAGCCGGAATGCGATGTCGTCGAGGGCCACCGCGGCCTCGCGCATCGCATCGGCGTCCACCAGGATGCTCTGACCGCTCCGGTTGAACTGCGGCAGAAGATAGCGCACGCCCACGCGGTCTTGCAGGCCCAGCGCGGCGAAGGCACGGACCTCATGCAGGTTCGCGCGCAGGATGACCATGCTGTACACGATTTCCCCGACCAGCCGGCCGATCCGGCGGGCCTCGAGCAGGGCGTCCAGGTGGCGCCGGATGCGCGACCACGGGAGGCCCCGATTCACCGTCCGGTACGTCTCGGGGGTCGCCGCGTTCAGGCTGACCGTCACGGACCGAAAGGGCAACCGCGGGAACGAGCCGATCCATCGCGGGGTCAGGAAGGCCCCGTTCGTGACGACCGCGACCCTGGGTGGCCCGTCGCGCACCGCGAGGTCCGCGAGCCACCGCCGAAACACCGGGGACGCGAGAGGCTCGCCCCCGTTCGCGTCCACGTCGGCGCCCGCGTCGAGGAACGGGGCCATCCCTTGCCAGAATTCCGGCGACTTCTGGTCCTCGAGGGTCCCGATCCGGCCACACTCGCACATCAAACAATCATAATTGCAAAAGGACGTGACCGGGACGCACAGGGAGGTGGGCATCCAGTCCGCGTCCGGGCGGCGGTCCAGGAGGGCCTCCACCATGCGCAACTGGTTCTCGACCGCGGCCTCGGTCCCTCCGCGCAGCACGAGACGGGCCGGGGGCTCGAGCCTCCCGGCGAGGACCGGGCAGGAAGTGCGGCACCCGGCGGGTCGGGCGGACCGGAGGATCTCGGAGCGATACCAGCGCAGGAGGTCCGAGCGCCACAGGTCCAACGGCGAGGTCCCGGACGGCACGAAGTGGCGGCCGTTCATGTAGTCCGCGCAGCACGGCCCGTAGGTGCCCCCGTCGTGATACTCCAGGCGGGTCCACGGCCGCGTGCACGGGAGGTCGGGGAGGTCCGCCTCCGGGACCAGACGGCCCAGGGGGATGCGGGCCTCCGCTTGCCCGATCAGGAGCCATCGCGCCCGGTCCTGCCAGGAGACCCCCTCGCGACCCGGCGCGAGCGAAAATGGTTTCAGTTCCCGGCTCCCGAAGCGCCGCAGGTACGACGCCGACACGCCGCCGCACCCTGGCCGCGCCGCGCAGGACGCACAGTCCGGGCTGTATTCCCCCGGACCGGCAGGGTCCGGATGCCCTCCGGGGAGCAGGGCCTGGGCCGCCACGTCCGCGAACACGCACGCGGGCCGCCCCGCGCGACTGCGGACGCGGACCACCCCGGCCCCGAGGGCGCGCAGGGCCTCGGGCATTGCATGGAACAGGTCGGTGAACGACGCGGGCCCGTCCGGCGGGGCAACGGATTCCGGGGGCAGCAGGTCCAGGACCACCCCGCCCCGACCCGGGTCCAGGGCACGGTCCACGGCCTCGGGCACGAGGGCGTCCAGGTCGCCGAGCGTGCGGGCCGTCACCGGAACGACCCTCTCGCGGCCCTCGTCGAAGAAGGGCCGCAGCCCGCCCAGCCCGAAGCGCCGGGCGTAGGGCGCGGGGACCCCCAGGCAGTGCGCGTCCGCCGCGCAGTCCCGGCACGCGCGGGCCTTGACCCACGGCCGCGACGGGTCCTCGTACCCCGTCTCGCCGGTGGACACCAGAGGGCGGTTGCGCATCGAAGCGCGCTCGTCCGGGGACAGGAAGCACGGCGGGATCGAGGCATGGGTGCTCGCCACGAGCGGGGACATCGGGACCCCGAGGCGTCCAGCAACGTCCACGGCCCGGCGCAGGTGGGGGACCAGGTGTTCGTAAGGGATCAGCCACTCCGCGGCCCCGGGCCGGTGCGGCGGACACATCAGGACCGACACGTGGACCTCGGGCAGGGGCAGGCCACGGAACAGGCCCGGGACCGCCCCGACCAGGTCGGGCAGGTGCGCGGCGTTCGCGGACCCGACCACGGCGTTCAGGAGGACCCGGTGCCCGGCCCGCAGGAGGGCGCGGACCCCACGCACGGCCCTCGCGAACTGGCCCCGGGACGACGTCATGAGGTCGTAGATGGACTCGTCGGTCGCATGGAGGGATACGAAGAACAGCAGGCGCGAGTCCGGGTCCGGCAGGGGCGCCCGGCCCCGGGCGAACGCGACCGCGTTGGTCTGGACCTGGACCTGGCCGATACCCGGGGTCTGAAGCGCCTCGCGGGCGTACTCGGCCCACCCAGTGCGCAGGGTCGGCTCGCCGCCGGTCAGAGTGAACAGGCAGCCGGGGAAGGCCTCGGCCGCGGCCCGCAGGCACTCGCGGAGGTCCTCGTCCGTGGGGTCCGCCGCGAGGACCGGGGCCGAGCAGAACGGGCAGCCCTGATTGCACCGCCCGGTCAGGCGCACGAGGACCTGGGCCTCGACGCGGCCGTCCGGCCCCACGGCCCGGTCCACGCTCGCGAACGCGAAGCGGCGGGCGAAGTCGCGGTCCGCGTCGAGGTCCGCGGGCGCGACCCCCCGGCCTCGCCCCCGCGCGAGCCGGTGCTCGAGGCGGGCCAGGACCGCGATGACCAGGTCCACGAGGCGCAGGAGGTCCGCGTCCTCGGGTCCGGCGGTCCGGTAGAAAAACCCGTGGCGGGACGTCGCCTTGTAGTACCGCCCGTCTGGGTCGAGCGGCGCCATGACCACCGTGGCCGCGACCCCGCCCCGCCCGTCTCCGACCTCGACCGCGAGCCCGTCCGGCCCCTCGCGCACCGCGACGACCGGCACCCCGACCCGCCTCAGCAGCCCTGCGACTTGCCCAGTCCAGCCGGGAGTGCTGGGGTCGTGCGTCTCTGAAATAGGCATCCTGACCGCCCCGCGCTCCCCGCGCCCTCCGAGGCCCCCCACGGGCACCGCCCACACCCCATTCTACATTCTCGCCTCGCGCCTGACCCATCGCCTCTCCGCGGGCCGAGACCTCGACCTTGACCGCGAGTGGGGCAGTCACCGTCACAAAGCCCTTGCCCGACCGCAAACTCCGGACCCCGGATGCCGGACTTGGGCCCACGGTTCCGCAAGCAGGAGCGCGGTCAGGCGACCGCGCCTCCACGCGCGAGCAGGCGCTCGCG
>JBBIPO010000107.1:9339-12636 GCA_037442805.1 Deltaproteobacteria bacterium
CGAGCAGGCGCTCGCGTCCCCACGGGAACCAGGGATGAGGATGGGACGCGCTCTTCAGGTGGGACTTCAAGGCACAGTGGTACCTCGCGCTCGCGTCTCCACAAAGACCCTGGCGAACCTACGACACCGGCCGCACGTCCCGCACCTTCAGGCGGGGCGCGCCGGTGCGGTCGTCCAGGGTCAGGGTGAAGGCCACGTCCACGGCTTGGCCGGCCCATCCGTTCTCGCTGGTCGCGCCGTCGTCCCCAACGACCCCCGAGCCCCCGTTGTCGGCCCCGCGAAACCAGATCGCCCCGAGGCGCGCCCCCTCGTGCTCCGCGACCATCAGGAGGTGCCGCCGGTCCCGGCCCACCAGGCGCGCCTCCGCGACCCGCGCGCCCCGCAAGGCAAACACGGGCTCCGGATTGCCGACCCCGTGCGGCTGGAGGTCCTGCAAGCGCTCGACCAGGTCCGGCGTCAGGTCCGGCCCGCGCACCACCGCGTCAATCCGCAGGCGCGGGACCAGCGCTTCCTCGGGAACCTCGCGATCCCCGAGGGTCCGCAGGGCCTCCGTGACCGCCGCGATGCGCGCCTCCTCCACCGTGAGCCCCGCGGCCAGGGCGTGCCCCCCCGCCCGGACCACGAGGTCCCCGAGGGACGTCACCGCCCTCCCGATGTCGAAGCCCGGGACGCTGCGGCACGACCCCCGGCCTTCTCCGTCCGCGACCCCGATGACCACCGCGGGCCGGTGGAAGGCCTCGACCAGTCGGGCCGCCACGATCCCCACGACCCCGGGGTGCCACCCGGCCCCGGCCACGACCAGCAGGCGGTGGGCGAGCGCGTCCCCCTCCAGGACCTGCCGGAGCGCCGCGTCCAGGACCTCGGCCTCGATCCGGCGGCGGGCCTCGTTCTCGCGGTCGAGGATCGCGGCCAGGCGGGTCGCCTCCTCCGCGTCGCGGGCCACCAGGAGGTCCAGCGCGACCGACGGGTCCCCCAGACGCCCGATGGCGTTCAGGCGCGGACCCAACTGGAAGCCCAGGACCCCCGCGGTCACCGGGCGGTCCGCGACCCCGGCCACGGCGCGCAGGGCCGCGACCCCGGGGCTCGGGGAGGCGTGGATCCGTTTCAGCCCCGCGTGCACCAGGATGCGGTTGTCCTCGGTCAGCGGGACCACGTCCGCGACGGTCCCGATCGCGACCAGGTCCAGGAGCGCGCGCGGGTCCGCATCGTCCTCGCGCAGGCGCCCCGCGCGGATGAGGGCCCGCCGCAAGGCCCCGGCGAAGTAGAAGGCGATCCCAACCGACGCGAGGCCCTTGAACGGGAACGGGCAATCCGGGCGGTGCGGATTGACGAGGGCCGCGACCTCGGGCAGGACCTCGCCCGGCTGGTGATGGTCGAGCACGATCAGGTCTGCGCCGCTCGCCTTCAAGGCCCGGGCCTCGTCCAGGCTCCGCGTCCCGCAGTCCACCGCGAGGAAGAGCCGCGCGCCCTCCTCGCACAGGGCGTGAAGCCTCTCCCCGTTCAGTCCGTATCCGTCGCGCATCCGTTCCGGAAGGAACGCGCGCACCGGGGTCCCGACCTCGCGGAAGAACCGCAGCAGCAGTGCCGCGGCCGTCATCCCGTCCGCGTCATAGTCGCCGTAAATGCAGATCGGTTCCGACGCCTCGATGGCCCGCAGGGTGCGCGCCACGGCCCGATCCATGTCCCGCAGGGTCCAGGGGTCGCGCAGGTCCGCGAGCCTCGGGTTCAGGAAGGCGCGCGCCCGGTCCGCGTCGGTGGCCCCCCGAAGAACCAGGGCCGCCGCGCATGGCCTCGGGACTGCGAGGTCGCGGGCCAGGGTCTCGACGACGCCGGGGTCTGGGTCCAGGAAGTCCCAGCGGGGCGGCGGCAGAGGGACGCGCGGGAGGTGCTCGGGCCAGGCCATCACGCCCTCGCGGCGGCCCGCCTCCGTGCCAGCCGGTCCAGATACAGGGTCATGGGGCTCGCCACGAAGATGGACGAGTACGTGCCGAGGATGACCCCCAGGAACAACACCATCGCAAAGTCCTGGATGGTCCCGCCCCCGAGCAGGATGATCGAGAGCAACACGAGCTCGGTGGTCAGCGACGTCAGGACCGTGCGCGAGAGCGTCTCGTTGATGCTCGTCGAGACCACCTGCGGAAGGTTGCCCCCGCGCCCCTTCTGGAGGTTCTCGCGGATGCGGTCATAGACCACGATGGTGTCGTTGATGTCGTAGCCGATGATGGCGAGGAGCGCGGCGATGATCGGCAGCGTGAACTTGATGTCCGCCACGATGATGAACGCGAGGACCACCACCACGTCGTGGATCAGGCACGCGATGGCCCCCGGCGCGAACTTCACGTCGAAGCGAAGCGCAATGTAAATCAGAATCCCGATAATCGCGTACAGAAGGGCCAGCATCCCTGTCTGGAACAACTCCTTCCCGACGGACGGGCTCACGGACGCAGTCGAAAGGACGTCCACGAAGGCGTCCCCGAACCGGGCGCGCAGGGCGTCCGTCACCTGGTCCTTGACCGCCTGGACCTCGACCGTGAAGCGGTCGTCCTGGAGGGCCGCGATCTTCTTGCGCGCCTCCTCCTCGACCCGCAGGGCCTCGGCACGGACCTCCTCGTCCTTGGCCCCCAAGAGGAGGTCCTTCTCGCGGTAGAGGTCGGTCAGGACCTGCTCCTCCTTGTCCGAGGTCATGGCGATGCTCGCATGGCCGGCGGCCCCGAAGACCTTGCGCATCTCCTCCCGGGCCGCGTCCAGGGGCCAGGCGACCGGCAGGCGCACGTAGAACTTGTCCCCGGCCTCGAAGGGCGTCTCGACCACGGTGCCCTGACCGAAGTGGCGCTCGATCTCGCGCGCCATCTCCATCTTCTTGAGCGGGGTCAGGAGGCTCGGCAACTCAGTGAAGACCTGGAACTTCACCGTGTCCGCCGACCCTCCCGCCCCCACGTCGAAGTCCTGGACCTCGACCTGGGTCCCGCTCAGGCCGGTCTGCCGCGTCACGAGTTCGTCCACGACCTTCTTGATGGCGTCGCGGTCCACGCCGGCCCCGGCGCGGAATTCCACGATGACCTTGGTCCCTCCCTTGAAGTCAATCCCGGCATCGAATCCGACGGCCAGGACCACCCCGAGGCTCACCACGGTCAACCCCATCGAGAACGGCACCCAGAACCGGGCGGCCCTCATGAAATCCACGTTGGTGCCGGGCTTGATCCATTCCATGGTCGCGCTCCTCTCGCGGTCAGATCCCCACGCTCAGGCGCTCGGGGTGGAAGCGGTCGAGGTACCAGTCGTACAGGACGCGGGTGA
>JBBIPO010000108.1:0-12520 GCA_037442805.1 Deltaproteobacteria bacterium
CGGGCCGCCTCCCGCTGCGTGACGCCGGGGGACGACCTGCTCGGGGCCGTCGCGCGCAGCCTGGTGGAACGCCCGTGCCACGGGCCGGTGATGGTGGAGCCCGGCCGGGCCCGGGTGGAGCGCGTGGTCGCCCTCGCCCGGCGGCGCGAGGCGCGGGCCGCCGTGTTCCTGCGCCACAAGTTCTGCGACCCGCACGCGTTCGAGGTCCCGGTCCTGCGGCGAGCCCTGGAGGACGCGGGCGTCGCCTGCCTGGATATCGAGGTGGATCGCGAACCGGGCTTGTCCGCCCGGGACCGGATGCGGGTGGAGACGTTGTTGGAGGGGCTGTCGTGAAACGGCCGCTCGCCGCCAACCGGCGCCTGCCCCGCCTGATACGAAACCAGGTGCTGTGGATGCGGGCCGCGCGCTTCCTGCGCCGGCCCGTGGCGTGGGTCACGTCGGGCGCCCCGGTCGAGGTCCTGCTCGCCCACGGGGTCGTCCCGTTCTACCCCGAGAACCACGCGGCCATCTGCGCGGCCCGGGACTTTAGCCGCGACCTGTCGGGCCGGACCGAGGAGATGGGGTGGTCGCAGGACCTGTGCTCGTACTTCCGGGTGGACGTGGGGAGCCAGGACACAGGCCGCACCCCGCTCGGCTCCCTGACGCCGCCGGACCTCGTGCTCGTGTGCAACAACATCTGCGGCACGGTCCAGAACTGGTTCCGGGTCACGGCGGACCGGTACGGGGTGCCGTTCCTGTTCGTGGACACGCCATTTTCGGACGACCCCTCGTCCGAGTCGGACGTGGCGTACGTGCGGGACCAACTCGTGGAAGTCGCGCGGGAGGCGGCGCGCATCGCCCGCCGGCGATACGACGAGCGCCGCATCCTGGCCGTGGCCCGGCGCTCCATGGAGGCCCTGCGCCTGTGGGCCGACATCTTGCAGACCGCGCGCCACCGGCCCGCCCCGTTCACGTCCTTCGACGCCTTCGTGCACATGGCGCCCATCGTGAGCCTGCGCGGCACGCGCCGGGCGGTCCGCTACTACCGGATGCTCCTGGAGGAACTGCGACAGCGCATCGCGGCCGGCGTCGCGGCCGTGGAGCCGGAGCGGGCGCGCGTGGTCTGGGACAACATCGCGATCTGGCCGCTTCACAGGGCCCTGAAGCGGTTCTTCAGCGACGAGGGCGTGGCCCTGGTCGCGGACACCTACACCGGGGCCTGGAGCGTGTCGCAGATGGTGGACGAGTCGGACCCCATCGGGGGGCTCGCCCGGGGCTACACCGACATCCTGTTGAACCACGGGGCCGAACACCGGGTGCGGGTCGTGTCGCGGCTCGTCGAGGAGTACGGGGCGTCTGGATTCATATTGCACTCAAATCGTTCATGCAAAAGATATTCGCTCGGTCAGTACCGCGTCGAGCGGGAGGTGTCGCGGAAGACCGGGGCCGCCGGAGTCGTCATCGAGGCCGACATGGCGGACCCGCGACTCGCGAACCTCGACCACCTGCGCCAGCGCCTGGCCCCCTTCTTCGAGGTCGTGCGGGGCGGGTCATGACGGTCCTGGCCCGCGCCGATCAGGCCGGTTCCGTGCCCGCGGCCCGCGCGCGGGATTTCCGGCCGGCCCCGCGGCACCGCGCCGGGCGCTCGGCGGGAGTCACGATCTCCGACAGGCGATACCTCTTCAGCACGCCGAGCATCGCCTCCTGGGCCTCGGCCCAGATCGGGTGCATCCGGCACTCCCCGCTGAAGCGGCACTCCTGCGGGTACAGCAGGCAGGTGTTCAGCGAGATCGGGCCCTCCATCGCCAGGACCACGTCGGCCAGGGCCACCTCGCTCGCGGGCCGGGCCAGGCGGTACCCTCCGGTCTTGCCGCAGGCGGACTGGACGAGGCCGGTCTGAGTCAGTCGCTGCATCACCTTGGCGAGGAACTGGGGCGGGATGTCCTCGGCCTCCGCGATCTCCTGGATCGCGAACCAGCGCGCCTCGGGCCGTGACGCCAGGAAGCGCAGGGCCCGGATCGCGTATTCGCCGGCGCGGGTCAACCTCATGGGGTCCTCCTGGCTCGTCCTGGACGTACCCTACGCGATTCGCCCCGATCGTGTCCATGATCTACCTCGGGGTTCCGGATTGTCCGGGTTGCCCTGATCGTCGGGTCATCGCTGCCTGATTCTCGTCACCGTGGGCGCAGGAGTAGGGTCGGGGTCATTCTCGTCCCTCTCGTACCGCGTCACTCGGTGACGGACCCGACGCACCGGTTTCGCCCACGCCCACGCCCACGGCCACGAACAGGGTCGAAACGCCGCGCGGCACCCGACGACTGGGGGGTTGGCTGGGGAAGGGAGCGCGCGGGAAGGCCCGGCGAAGTCCGGCGTTTCGCCCCGACCCATTGGCGGGCGCCCCGGAGGTCTGATAGGGTTCCCGGCGCGCGTCCCGAAGCGAGAGGAAACGCATGGACGAGCCAGCGCGAACGACGTCGTTCCCCAAGGACCGGATTGACGTGCTCCTCCTGGAGGGCATCCACCCGGCCGCCGAGGAAACCTTCCGTCGCGAGACCTTCCAGGTCCGCGTGCACCCCCGCAAGGCCTCGGGCGAGGAACTCGCGCGCCTGATCGGGCGGGCCCACGTGGTGGGACTGCGGTCGGGGACGCGGATGGACGCGAGGGCCCTGGGCGTCTCGTCGCGCCTGCTCGCCGTGGGGTGCTTCTGCATCGGCACGGACCAGGTGGACCTGGACGCGGCCATGGAGATGGGCATCCCGGTGTTCAACGCCCCGCACTCGAGCACCCGGAGCGTGGCCGAACTGGTCATCGGCGAGGTCGTGATGCTCTTCCGGCGCTGCTTCGAGAAGTCCCAGGCGGTTCATGCGGGGCAGTGGCCCAAGAGCGCCGAGGGCTGCCACGAGGTGCGCGGGCGAACGATCGGGATCGTCGGGTACGGGCACATCGGGTCGCAAGTCTCGGTCCTGGCCGAGGCCATGGGGATGCACGTCCTGTACCACGACATCGCGGACGTGATGGCGCTCGGGAATGCAAAGCGGGCCGAGGGTCTGCACGACCTGCTCGCGCGCAGCGACGTGGTCACCCTGCACGTCCCAGCGGACGAGACCACGCGCCACCTGATGGACCGCGAGGCGATCCGGCGCATGAAGCCGGGGGCGTATCTGCTGAACCTGTCGCGCGGGTCCGTGGTCGTGATCGAGGCCCTGGCCGAGGCCTTGCGGGACGGCCACCTGGCCGGGGCCGCGGTGGACGTGTTCCCCCGGGAACCGTCCGCTGGGGATCCCGTGTTTCACTCGCCGTTGCAGGGGTTGCCGAACGTCATCCTGACCCCGCACGTGGGCGGTTCGACCGAGGAGGCCCAGGAGGCCATCGCCCGCGACGTGAGCCTGAAGTTGATCCGGTTCCTGAACAACGGTTCCACCACGTCCGCGGTCAACTTCCCCGAGGTGGACCTCCCCATCCAGGGGGACCATCACCGCATCCTGCACGTGCACCGCAACGTCCCCGGGGTCCTGACCGCGGTGAACGGGCTCCTGTCGTCGCGCGGCATCAACATCCTGGGCCAGTATCTGCGCACCAACGAGCGGATCGGCTACCTCGTCCTGGACATGGACCGCGAGGCCACGCGCGAGGTCGCCGAGGGCCTTCGCGCATTGCCCGAGACGATCCGCGTGCGGGTCCTGCATTGAGGTCCCGTCCGCGGCCTCGTGATCGGATATCATCCTTGCCTGACCGAAACTGATCCGGTGGCTCGAGTCCTCGCGAGGTGACGACGTGAAGAGGCGGATGCTCCTCCTGCCAGCGGCACGGACGTCTCTGGAGGGGCAGAACCCCAGGACCGCCGAGACCTTGGTCGTGGCGGACGGGGCGCACGACACGGCGGCGGTCTTCGAGGTGAGCGGCATCCATCCGGGTGTCCGCGAGATAGGCGAGTGCCTCGGGCGATCGGGCGCGACCTCGTCGGCCCCGCTGGACCCGGGGGACCTTTGACCCCGGGGGGAATGGGTTCTATGAGTTCGGCGGCATTCGGACGATATCCGGGATGGACGAGCGCCGGAGCGACCCAGGGATGAGGACCGGCGAGGGAGGCTCGCGGCGGCAGGACGCCGCGCAGGGACCAAGCGGGCGTGGGCTCCGCGAAGGGGCGGTGGCAGCGGCCCTCGGGGTCGCCCTGGTCGCCTGTGCCGGCGAACCGGGGTCCCGCGACGCCCTGACGTCCGAATCCCCGGCGAGCGGGCAGTGTCGCGCGGGCACCCGCGTTCCGGACCGGGTCCGCTTCGGGCTCGTGGGCTTCTGGGGGACCCGGACCCAGCAGGAAGCATTCGAGCCGGTCGCCCGGTTCTTGGCCGCGCGGCTCGGGGTCCCGGTGGAGCTCGAGGCGGCCTCGCGGTACGACGAACTTGCGGAGTGGATCTCGCAGGGCTCGTTGGACATCGCGCTCGTGCCGCCCCTGGCGTACGTCAAGGCGAGGGAACGGGTGCCGTGTCTGCGTCTCCTGCGAACCCTGGTCGTGGGGGGCACGGTACATTACTCGGGCTACCTGGTCGTGAGGGACCAGAGCCCCATCACCAGGGGCCGCGACCTGGCCGGGCGGCGCGTCGCGTTCGTGGAGCCGTCGTCGGCGTCCGGGTATCTCTTCGCGCGGCACTGGCTCGAGGAGGAGGGGATCGACCCGGACCGCAACCTGGCCGAGGCCCCGTTTCTGGGCAGCCACGAGGCCGTGATCCGCGCGGTGCTGTCCGGGGAGGTGGACGCGGGGGCCACCTTCCAGGGCGCCGTCCAGCGGGCCCGGCAACTGGGGATGGACACGGCCTCCCTGCGCATCCTGGCCATCACGGGCCGCATCCCGCTGGACGCCCTGGTCGCGACGCCGGACCTGGACCCCGCGTGGCTCGACCGTCTGGACGAGGCCCTCGACCACCTGAACACGGCGCATCCCGAGGGCCGGGCGGCCCTGTCCCGTCTGGTGGACGTCGCGGGCTGGGCCCGCTCGGACGACCGGCTCTACGACGAGGTCCGCGAGGTCATGGGCGCGTCCCGAAGCCCGAACGGGGAGGCCCCATGACGCTCCGGGTCAAGGTCCTGGCCTCGGTCCTGGGCGTGGTCGCAGGCGCGATGGTCCTGCTGGGGCTCCTGATGTTTCGGGCCCATCGGGCCACGCACATCGAGGAGGCCACGCTGCGCGCGCGGGCCTTCCTTTCCATGCTGTCGGTCGCGAGCACGGGGCCGCTCGCCGCGGGCCGGATCGAGGACCTGGACGGGATGCTGGCCCGGCTCATCGAGCAGAGCCTCAAGGACGTGGACATCCGCTTCGTGGTCATCCTGGACACGCAGCGGCGCGTGATCGGTCATACGGACCCGAGCCAGTACGGGCGCCGGCTGTCCGAGGGGTTCTACGCGGAAGCGGCCGAAGCGGAAGGGCCGCTGGTCCGCGAGGAGGGCGACGCGCTCTTGGTCAGCGCTCCCGTGGTGACCGCGGTCCCGGGCCGCCCCGGGATCCGGTGGGGCACGGTGGTCGCGGGGGTCGGGCTGGAGCGCGTGCGGGAGAGTCTGATGGGCCTGTTCTGGCAGGCCCTCGTGACGGTCCTCGTGGTCACAGGGGTGGCGGCGTTTGTGGTGGCCTCGCGCCTGGAGCGCCAGGTGATCCGGCCCGTGCGCCGGTTGACCGAGGCGACCCGCTCGTTCGCGGGGGGCGACATGACCGCCAGGGCCGCGGTCGCGGGCGACGACGAACTGGCGGACCTCGCGGGGACCTTCAATCAGATGGCGGGCCAGATCGCGCTTCACACCCACCGGCTGGAAGAGGAGATCCGGGCCCGCACGCGCGACCTGGAGGAGGCCAACCGCCGCCTGGAGGCCCTGGCCGTGACGGACGGGTTGACCGGACTGTTCAACCGGCGCCGTTTCGAGGAGGTCCTCGACCTGGAGGTCCGCCGCGCCCAACGCATGGGGACCCCGCTATCCCTCCTAATGATGGACGTGGACCACTTCAAGGTCTACAACGATACGCACGGGCACCCGGCCGGGGACGAGGTCCTGCGCACGCTCGCGCGGCTGATGCGGGAGCGCCTGCGGGCCACGGACATTCCCTGCCGGTATGGGGGCGAGGAGTTCGCGGTGATCCTGCCGGGGACCTCGCGGACCGACGGCCTGATCCTGGCGAGCGACCTGCGCCTGATCGTCGAGGCCCATCCCTTCGAGCACGAGGCGGACCAACCAGGGGGGCGGCTCACGATCAGCATCGGCGTGGCCGCCTATCCGGAGGACGCGCCGGACGAGGCGGCCCTGGTGCGGGCCGCGGACCAGGCCCTGTACCGGGCCAAGCAGCGGGGCCGCAACCGGGTCGAGGCCGTCGGCACCGATTGATCCGGCCCCTGCCCTGGGATACGCTCGCGCCCGATGAAACTGGCGACCCAGATCCGGGGGCGGAACATCACCTTCCCGGACCTCAAGACCGTGCTGGGACGCGCGGACGAGCCCAAGTCAGGGAACACCCTGGCCGGGGTCGGGGCCGAGACGCAGGTCGAGCGCGTGGCAGCCCGGCGGGTGCTCGCGGGCCTGACCGTGGGCGACCTGAACGACCACCCGGTGGTCCCGTACGAACAGGATGAAGTGACGCGCGTGATCCAGGACGACCTGGACCGCCGCGTGGAGGGCCGGGTGCGGGACTGGACCCTCGCGCAACTGCGGGAGTACGTCCTGTCGTCCGACACGGACGGCGCGGCGCTCCTGGAGGTCGGGCGGGGATTGTCGTCCGAGTGCATCGCGGGCCTGGCCAAACTGATGTCCAACCTCGACCTCATCCGCGCCGCGAGCAAGATCCGCGTGGTCACGCACGCGAACACCACCGTGGGTCTGCCGGGCCGGCTGTCGGTCCGCCTTCAACCCAACCACCCCACGGACGACCCGCACGGGATCCTGGCCTCGACCATGGAGGGCCTGACGTACGGGTCCGGGGACGCCCTCATCGGGGTGAACCCGGTCACGGACACGGTGGATTCGTGCCGGGCGGTGCTCGAGTGGCTGCACGAGTTCACGCGGGCGCGGGGCATCCCCACGCAGCACTGCTGCCTCGCGCACGTGACCACGCAGATGGAGGCCCTGCGCCAGGGCTGCCCCATGGACGTCATGTTTCAGAGCATCGCAGGGAGCGAGGTGTCGAATCGGGCGTTCGGCATCTCGCTCGCGATGATGGAGGAGGCGGCGGCCATGATCCGCGAGAGGGGGACCTCCACGGGTCCCCATCGGATGTACTTCGAGACCGGACAGGGGTCGGAGCTGTCGTCGGGCGGGCATCACGGGGCGGACCAGGTCGTGATGGAGGCCCGGTGCTACGGGTTCGCTCGCCACTTCCAACCATTCCTGGTCAACACGGTCGTGGGGTTCATCGGGCCGGAGTACCTGTACGACGGCCGGCAGGTGACGCGGGCCGGGCTCGAGGACCATTTCATGGGCAAGATGCACGGCCTGCCCATGGGGTGCGACGTCTGTTACACGAATCACCAGGAGGCGGACCAGAACGACCTCGAGAACATGGCGGTGTTGCTGGCGGCGGCCGGCGCCAACTACTTCATGGGTCTTCCGATGGGCGATGATGTGATGCTAAACTATCAGTCAACGAGTTATCATGACAACGCAACGATCCGGGAGGTCCTGGGGCTGCGGCCCACGCCGGAGTTCGAGGCGTGGATGGAGCGGATGGGACTGATGCGGGATGGGCGTCTGACGAGCCTGGCGGGGGATTTGCGGGTGTTTCTGTGAGGACCCGGGGCATCCGGAGTCGGGGGTCCGGCGTCCGGGGTCCGGCAGTGGCTTCGTGGCGGCCACGGATACGGTCACGGTCACGGTCACGGCCACGGAGAGGACAGGGGAAACAGAAAACCGGAAATGGGAAATGAGTTGCCATGGGCGCGCGCACCCGGATGGATGAAACGGCGGAGTGGAGGGCGTTCTGCGGCGTATGCGGGGTCGTCCACGCCCACGCCCACGGTTTCTTGAGAGAAATGGGGGAGGCGGAGACGGGCGAAGCGGCGGGGGATGCGCGCCGGGGGGCGTCGAGACGGCGGAGACTGAATGGATGAGAAGGCGCTGAGGGACCTCGTCCGGGACCTGGTCGAACGGGAGGTCGGGAAGGGAGCGGGAGAACGGCCGGCCTCCGCGGCGGCACGACGCGTGCCCCTGGTGTCGCGCAGCGTCCCGAAGAAGCCCGACCCTGAAGACGTGGCGCTCGCCAAGCGGGTCGCCGAGTGGATGGGGGGGAAACCGCCGCTCCCGCCTGCGCTCGGGACCTGGCGGCCGGCGGGGGACCGGAGTTTCTATCTGGGGAAGACGCCGGCTCGCCTGGGCGTGGGGCGGGCGGGGACGCGGACGCGGACCGAGACGCTGCTCGCCTTCTGGGCGGACCACGCGGCGGCCCGGGACGCCGTGTGGTCGGACGTGGACCCGGAGGTGATCTCGAGGCTCGGCCTCGTGGCGCTCCGCTCCGCGGCCCGGGACAAGCGGGAGTTCCTGCTCCGCCCCGACCTGGGACGCCGGCTCGACGACGAGTCTCTCGCGGCCGTGCGCGCGAAGGGGGTGAAGTCCCCCCAGGTCCAGGTGGTGGCCGCGGACGGGCTATCGGCCACCGCGCTGAACGTGAACCTCCCGCGGGTCCTTCCGGTCCTGACCGGGGAGTTGCAGCGGGCCGGGGTCCGCCTGGGCACCCCGTTCGTGATCCGCAACGGGCGCGTGGCGTGCGGGGACGAGGTCGCGCGCGCCGTGGATGCGGACGTCCTGTGTCTGCTGGTCGGGGAACGGCCCGGCCTCAAGAGCGCCGAGTCGCTCGGGGCGTACGTGACGTGGATGCGGGTCCAGGACTTCAACGAGTCCAAGCGCAGTGTCATCTCGAACATCCACCAGGGGGGCCTGGTCCCCGAGGCCGGGGCGAGGCAGGTCGCGGCCCTGTGCCTGAAGGCCCTGCGGGAGCGGAAGACGGGGGTGTAGGCGGCGGAGAGGAACGAGCCGGGCATGATCCTGGAACCCATCAAGCCCGAGGTCCTGGCCGTGCGGATGATCCCGGCGGTGCACCCGCAGCTGGCCGCGCGCCTGGGCCTGGAGCCGCGCCATCGCGCCATCGGGATGATCACCTGCACGAGCGACGACGCCCTGTACGCGGCCCTGGACGAGGGCACCAAGGCCGCCCCGGCGGACGTGGTGTACGCGAAGTCGTTTTACGCGGGGGCGGCCCATGCCTCGGGTCCGTTCTCGGGCGAGATCATCGGGGTCTTCGCGGGCGCCGACGAGGAGGCGGTGTCGAGCGCGGTCCAGGCGACGTTGCGCTACCTGGAACACCAGGCGTGGTTCTTCGCGGCGGACCCTGAGGGGCGCTGCGCCTTCTTCCCGCACGTGATCCCGAGCCTGGGCCGCTACCTGTCGCGGCAGGCCGGGGTCGAGCCCGGGACGCCGATGGCGTACCTGATCGCGCCCCCCATCGAGGCGATCCTGGGGCTCGACGCGGCGCTCAAGGCCGCGCGGGTCGAGATGAAGGTCTTCTACCCGCCCCCGACCGAGACGAACTTCGCGGGCGGCCTGCTGGTCGGGGAGCAGCCGGAGGTCGAGGCGGCGGCCCGGGCCTTCCAGGAGGCGGTCCTGGACCTCGCGGTCCGGCCACAGGACCTCACGCCGGCGCCGGTGGTCGAGGACCTGGCGGCCACGTTCGGGAAGGCGGCGAGGCCCAAGGGGGCGGGACGGCCCTACCGGGTTCACGGCTCCGGGTTCGAGATGGACGCCAAGCCCGACGACTACACGCACCTGTTCGACAATCGCTCGCTGGTGCGCAAGGACCATCCGGTGATCCGGTGGCGCGGCAAACTGGACCTCCTGCACGCGCAGGTCCTGGAGGCCGCGGTCGAGGCCCGGCGCGCCGGGATGGGCGACCTGGAGCGCGACCTGCGGGAGGTCCTGTCGTATCTGCGGGCCCTGATGTCCGCGGAGGTCACGGGCAAGCCGGTGCCGGACCTGACGATCCACGGCTTCGGGGCCGAGGAACTGCACCGCTTGTCGCACCACACGGGGGAGTTCTTCGGGGTCGGGTGGGTGACGCCGGACCCGGACCTCGGGCCGGTCGTGTCGCGCCTGAACCTCGCGCGCGCGTCGTGCCGCGAGGTCGAGATCGCGGCCCTCGACTGCCTGGCGGGGGCGACCCACCTGACCCCCGACAACCGGGACCGGCTGATCCACGGGCTCAACCGCCTGTCCAATGCGCTGTACGTGCTCGTTTGCAAGACGGTCGCGGCCTCGAAGTGATACCGTGTCGTGCCGGGGGTGGTCATGAAGAGTCACACCGAGTACCTGGAGATGAACATCCCGAACCGCCGGGGGTTCGTGAATCCCCAGGAAGGTTCTGATCAAGGTCGTCGGGGAACGAAGGAGGCGCACATGGGAGTGACCGAGGAGGCGTGCGACCTGGCGAGCCGGAGGTGCAAGCCCTGCGAGGGCGGGGTTTCTCCGCTGTCGGAGGCCGAGGTCGCGAGGCACCTGGCCTCGCTGCCCGGGTGGGAGCGGGACGGGGTCGGGATCGCCAGGACATTTGTGTTCAAAAATTACTATGAAGTCATGGCCTTCGTGAACGCGGTGGCGTGGGTGGCCCATCGGGAGGACCACCACCCGGACCTGCTCGTAGGGTACCGAGAGTGCCGCGTCCACTACCACACGCACGCGATTGGCGGCCTGTCCGAGAACGATTTCATCTGTGCGGCGAAGGTGGAGGCGCTGGTCGCCAGGTGACGGTCGTATCGTGCGCCGGTCTGGCGCGGCGAGAGGGGCATGGCGGAACGGCTGACGTGGTGCGAGGTGTCTCGGGAGGCCTTGCGCAACAACGTCGAGGAGTTCCGCAGGCTCGTGGGGCCCCGCTGCCGTCTGGCGCCGGTCGTGAAGGCGAACGCATACGGGCACGGGCTGGAGATCGCGGCCCGGGTCTTCGCGGAGGCCGGAGCGGACGCCTTGTGCGTGCACGACCTGTGGGAGGCCGGACGGGTCCGGGCCGCTGGGCTGTCGCTCCCCGTGGTGGTCCTGGGGCCGCTCTCCCCGGAGCAGGCGGCGGAGGCGGTCGCGCTCGGCGGCATCGAGCCGACCGTCGTGGACGCGACGCTGGTCCAGGCCTTGGAGGGCGCGGGGGAGGCGTCGCGCGCGCCGACCGGGGTGTTTCTGAAGTTCGAGTCCGGGACCAACCGCCAGGGCGTGAGGCTCCCCGAGGTCCTGGACCTGGCGCGGCGCATCGCCTCGAGCCGGTGGGTACGCCTGCTCGGGCTCTCGATGCACTTCGCGGACATCGAGGACACCACGGACCACACGTTCGCGCGAGGGCAGATGGCGCGGTTCCTGGAGGCGGTCGAGGCCCTGCGGCGCGAGGGCCTGGACGTCCCCGTCCGGAGCGCCGGGAACTCGGCGGCCACCATCCTGTGGCCGGAGGCGCACCTCGACCTGGTGCGCGTCGGGATCGGGGCATACGGGATGTGGCCCTCCACCGAGACGTTCGTGGCCGCGGCCCTGACGCACCGCGAGCGCGTCGCGCTGCGGCCCGCCTTGACCTGGAAGACCCGCGTGGCCCAGGTCAAGGACGTGCCCCCGGGGGAGTTCATCGGGTACGGGCGGACCTTCCGGACCACGCATCCCACGCGCATCGCGGTCCTGCCCGTGGGGTACTATGACGGCTACGACCGGGGCGTGTCCAACATGGCGTACGTCCTGGTGCGGGGGCGGCGCGCCCAGGTGCGCGGGCGCGTGTGCATGAACCTGATCATGGTGGACGTGACGGACGTGCCCGGCGTCGCCCCGGGGGACGAGGTCGTCCTGCTCGGCCAGGACGGGGAGGAGGCGATCACGGCGGAGCGCTTTGCGCAATGGGCCGGGACCATCAACTACGAGGTGACCACGCGGATCGCGGAATCCGTTCCGCGGGTCCTGGTGTAGGTTCGCGGCAAGGGGCGGGGTCGGGGTTCCGGGGTCCGGGGTCCGGGATCCGGCATCTGGGATCCGGCAGGGACTCCGTGGCCGACCCGGTCACGGACACGGTTACGGCCACGGTCACGGCCGCGGACAGGGAAATGGGAAACCGGAGATGGGAAACGGGGCGAGGCAAGTGCGCGCGCAGCGCCGGGGTCCTTTCGCGCGAGCGGGCGCTCGCGCGGCCCTACGCGAGCAGGCGCTCGCGTCCCCATGGGAACCGGTTCTGGCGTCCGGGTTCCGGGACCCGGGTTCCGGCGGTGGCTCCGTGGCGGTCACGGACACGGTTACGGACACGGCCACGGTCCTGCGCGGGCAGCGCCCGCGCACCCACGCGCGAGCGGGCGCTCGCGCGGCCCTACGCGAGCAGGCGCTCGCGTCCCCATGGGAACCGGTTCTGGCGTCCGGGTTCCGGGACCCGGGTTCCGGCGGTGGCTCCGTGGCGGTCACGGACACGGTTACGGACACGGCCACGGTCCTGCGCGGGCAGCGCCCGCGCACCCACGCGCGAGCGGGCGCTCGCGCGGCCCTACGCGAGCAGGCGCTCGCGTCCCCATGG
>JBBIPO010000109.1:0-12264 GCA_037442805.1 Deltaproteobacteria bacterium
GCGCTCGCGTCCCCACGGGAACCAGGGATGGGGATGGGACGCGTTCTTCAACTGGGTCTTCAAGGCGCCCTGCTGCCCCCCGCCCGCGCACCCACGCGCGAGCGGGCGCTCGCGCGGCCCTACGCGAGCAGGCGCTCGCGTCCCCACGGGAACCAGGGTCCGGCAGGGGCTCCGTGGAACCGCGAACGCGAAGCGTCGGCGAAGCCAGGTCCACTTCGCGGCGGCGGCGCGGCCTTCAGGCCGCGCCATGCGGCACCCGGGATCCGGGGTCGGGCGTTCGGGGTCCGGCAGGGGCTCCGCGGTGTTCACCGACACGGTCACCGATGCGGACACGGACCCGGCCACGGTCAGCGACCTAAAGTCACGGTCACCGTCTGCGGATTCGCCCTCCCCGGCCTTGACCGTCCCCCATTGAAGACGGATAGTAGAAAGCAGGCGCGTGGAGGTGGCGCGTGGCCTCGACACAACCCGACCGAGACGGCGAGATCATCACGGACATCAACGTGACCCCGATGGTGGACATCATGTTGGTCCTCCTGATCATCTTCATGGTGACCGCGACGTACATCACTCGCAACGCCATCGAGGTCAAACTGCCCGAGGCGGCTACCGGTCAGGACGTGACGACGACGACCCTGGCGCTCGTCGTCTCGCGGGATGGTTCCCTGTTCCTGAACGGCGAGGCGGTGACCCTGGACCAGGTCCGGGGCCAGGTTCCGGCCATCGTGAAGGAAAACCCCGATGTGCAGGCCGTCGTGGACGGGGACCGGACGGTGCCGTACGGGAGGGTGATGGAGGTGATTGACACCCTGCGCTCGCTCGGGGTCAAGAACTTCGCCGCCTCGGTCGAGCGCAAGGCCGAGGACGGGGGCTAGGATGCTTCACTGGGGGGCGATGGATGCGGCGCGTTCCCAGGCATTCCGGGAGCGGCACGGTCTGCGGGTGGGGCTCGCCCTCTCGGTCCTGCTGCACGCCGTCCTCGTCTTTCTGCTCGCGTCCCTCGACGTGCGACCGCCCGCGAGGCCCGCGGCCGTCCCGCTGCGGCTCGTCGAGAAGCCGCGTGGTCGGGAAGGGGCCCGCGAGGCCGAGAAGATATCCGGACAGGTCGTGGACATCGCGCCCCCGGAACGGGAGGAGGCGCCGCCGGACAACGCCCGATTCCTGAGCCGATACAACACCCGGGTGGAGCGGGAACAGCGCGCACGCGTCCGTTCCGGAAGGCCGGCCTCCGCCGGGGAGTCCCGTCGGACCACCCCGTCCGCTGGCGCGCGGGTCGCCACGCGCACGCCGGAGCGCGCCGCGCCGCCGGCCCGGGGGCAGGAGTCCAAGGCCACCGGGAGGCTGGAAGGTCGCGAGGCCCTGCTCCGTCGCGACATGTCGGACCCGGGGTCCGGCCTGGGGGGACCGCTGGGCCTGTCCGTGGGGTCCGGTCTGGGGTTCGCCGGGACGGAAGGTGGGGACGGGGGGGGCGGCGGGTCGGACGACGCCTTCCTGGGGGTGGACCGGGAGGGGGACACCACGCTTGTGAACTCGCGCTCGTTCAAGTACTGGGACTTCTTCCAGCGCGTCAAGGAACGGGTCCGCCAGGAGTGGGACCCCGCCACGGTGTATCGGGCCCGGGACCCCACCGGGACCGCGTACGGCGCGCGGGACCGTCTGACCGTGCTCGGCGTGATCCTGGACGCGGAGGGCCGGGTCCAGCGGATCGAGGTCGTCCGGGAATCCGGGTTGCCCTTCCTGGACGACGAGGCGGTCCGCGCCTTCCGGGAGGCCGCCCCGTTCCTGAACCCGCCCGCCGGCCTCGCCGACGAGAAGGGGCGGATCGCCTTTCACTTCGGGTTCATCCTGGACCTGACCTCCTCGCGCTCGCGCTTCTTCTGGCAGCGGCCCTGACGCATGGAAACGCGGTGGTGGATCGTCGGGGCGCTCGTGCTGTTCGCGTCCACCACGGCCCAGGCCGAGGCCATCGAGACGCCGCACTTCCGGTTCGTGGCCGATGGAGGGGCCAAAGGGGTGGCGGAGCGCCTGGCCCGCGTCGCGGAGGACAAGCGCGCGTACGTCCTCGGGTTCCTGGGGATCCACGACGACCGGCGGATCGAGGTCCGCGTGGCCTCCGACGAGGAGGCCATGAGCCGCATGGTGGGCACGGAACGACCCGTGCGCGAGTGGGTCGCGGGTCTGGCCCTGTCCGACCGCCGCGTCATCGTCCTGTCTGCCCGGGGGAACGAGGTCTTCCACGCCGCGGACACGTTCGAACATGAACTGGCCCACCTGTACCTGGACACGGCCCTGCGCGGCCGGCGGGTCCCGCGCTGGTTCCACGAGGGGGTCGCCATGCTCGTGGCGTCCGAGGACGTGGGCGAGCGATTGAAGGTTGCGCTTGGGGCCGCGGCCTCCGGGGCGTGGCTCGACATCGAAGACCTCGCGGAGGGGTTCCCCGTGGACCCGCCGGCGGTGCACCTCGCCTATGCTCAGGCCATGCTCTTCGTGCGGCACCTGCACCGCGCGGCGGCCCCGGCGGGGGTGTCGGCCCTGATCGCCGAGGTCGCGAGTGGGATGCCCTTCGACGCCGCGTTCGAGCACGTCGTTGGCGCATCGGTCGCGCAGGCATGGGAACGCGCGGCGGCCGAGGTGGACCGGACCGGTTCCCTCGTGTGGTTCCTGACGAGCGCGGCGGTCCTGTGGGTCGTGATCACGGGGCTCTTTCTGTACGTCTACACCCGCAAGCGTCGAAGGGCCGCGCTCAAGCGCGAGGCCTGGGCCATCCAGGAAGAACTGGCCCGCCTGGAGGCCCTGCGCCGTTCGGGCGTGACTCCCGACGAGGTCCAATGACACCCCTGCTGGTCGTGACGTGGACGCGGACGCCGGCCCCGCCGGAGGTCGCGCCGTTTCGGGCGTGGGTCGCCTCGCTGCCGCCGGACCGGCGGGACCGGGTCGTCCTGCGGTGGGGGAGGGCAGGGGTGTCGGCCTTGTGCGGCATGGCCCTGGCGGCGCGGGACGCGGGGTTCCGCCGGATCCGGGCCGAGCGCCTCGACGGCGGCGCGCCGTCCGACCGGGAGGTCGCGGTCCTGGTCCAGTCGGGAGTCAACGAAATCGCCTTCGACGCGGTCAGCGCCCCACGGCCCGAGGTCGTGACCGCGCTGCGGGCTCGCGCTCTGCTCGCGCACGTCACCCTGATCGTGTGCGATGGCAGGCTCGCACGCGCCCTCGAAAACCGCTGGCATGCGGATGAACTGGAGGTCCGGGTCGCGCCGCACGATCCCGAGGTGGACCAGGAGGCCATCGTCGCGGGGGTGGATGCGTTCGTGGCCAGGGCGGCCGCGCGGTTCCGCCGGGTGGCCGTGCGTGGACTGGCCCTGTGCCGCCTGCCGTCGCTGGACCCGGACCGCGTCGTGTCGAACGCCCTGGTCGTGCGCGCCCCGGAGGGGGTCCTGGAGCTGAAGTTTCAGGACCCGGAGCGGGTCTTCTTCGATGCGTGCCGCTCCTGCCGTCTGTCCCTGGCGTGCGACGGGTTTGCGTGGAACGAGTTTGTGCGGCGCGAGGGGCCGCGAGTCCAGGTGCGCCCGTTCGGGAAAGGGCGAGCGCGCACCGTGACCCTCGATGCGGCGGGCCTGGCCCGCCGGGACCATCCCCCGACCTTCCTGTCGGGTCGCGTGCATCTGCTGGCCGTGGCCGAGGGCGTGCGCCCCGCGGGTCGCGTGGCGGTGAATCCTGCGGACCTGGCGGGCCAGGTCGCGCTGATCCGGGAGGCCGGGCTCGCGCACGAAATCGTCGAGGATCCGCCTCCTGACCAGGACCGGGCCGGGGCGGGGGAGGTCCATGTCTTCTTCGCCCGGGATGCGGCGACGGCCCGCCGGGTCGCGGACCTCGAGCGCGCGTTCGTGCGGGCGGAGCGTGGACCCGACCCGATGGGGGCCGCGGTCTTCGCACGGGAGATGGGGCGCGCCCTCGGCTACCCCCGGTGCTGCATCGAGGCGTTCGTCGCAGCCGGCCCAGACGCGACCCTGGACGACCTGCACCGGCAGGCCCATGCGCGCAGTCGGGCCTTCTGGTGGCCGCTGAACTGTCTGGACCCGGCCTCGCCCTTCCGCCTGATCCCCCACGTCCCGTGCCGCTTCGATTGCGAGGCGTCGCTCGCAATGGCCCAGGCCGTCGCGGCGCGTCTGGACCGCCTGTTTCCTGGGCTTCGCGGGACCGCCGAGACCCTGCTGAGCCGTCTCGTCCTGGTCTTGGGGTCCGGGCGCGCGGTGGCCTGGACGGTTGACGAGGGCGAAGACGCGACCGCCGTCAACTTGCGCTGCGTGGACCGGATCGGTCCCCCCTGGAGGGGGAGGTCCAAGATGTGGGAGGCCGTGGTTCAATGCGGGCGTGTCCACGTTTCGTGGCGCGGTCTCGACATCATGACTTACGACGAAGAAGTGCACCGATTCTGGTTGCGCGAGCCGCCGCTCTTGTTCCCCTTCGGTCCGATGGCCGGCCAACCAACCCGAACCCCATGATCCCTCTTGCGAAATCGTCTGCGCTGAGGGTCGGCTGTCAGAAACCCCTTCCATCCTTCGTCTAGCCGGTAGCGGCCCGGCTGCTGGTGACCAGACGGCAAGGGCCGTGCTTGGGGCCTTGTCCGCGGAAGAAATGTTGGAACTCTTGTTCCGGGTGTTGGTCAGCGCACGGGTTATCGCCGAGGGCCTGGACGACCTCTTCAGCGACGACGCGTGACGGACATCGCCCTGCGCGACCTCGGGGGCTTGACGCCGATGTGGAATCGCGTAGCATCAGCGGCACTGTCGGAACGGACATCCGATGCACGGCGAGGAAACGGGGCCATGACCACTTCCGGCGGCAACAGGCGTCGGTCGGACCGGGACGGCCAGGTCGCGGAACGTGGGTCAGCCCCGGCGGCCGTTCCTCCGATCCCGCACGCCCGCGTGTGGTTCGAGTTGCGGGCTCGCGAGGCCGCGAGGCTCCCGAGGTACCTCGGGTCCACGTTGCGCGGGGGCCTGGCCAGGGCGATGCGGCGGACCGCCTGCGTGGCCCATCGGGTGCGCGACTGTCGCGACTGTCCCTTCCTGCATGCCTGCTCGTATGCGTACCTGTTCGAGACCCCGCGGCCTCCGTGGGCCGAGCGGTATCCCGCCATGACCACCGTCCCGCACCCGCTGGTCCTGGAGCCGCCGCCGGACAGCGGTCCTCTCGAGGCCGGGGCCGGCGTGGGATTCGGCGTACGGCTATTCGGCCGGGCCATCCGGGCGTTTCCGTTCCTGGTGGTGGCGGTCCGGCGCATGGCCGAGGGCGGGCTCGGGGCGTCCCGAGCGCGCTTCGAGATGGTGCGCGCCGTGGACGGGGGCCCCGGCGGCAAGGTCCTCTACGAGGGCGATGACCTCGCGCCCCTGGCGGAGCCCACGGTGGTGGAAGGGGTCCCGGGCGACCAGGATGGCGCGACGCGCCTCGCCTTGCACTTCGAGACGCCGACCCGGCTGGTCGGGGACGGCGCGCTCTTGCGCAAGCCCGCGTTGGAGGTTCTGGTCCGCTCGCTCTCGTTTCGGGCGGCCACGCTCGCGTACTTTCACGCGGGGCTGGACTGGGACCCGACCTCGCTCGAGCAGGTCGCGTCGGAAGGGTCGGTGCGGGAAGTGGCATCGGACATCACCTGGAGGCCGCTGTCGCGATTCTCGACCCGTCAGGAGCGGACCATCCCCCTGGAAGGCTTCGTGGGCCGCGTCACGTACGAGGGGGATGCCTTGCGCGCGCTGTGGCCCCTCCTGCGACTCGGAGAGGTCCTGCACGTGGGCAAGGGCACGGTGTTCGGGCTCGGGAGATATCGGCTGGTGATCGAGGCTGGGAAGCAGGCATGACTCGCAAGGAACGGACCCATCTTGTGGCGGTGGCAGCGCTCCTTCACGACATCGGCAAGGTCGGGCAGCGCGCGGCTTCCGAGCGGCCGGACGACCAGACCGTCGCCGCGTTCTGCCCGACGGATTCGACCACCGCCAGGCCTTCCCACCTTCACGCGGCCTGGACCGGCTCGTTCATCGAGCGTTACCTGCCGTCGTTGTGGAGCGGTCGCGGGGGGGACAACCTCCTTGGCTGGGCTGCTCGACATCACGCCCCGAGCACCCCGCTGGAATGGGTCGTGGCCGAGGCGGACCGCCTGTCGAGCGGCATGGACCGACCGGAGAACGAGGACCATCCCACCGCGGGTCCCGCGACGGTCGCGCTCGAGTCCTTGCTGGCCCGGCTTGGCTGCGACCCTGTCGCCTTGCCGCACAACCGCTTCCTCCCCCTGTCCGAGTTCCGCCTGGATCGGAAGACCTTGTTCCCGATGCATGCGGGCACCTGCGATCCGCGCGCGTATCGCGCGCTGTGGGAGGACCTTGGTGGGTCCGCGGCCGCCATCGGGTCCCTGTCATCGGCCGCGGACCTTGGCCTTGTCGCTTACGCGACGCTGCACCTCCTGGAACGCTACACTTCGAATGTTCCCGCCTCAACGATTTCGACACCGAGGGATGTGTCGCTCTTCGACCATGCGCGGTCCGCGGCGGCGCTGGCGGCCTGTATCGCCTACGACGACCGGGTCGAGGCCGACGAGCGGTACGTGCGCGACCGCGCGGACCCGCGATACGCCCTCGTCTGTGCGGACATCTCGGGCATCCAGGCGTATCTGCATGCCCTCAAGTCCGGAGGGGCTCGTCGCTCGCTGACCGGACGGTCCTTCTTCATCCAGTTGCTCCAGGACGCGGTCGGGGCGTGGCTTGTGTCCCGGTTCGACCTGCCGCCGACCTGCATCCTCTACCAGGGGGGCGGCAAGGTGTGGCTGTTGCTCCCGTCGAGCATTCTTGCCGATGTCGCCGCGCTCGCCGAGGAGGTGGACCTGTCCCTGTGGAACGAAACGGGCGGGCTCCTGCGCTTCGCAGTCGGCTTCGCAACACTTCGTGGGACGGATTTCGTCGAACACAATATCGGTTCCAGATGGGCAGATGCCCTCGACCACCTGAACGAGACTCGGCTTCGTCGCATGGCTTCGCGTCCCTACGATGCGGTGTTCGGGTTGGGCGACTTCGGTCTGTACGATTGCGAACAGTGCGGCCGCGAGACCCGACGCGAGTCACGCCAGTGCCCCCATTGCGCGCGCATCGAGGAGGTCGGGCGGCAACTGGGCCGCGTCAAGGTCATTCACCGGCTGTCGGGTCGAGCGTCGTTCCCAGACACGCTCACGTTCCAGATGCCAGCCCCCCTTGATGTCACGTACGTCTTCGAGAGGGAACAGGAGCCGGCGCCGCCGGCGCCCTCGGTCGTCCTCTCGCTCGACTGGCCTTCCAAAGAGGACGTCGTCAAGGACGCTCGACAGGGGCGCGCCCGCATCTTCTGGCCCCTCGCGACCTCGGAACCGATCGAGTTCACGACGCTTTCGGCGCACAACCCTGGCGTCCCGCGCCTTGGCGTCCTGCGGGGGGACGTGGACTCGCTCGGGGACCTGTTCGAGCGGGGCCTCCCAAAGCAGGAGCAGACGTTTTCGCGCCTCGCCGCGTTTTCCCGGTCCCTGAACGTCTTCTTCGGGGCCTACGTCCCGAGCGAGGTTCGCAGGCGTTGGCCCGACACGGTTCGGATCGTCTTCTCCGGGGGCGACGACTGCTTCCTCGTCGGCTCATTTCACGCGGTCCCGGCGGTGGCGAAGTGGCTTCGCGAAGAGTTCCAGGCGTACGGCGGCGGGAATTCCGCGCTGACCCTGTCGGCCGGAGTCGCCATCCAGGACGAAAACGCCCCGCTCATCGCGACTGCGCGCCGGGCGCTCGAGGCCGAGCGGAAGGCCAAGGGCTTCCAGCGAGGCAACAAGACGAAGGACGCCATCTGCCTGTTCGATCTTCCGCTGTCGTGGACCGAGCTGGAGCGCGCGGGTGCCCTGGCCGCGCGCCTGGTCGAGATGGTCGGGCGGCTGTCGCCGCGGCAGGCCAACCTCGGTGCGTTCACCTGGGCTGCGCTTCCGACCGGCTCCGGGATTCTTCCACGGGCCTTCTTGGGCACGCTTCGTTGGATCGCGTCGCTGTATCGCTGGTCGAGCGGGCATCGGTCGTTGCGGGACGCTGTCAACTCCCATCGGTGGATGTGGTTGGCCCACTACTCCTTCCGGAGGGTGGCCGAGATGCATCGTAGTCCAAAGGAATTCCTGGATGTATTATTGAGACAAATCCTTCAAACGGGCAGCATGCCGAACTCGGACACCCGTGCCTTGATCGAGTACCTTGGGGTGGTGGCGGAATGGGCCTTTCTGTTGACGAGGCCCGGGGGTTAGCGCGGTGTAATCTTGGGATAGATGGAGGTGGATATGCCGGACACTCACGACCCAACTCGCATGGGATACCCGACACGGCCTGGAGCACCCCAACGACCCGGGCCTGGCCCTGGCCGCGGCGGGCGTCGCGATGACCACCGGGAGGCGCCGTTTCGCCCGTCGAAAGAGGACATCGAGGCGATCTTGAGGCGCGACGGAAAACGCATGGTGGATGTGGCCGACCAAGTGGCCCGGGGCGTGGCATACCTCAAGGCAGCGCAGCTCCGCAACTTCTACGGGTCGTTGTTGCGAATCGAGGCTCGACTGATGGACATCAATCCGGCGGCCCTGGCCACGGAGTTTCAACTCCTCAGGCCGAAACTTCAGTACATGGCCAACCGGGAAAACGCCGCCCGCCCCCTGGAGACCGCCTTTGACGCACTGCTCGAGAAGGCGGCGGAGGTCATCGTCAGCCAAGGTCCGGACCAGGCCCGACAGACGGCCCGTTGCGTCTTCGAGTTCGCCGAGGCCGTGGTTGCCTATCACCGCGAAAGGAGGCAGGGATGAGCCAGCAATCGTCTTTCCCGACCCTTCGGGCGAAGATCCGCCTGCGCGGAATCATCGAGACCCTGACCGGGCTGCACATCGGGGGCTCGGACGTGGGCCTCAAGATTGGCGGGTCGGACAAGGTGGTGGTCAAGGACCCGGCCACGGGAAGGCCTTACATCCCGGGGAGCACGCTCAAGGGCAAGATACGGGCGCTGCTCGAGAAGGCCGGATTCTGCTGCGACGGCCAGGGGATTGACGTGGCGAGGCATCGCCGTCCTTCCGACCGGGGGGGAGGGGTGCCGTCTTGTCGCTGTGGGGTCTGCGTGGTCTGCCAGTTGTTCGGCGTGGCCGCCGAGGAGGGCCGCAGGGACCGCCGCGAGGGGGGCGAATCCGCTCCCAACGAGGCCAGCGGGAAAACCCCGATCCGCTGCGTGGGGCGGCTCGTCGTCCGCGATGCCCATCTCGAGGACGCCTGCGCCCGCGACATGGAGACCTGGCGCTACCTGTCCGCCCCCTTCGTCGAGGTCAAGACCGAGGTCGCGATTGACCGCCTCACCTCCCAGGCCAACCCGAGGAACTTCGAGCGCGTCCCGGCCGGGGCCAAGTTCCGGTTCGAGGTGGTCCTCGATATCTGTGCAAACGATGACGAGAAGAAATATCTCGATACCATCAAACAGGGACTCCGTCTCCTGGCTGCCGATTACCTCGGGGGTCAGGGCACGCGCGGATACGGGGCCGTGCGGATCCACCTGACCGACGTGGCCAGACTCGACCTGTCGCAGAAGGGGGCGGGGTTTGTGCCTCACACCCCTCAAGACTGGTCCGTCCCGTGGGTCGAACCCCCGGAAGCCGAGGAGGAAGACCGTGCGGCGGTTTCTGACGGTGCTTGACCTGAAGACGCCCGTGGTCAGCGCGAGCGGCCGCGCCGCGGACCTCTTCTTCCGGTCGGACACCCTCTCCGCGGCCTTGACGAGCGCGCTCGCGGGCTCTGGCGTGGAGGTGGACGGCGAGGACCGCCTTGCGGCGAATCCCCCCTTCCGCGTCAGTTCCGCGCTCCCGGTGCTTCGGCAACAGGACGGGGCGGTCTGCGTCTTCTTCCCCGTTCCCGATGTCTGCAAGGTCCGCCCGGTCGGTGGGCTGGACCGCAAGGCGGCAAAGCAGGTCCTGTACGCGGATGCGGTGTGGCTCGCAGCGGTCCTCGACGGCCGTGCGCCCGAGCGCGGGCGCACCATCGCGCAAGGACCTGGGGAACTGGTCCTTCAAGATTGGTCCGACCGAGGCAGGACGCCCCTCGCAGTCGTGGGCACGCGCACCGGGCTCGCGGTGGACCGCTGGACCGGCGGCCCCATCGAATCGCTCCTCTTCGAGGTAACGGATGTCTTCGTGGTCGGGGGGTTGTTTCGCCTGGGCGTCGTGATGGAGTGCGATGATTCATTTCAGGGCGGGATGGTTGATGCGTTTCGCGTCCTGGGGCTTGCCGGGGTCGGGTCCCGGCGAACGACGGGCCGCGGGCAGTTCGATGTCGAGGGGTGTTTCGATTTCACGCCTCCGGACCTCGGTCGGGGCCACCACCTGCTGCTGTCGCTGTATCACCCCACGCGCGAGGAATGGGCCTCGGGCCGCTTCCAGCAGTCGTCCTATCGGCTGGAGCAGCGCGGTGGCTTCGTGACCTCCCCCGGGGCCATGACGCTTCGCAGACGGCGTGTCGCCATGATCGCGGAGGGGGCGCTGGTTCACGGGACCGAGCCGCCGGTGGGCGATGTGGTTTGCGTCCTCGACCCGGCTGCCGACCCGGCACCCGGGCTCCGACATCCGGTCTATCGGGACGGGCGCGCCGTCAGCATCGAGGCGGGCTTTCGAGCGAGGTGACCCGTGGCGACCCAGGTCTACCGTCTGACCGTCCTGTCGCCCGTCCACGTCGGCAGCGGGACGGTCCTGTCCACGACTCAGGAGGTCGTCCAGGAGGGCGATTCTTCGGTCATCCTGGATGTCGAGGCCGCGATCCGGGCCTGTCCGGACTTCTTCCTGGGGTTCCAGGGACGCGCGCCGACCGCCCAAGAGCTGCTCGCCCACCTGCGCGGCCACGGCGGCGAGGCCATGATGCGCGTGGTGCGGCCTCGGGTCCTCGCGCGGGACATCCGGGTCCATGTCCGGGACGGCCGGGGAGCGCCCCTGCTGCCGGGGAGCACGGTGAAGGGTTCCCTGCGTACCGCGGTCTTGCGGTCGGTTTGCAGCCGAGACGCCGCAAGCGCCGCAGTGCGCCACTTGGGCCCCAGCAAACCGAAGTTCGCGGCCCGCGCGGTCGAGCGATGCCTGAGGGGCCACGAGGACAAACCCCACTACGATTGGTTTCGGGCCGTCGCCATCACGGATGCGACCTTTCCATCCGATTCCCTGGGCATCGTCCAGATTCGCGTCCGTTCGCCCCGTGACGACTCCGCGCAGCGGGAAGAGGACTATTGGCTCGCCTGCGAGGCGGTCCAGCCCGGCGCCGAGAGTACGATTCGTATTTCCATAGATGACTTTTTGCTAAAAAGTGATTCAAGGAAACATCTTGGCTGGCGCGAGGACATCCCTTTCACCCACGACTGGTTCGCGGCCGTCTGCCGCGAGCGGGTGCTCGCCCTGCTGCAAACCGAGCGAGACTACTTCGAGCGGCGCTCCCCATTCCGTGACATCGTTCGCTGGCTCGAGGTGCTGGAGCGTCAGGTCCACGACGCCCCGGCACAGGCCGTCTTCTTGCGACTCGGTTTCGGAGTCGGCTGGTGCGGGACGACGGGAGAGGTCGCGGACCCGGAGGCCCGGCTCGAGGTCTTGCGACGCTTCGAGGACGCCGGACACCGGATCGGGCGGCTCCCTGCCTCGGCTTACGACGCCAGGTCCAGGGTCTTTCCCAAGACCAGGCGCTATGTTCGCTCGGACATGGACCACCCCTTGTTCGGCTTTGTCCGGCTCGACCCGGTCGAGCCTGCCCGCTGGCCTGCCCGACCCCGCGGCGACCCCATCCGCTTTGCGCGGCCGGTCCCGACACCCGGGTTGGCGACACCAGGGACGGCCGCGGCCCCCGCCAGGTTTCGATTCGCCATCGAGGCGATGCTGGCCGCCGTCCGCCCGCGGGACGTCAAGGGTCGGTTCGATGGGCTCTTGCGCCAGGTCGAGGCCGTCGAGGACGCCCAGGAGCGGGCCGCAGGCCTTCGAGCGCTCGCGGCCCTGGTGCGCCGGAGCGTGTCCGCCAAGGACCGCGCCTTCTACGCCCGCGATGACGTGAAGCGATGCCTCGACCGCGCTGCCGAGGCCGAACGGGAGTGATGGCGAGGCAGTCGGACGTGGTGGGGGAAGAGACCCGCCTGGGGCCTGTCTGGCCCAATATTCCGGAGCAATCCGCGATGTTGATTGGGCCAAGATCCATGCGGGTCTCCTCGGGGTCTCAGAATTGGCTTACCCCACGA
>JBBIPO010000110.1:0-12228 GCA_037442805.1 Deltaproteobacteria bacterium
GACCCCCTGAGACCTGCATGGCTGCTGTGTCAAACGACATCGCGGATTGCTCGTCGGGTGCCACGCGGCGTTTCGACCCTGTTCCTGGGCGTGGGCGTGGGCGTGGGGGGAAACCGGTGCGTCGGGTCACCCACCGAGTGACGCGGTGCAAGGACGTGAATCGTCCCCACCGACTCCTGCGCCCACGGCGACGAGAATGCGGCGGCGATGACCCGACGATCACGGGCGTGGGTCGTCCGGGTGTCCGCGACGGCGGCTTCCTGTTATCTTACCTCGAAGGCAAACTCGGAGGTCGCGATGAGGGAACTGAAGGTCGAGGTCAGGGAAGTCCGCGAGCGGTGCGGGGCGAGGCACCAGGTCGGGGACTGTTTCTACATCCGGGGCAAGGGGCGGCTCGAGGTCCCGGCGGGACACAGCGTGTGCCTGTACGCCCTGTCGTCCCTGATGCCGTTCCTGATGCTCAAGCAGCGCGACCCGACACCGGAGGACGACTGGGTGCCCGCCATCGAAGAACTCGCCTGCCCGGACGAGAAGGGCGTCGTGTTCCGGATCACGGTGCTGTGACGCTCGGGAACCCCAGGGAACGCTCGGGGGCCCATCCCTCCTGGCCGGAGGAGAGGCGGATGCGGACCAGGGCCCCTCGGCGGGCCACGACCCGGGCCTCGAGGGCCTCGGGCAAGGCCAGGCGGGGCTCGATGGAGTCCTCGCGGTCATACAGGGGCGCACCATCCTCGAGGACGACCGCGACCTCGTACGAGGCGACGCGCGCGGCACCGTAGGCGGACAACCCGGTCAGGATGCTCCCGGCGGTCGCGGCGACCGCCACCCCTCCCAGGACCCGCCGCGCCCGGGACCCAAGGACCCGCCACCCTGCGAGCGACAGGAACAGGAGCGTCCAGGACGCAAGGAAGGTCAGGAGCGCCCCGCGCGGGGGCATCCACCCGAACAGGGCGGTCCAGGCATCGTGATAGGGCCCGAAGACGTACCCAGTCCCGCCCTCGCCACGGCGCTCGTTGAGCGCGGCCCGCACGCGCTCGGCGTTGACCCGGGCCATGTCTGCCGCGCGGGAATCGGGGTCGGCCAGGACCGCCTCGTGGAACCGGAGCAGGGCGACCCCGGGGCGACCGGCCATGAACTCGGCGGCGCCCAGGTTCACGAGGAGGCCGGGCGAGGTCAACTGGTAGCGTTCACGCAGGTCTCGGAAGACGCGGGCGGCCTCGTCATACCGGCCGGCCTCGAAGGCGGCGGTCCCGGCGCGAAACCGGTCGTCCAGGGTCTCGGCCCGCGGGGGCGTGGTCATCCAGAGCACGGCCAGGACGACCCCGGACCCGACCGTTCCTGCCATCCAGGTCCGCGTCATCTCGACCCTTGTCCGTCCCTCGCGCGGTCCAGGGCAGCCAGGCACGCCCGCACCCGATCCAGGGACGCTCCACGGTCCTGGTCCTGGGCCGCGCTCGGCGCGAACCGGCCGAAGGCGCAGGCGTCCATCTCCGCGACCAGGACCTCCACGGCGTCCGAGGAGACCTCGCGGGCGAGGAGGGCCGCGCGCACCTCCTCGTGGGGAAGGTCGGCGGAGACATCGAACCGCGCCCTCAGGAAGTCGCGGATCACGCGGTCCAGTCCGGCCCAGAAGTCGCGCGGGTCCTCCGGCGGCGTCCGGGCCAAGCGCCGGAGCGCGGTCCGGGCCTCCGACAGGGCCTTGCGTCGCCGCAGGGCCTCGTGATTGCGGGAGCGCCATTGCCGGTGCCGGACAGCAGCCTCGACGCCCAGGAACAGGAGGACAGGCCCTGCGAGGAACCCACCGACCACTTCGGCCGGAAAGGGAGTCATCGTTCTGGGTTCCGGTCGCTCGGAGAGGTCCGCGGACCCCACGATCTCCACGATGCGTCCCTCGGGAGCGCGGACCTCGCGGACGGGACCGCCCGTGGCGTGACCCGCTACGACCAGCCGCAGGGGGTCCGTGTGCGACCGCTCGTACCGGCTCGTCACGGGGTTGAAGTAGGCGAGGTCCATGCGCGGGATTTCGTATTCCCCTTCGCGCTCGGCCGTCAGGAGAAACTGGAACAGGCGGCGGCCGGACACACCCCCCAAGTCCACCATCCGCTCGTCGAGGTCAGACGAGGGTACGCGCGAGACGCGCAGCCCTTCCGGAACCTGAACGTCGGGGGCCTTGACCGCGCGCAGGTTGCCGGACCCGGACACGGTCACGGTCAAGAGGGCCGAGTCCCCGACCCGGATGCGGTCCTTGTCCAGCACGGACCGGATCACGAAGGCCCCCACGGTCCCGGCCAAAAAGTCCGCGGGGCGGCCCGTGGCCGGGGGGTCCTGGAAGTCAACCACCACGGGCTCGGACGACACGCGGTAACCTCGCTGCGAGAACAGGTCCCCGGTCACAAGGATCACGGACATGGTGTCGAGCGTGGCCTTGCCAGGACCGAGCGCGGTCACGGCCCCGCGCCACTGGACGTAGGCGTCGTAAGGCACGCCGCGCACCCGGACCCGGCGGCCCTGGTGCTCCGGGGTAGCCGCCTGGTCCACGACGAACCCTTTGAAATCCGGCAGTCGCTCCGCCCGCGCCCCCTGCACCGGTAGGCCGGCTCGCACGAAAAGGACGTATTCCACATAGACCGGCTCGCCCACGTAGAGGGTCCGGTCCGGCACGTGGGCCCACAGGAAGGCCTGGCGGCCCGCGTATTGATCAGGCGGACCCGGCGCGGTCGGCTCCGGGGGTGCCTCGTCGGCTTGCGGCGACGGGGCGGGCTGCGCCGGCGCTTGCGGGGGTGGCCCCTGGGGGGCAGGGGGTGCTCCTGGTCGCTCCGAGACCTGGATGGTCAGGGCTTGCGACGACGCCACGACCCGCCCGTCGGATAGGAGTTCCACCGGGCCGATGCGCAGGCGGCCCGCGCGCCGTGGGACCAGGGTCAGGTCTACGCGCTGCTCCTGCTGGACCGTGCCCCCGATGACGGAGATCGAAGTTCCCGTACTCTTTCCGATCACGTCGAAGTCGGGGATGTCGGGTCCACGCGCGTCCTCGAACCGTCCCTGCATCACGATCCGAAGGCGTAGAGATTCGCCCAGGGCCAGGGAGGTCCGGTCCGCGGTCACGGTGACGGACTGGGCAAGGGCGAGGGAGCCAGAAAGACAGGAAACGAGGACCATCGGAAGGACAAGCCGAAAGAACATGGGAAATGGGAAACGGAAAACCAATGACCGGAAACGGGGACTGGAGGACTGGAACCGGTCCGGCGGCAACCGGGGTCCGGGGTCCGGGGTCGGGGGTCTGGGCTCCGGCAGGGACTCCGCGGCAGCCACGGTCACGGTCACCGTGTCACGGACACGGCCAGGGAACACGGCCTCTGCCGCGGTCACGGGTCTCGGAGCGAACAGGGACAAGGCTGGAAACCCGGAAGCAGAGATCGTGAAACGGCCGGTATCGGCCCTGTGCGCTCTGGGGTCCCGATCCATCACCAGTCCTTCTCCGGCACGTACTCGCGGGCCGGGAACTTCCGGGCCGCCTCCCGAGCCTCCAGATTTTCGTCGTTGCGGTCGATCGCGTCCAGTTGCTCGCGCACGGTCTGCCCACCCTGTGGCCTGGGCCGGGGCTCCTGTGTTTCCTGGCGCTGGTCCTGCCGCTGGTTCTGGTCCTGCCCTCCCCCCTTCGGGTCCCGGATGGACAACGAGTAGAACCCCTGGTTGCCCCCACCGAAGACCCGGATGTGGAAGGGGGCGTCCTGCTCGGCCTTCGGAAGGCGGGCGACGAGGACCGCGCCACCATCCTCGGCCCTGGAGCGGTTCACGTCCAGCGGGGCCCCGTCCGCCAGGAAGACCTCGAGTTCGAGCGGCCCCTCGCCCCCGGGCACCTGGAGCACGACCTCCTTCTGGGTCCCCTGTTTTTCGGTGTACTGGAACCAGTCATCGTCCGACGGGCAGACCCGGAAGGCGTGGTCCCCGTCCTCCACGGGGCGGGCCGCCTCCTGGGTATCGTTGTCCTCGAGGCCGTCGTCCCCGGCCGGGCACGGGGGGATGAGGCGGACGTCGAGGACGTAGGGAACCCCGTCCTCCATGTCGGCGGCCTTGTCGGGGACCGTAACCCGGAGCAACACTTCCATGGCCTCCCGCGCGGTGAACCGCGCCTGCTTCCCGCTCGGGGCGAGGTCGCGCTCACCCCGGTCCAGCAGCGTCAGGTCCACCGGGGCCGGCTTCTCGGCCGTTTGCGCGGGCGCCGCGCCACCCGACGGTGCGCCCTGGGGTTCCAGGACCCGCGCGAGGAGGGTCTCCCCGGGCTGGAGCGGCAGGCGGAACCAGTCCTGGTTGTCCGGGCACAGGATCAGATCCTCGCGCACGGTCAGGTTGTTCGGGTCCGGGGCCAGGAAGGGGGCCTCGGCCGGGGTGTCGTTCGGTTCGCGGCGGTCGTCCACCTTGCGGCACGGGGGATAGGCAGCCATCGCGGCGATCTCGAGGTTGCGCTGCGTGTCCGCGGCCTCCGGGTCGAGGGTCAGGGCCTCCGCAAGGGCATCCACGGCCTGCCGCCACACCGTCCGGACTTCCCGCGGGTCCTTCTTGTCGCCATCCAGACGCCGCGCCTTGTGCACCAGGATCGTCCCCTTCGCATGCAGGAGCCGCGCCCGTGACGGCCAGTCGGGATGGGGTTGCTGGACCCGGGCTAGGGCCGAGAGGGCCTGGTCCGCGGCCTCGATCGCCTGGTCGTGCTCGCCCGCCGCGTCGCGGGCCAGCGCGAGGTCGTACAGGAGGTCCGGCCGGTCCGGCATCTGCGCCACGAGGTCCGCGAGGGCCTTGGCCGCATCCCCGGCCTGTCCTGCCCGCAGCATCTCGATGGCATCCTCGACGTCACCATGCGCCTTCTCGAAGAACCCCCGGGCCTCGGCACGAGACGATAGGACCACGAGGGTCACGACGGTCGCCGTGGCCACGGCCCTGCGCCCCCCCCCTCCGAGCAACAGGAACGCGGCGGCCAGGAGCACAACCCCGGCCGCGAGCGGGTATTGGAAACGGTCCTCCAGGAGTTTCTCGATGCGGGCCTGGTACTCAGACTTCTCGATCGCCGACACCTCATTCAACAGGTCCTCGGCCACCGTGCCCACGGACGTCAGTGCGAAGTAGCGCCCCCCCGTCTTCGAGGCGATGGTCCGCAACAGGTCCTCGTTGAGTTTGGACAGGACCGGGGTCACGCCGTCCTCGGCGCGCGCCGTGCCCGTGACCTGTCCCTGCTCGTCCAAGACCGGCACGGGCTGGCCCGCGGGCGTCCCGACTCCGACCGTGTAAATGCGGACCCCCTTCTCCGCGAGTTCCTCGGCGACCTTCTCGGGCTCGCCCTCGTGGTTCTCGCCGTCCGTGAACACGAGGAGGACCTTGCGGGCACTGCCGCGCGCCCCCTCGCGATCCAGGCCCAGGGCACTCGCGGCCACACGGAGGGCCCGCCCCAGGGCCGTCCCGGGGACGGGGATGTCCGTCACCTTGAGGCCCGCCAGGTACTCCTTGACGATTTCATGGTCCAGCGTGAGGGGCGTCTGCACGAACGCAAGCCCCGCGAACGGGACCAGGGCCACGCGGTTTCCCAGCATCCCATCCAGGATGCGCGAGACCTCGATCGTGGCCGCCGTCAGCCGGTCCGGCGCCACGTCCGCGACCTTCATCGAACGGCTCGCGTCCAGCACCACGGCCACATCCACCCCCGCGCCTGTGACCGTGACCTCCTTCAAGCCGTAGCGGGGCCGGAGGCCCGCCGCGACCAGCGCCTCCAGGCCCAGGACGACCAGGACTGCGACGCCGGCCCTGCGGCTCGGGGAGCGACCCTCGACCATGGCCGGGACCAGGCCCCGCGCCGAGAAGGACCGCGCCACCCGCCGGCGGAAGTGCCACGCCCACCCGTGCAGAAGCCCGAGCGCGACCGGCGGGACCAGCACGAGCCACCACCACGCGCCGTGTTCCCAGCGGATCTCCGACGGCGATACCATCACGGCCACCTTCTGAACACGCAAAGCCCCAGGGCCTCGCCCAGGAACACGAGCGCGGCCGCGACCCCGAGCGGGGCCAGGTACGCCTCGCGCCAGCGCTGCAAGGCCGGGGTCCGGAACTCGGTCTTTTCGAGCGTCTCGAACTCGCGGCGGAACTCGTCCTCGGTCGTGGCCTCGTGGTACGAGCCGCCCGTGGCCGCCGCGATGGACTTCAGGAGCGCCGGATTGACGGGGAACGGCTCGCGTGGCCGCTCATAGACGCGGAATCCCTCCGGGGTCAGGATGGGCGCGCCCGTGAAGGGGTTGCGCGCGGGCATGTACGTGTTCTCGCCCGTTCCGACCAGGAACGTGAACACCCGCACCGGCCGGTCCTTCGTCTCGTCCGCGATGAACTTCGCGACCTCCTCCGGGGCCACGCTGCCGGCGTTGTTATCCCCGTCCGTGATCAGGATGATGTTGCGGCTGCGCGTGTCCGAGTGTTCGATCCGCTTGAAGGCCCGCCCGAGGGCATCGCCGATGGCCGTGGCCTCGCCGGTGATCGTGCACCCGTTCAGACAGGTCCCCTCCGGTCCGCGCACCCCATCGTCCAGGACCAGCCCGTCCAGGATCCGAAGCATCGCATCGCGGTCCAGGGTCAGGGGGAACTTGACCCAGGCCTTGCTCGAGAAGATGACGAGCCCGACGCGGTCCTGGGCGCGGTCCGCGATGAAGCGCCGCAGGATGTCCCGAGCCGTCTCGAAGCGGTTCGGGGGCTCCCGGCCGTGGCGGTGGTAGTCCATGATGCGCTCCGGGTCCAGGTCCACCGCGTTCATGGAGCCCGACATGTCGAGCGCGATCACGAAGTCCGCACCCTCGCCGGTGATCTCGGAGGTGTCCTCGACCTGGGGGCGGGCCAGGGCGACCACGGCGAGAACCAGGGCCGCGGCCTGGAGGACCCGCGGCGCGAGGTGCCAGCGTCCCCACCCCGCGGGACGGGCCGCGCGAACCGCGGTCAGGGTCGGGAAGCGCAGGACCACGGGCCTGGCGCGCTCGCGCCACAGGCCGTACGCGACCGCGGCGAGAACCGGGACCAGGGTCACGAGCAACCACGGGGATTCGAACCTCATGCCGTCCCTCCCGGCGAGGTCAGAGGGGTCCCGATCCGTTCGATCAGACCGCGCGCCCGCGGGACGAGCCCCGCGGCCTCCTCGGGCGTCGGGCGCCACTTCGCGAACTTCACGAGGTCGCAGAACCCGAAGAAGTCCTCGAGTTCCGGGGGGGTGACGCGGTCCAGGGGGCGGTCGCGCAACGCGACCATGACCTCGTAGGTCGTGAGGTCCGTCCCGGGGAAGCCGTAGGTGCTGCCCAGGAATTCCTTCATGATTTCGGATACCTGAAGCGCGAGGGCCTGGTACTCCTCACGCGCGACCATTCCGTCGGCGTCAAGGGCGGCCAGGCGCTCAAGCGCGACCTCCAGCGGCAGGCGGGGCGGGGGTGGTGGGCGGTGGGCCTCGCGCCAGCGGCGCCACGCGCGATAGCCCAGGGCCCCGGCCACCGCCGCGACCAGGGCGATCCCGAGCCCCGCGAGCGTCCAGACCAGGACCGTGTTCGGGACGGGCACGGGCACGGGCTCGCCGGCCGGGGCCGGTTCCGGGCTGGCCTCATCCCCGAGGGTCCCCGCAACCTGGATGCGGACCTCCGGGGTGTGGGTCAGTCGCGGCTCGCTGGCGGCGGTCACGTACGGGACCTCGATGGGAGACAGGACCGATGTCCCGATGCGGACCGGCAGCAGAGTCAGGCGGTGGACCTCGATCTCCCCGCTCCCCGCCACGTGCGGGACCTCGCGGTCGTGGGCCAGGAGCCGGAAGGGGGACACGGGCGGGGTTTCTGGGAAGTAGACGCGGGTGCCAGCCGGGGACTCGACTTGGAAGGTGACGGTGACGCGGCGACCGACCACGACGTTCGCGGGGGCGATGTCCACGTGGATCGTGGGGTCCGTGGAAGGTGGGGCCTCGGGCTCGTCGGCCCCGGCGACGTCGGCCCACCCGAGCAGACCCGCGAGCAAAAGCGGCCATCGGCACGCACGCCTCGTCATAGCGCCTTGCTCTTCAATCGGGCGAAGTGACGGGCAAGGGCCCGGTCGTAAGGGGCATCGGTCGTGAACCGGGTCCAGGGGACCTTGAGGCGGTTGAGGACCTGGGTCACCTCGTCCAGGCGGGCGCGGGCCTGCCCCTGGAGCCGGTCCCGGAAGGCGCGGGTCACGGGCACGAACGCCACCTCGCGTGTCTCGGCGTCGCGCATCGGCACGAGCCCCCCGACGGGCAGCCCCTCCCCGTCCTCCACCGGGTCCCGGATGATCAGGGCGTGGACGTCGTGGCGCCGCGCGGTCACGCGCAGGGCCGGCTCGAACGGCGGGACCTCGAAGTCCGACACGATGAAGACGGCGGCCCGCCGCTTCACGACCCGCCCCAGATAGGCGAGCGCTCCCGACAGGTCGGACGGCGCCCCCTCGGCGCGCATGGCCAGGACCTCGCGGATGACGCGCAGGGCATGTTGGCGTCCCTTGCGGGGCGGAATGAAGGTCCGCACCGCCACCCCGAATGTCAGGAGCCCCACGCGGTCGTTGTTGATCTGGGCGGACAGGGCGATGGCGGCCGCGACCTGGGCCGCGAGTTCGCGCTTGGTGTCCTCGAAGCGCTCGACCCCGTGGAGGCGCCGGTACTCGGCCGCGCACAGGCCGAAGTCCATCGAGGCCGAGGCATCGGCCACGATCAGGACCGTCAGTTCCCGCTCCTCGACGAAGCGCTTGACGAAGACCTCGCCCGTCCGGGCCGACACGTTCCAGTCGATCAGGCGGACCTCGTCGCCGGGGGCGTAGGGTCGGACCTCGTCGAAGGACATGCCCCGGCCCTTGAACACGCTGTGGTAGCGGCCGCTCAACTGCTCGTTGACCAGGCGCTGCGCCGTGATCTCGATGCGCCGCACCCGCGCGAGCAAGGCCTTCAGGTCGGTCTGGTCGGACCTCGGCATGATCCCTTCCTGGGCAGGGCCGTCATGGCACCTGGACCGACTCGAAGAGACGGCGCAGGATGTCCTCTGCGGTCAGGTTCTCGGCCTCGGCCTCGTACGACAGGATGATCCGGTGTCGCAGCACGTCGTAGCCGACCGCCTTCACGTCCTCCGGGATCACGTAGCCGCGGTGTCGCAGGAAGGCGTGGGCGCGGGCGGCCTCGTTCAGGTAGATGGTCGCCCGGGGCGAGGCCCCGTAGCGGATGTACTCCTTGAGCCCCCGGATGCCGGCCTCGTCGGGCCGGCGCGAGGCCAGGACCAGGTCCACGATGTACTGCTTGACCTTGGGGTCCATGTAGATCTCGGCCATCACCGAGCGGGCGCGATCCAGGTCCGCCACGGACAGGACCTTGTCGGGCCGCGGAGGCGCCGCGAGGACCATCCGCTCCATGATCGCCGCCTCCTCCTCGCGGGTCGGGTAGGTGACGCGGACCATCATCATGAAGCGGTCAATCTGGGCCTCGGGCAGCGGGTAGGTCCCCTCCTGCTCGATGGGGTTCTGTGTCGCGAGGACCAGGAAGGGTTCGGGCAAGCGGAAGGTCTGGTCCCCGATGGTCACCTGGCGCTCTTGCATGGCCTCGAGCAGGGCGCTCTGGACCTTGGCCGGGGCGCGGTTCACCTCGTCCGCGAGCACGATGTTCGCGAAGATCGGCCCCTTCTTGACGCTGAACGTCCCGGTCTGCTGGTTGTAGATCTGGGTCCCGGTCAGGTCCGCGGGCAACAGGTCCGGGGTGAACTGAATGCGCGAGAAGGACGCCTCCATCACGTCCGCGACCGTGCGCACGGTCAGGGTCTTTGCGAGGCCCGGCACGCCCTCCAGCAAGACGTGGCCCCGGCACAGCAGCGCGATCAGGATGCGCTCGATCATCTCGCGCTGGCCGATGACGACCTTGGCGATCTCGGCCGTCACGCGGTCCAGGAAGGCGCTCTCCTTCTTGACCATCTCCGTCAGGACGCGGACGTCTTGCTCCATCGAGTCCCCCTCGCAACGGTCGTGCAGGGAAACGGCCCCGCGCCGGGATTATTCCACAGGTGGTCCGGCGTCACTCGGACAGAATCTGCGGAGACCCAGTCGTGAGCGCGGTCCACAAGAAGTGGGCCGCCTGGCGGCGCGTCAGCCCGATCTTCGGGTCGGACGAGGACTTCACGAAGTCGCCGTGGGCCACGCCGTCCACCTGCCACAGACCCGAGGTCGCCTCGCCCGCGGGGACCACGTCGAGGCCAGGAACCAGCGAGACGTAGGGCTGCAACAGGGGAATGCCAGCGAACCGGGCCAGGAGTTCCGTGGTCACGTTCGGGACCGTCGTGTCTCCCATGTGCTCGTGCACCAGGACCGGATGGCCGTCCGGCAGGGCGGTTCTGGGCTCGCGGACGAGGAGGTGCGCGAAGGACACCCCGTCCGCCGGGTACAGAAGGTGCTGGGCCAGATGGACCATGCCCATGATCTCGTACATCCCGCCCATGCCTTCCGGCACGACGTACGACTCGACCATGTGGGCCAGGCCCACGCCTCCGACGTTGATGACCGCGGGTCCGACGCGGTCATGAAGCGGCACGAAGACACTGCCTACGATCCCGCCGAGGGAGTGCCCGAGGAACCCGATTCGCCCCGCATCCACGTCCGCGACCCCGTCCGGCGCGCCCTCTGGTAGAAAATCCAGTTCCGGGGCCAGGGCCTCGACCAGCAGGGTCAAAGACGCCAGATCCGCCGCGGCCTGACGAACGTTGTCGCGGATCTTGGCGGGCCGCGTCAGGTCGAGAAAGTCCATCGCGCCCCCGCCGCGCTCGCCGTGGCGAGGCAAATCGAAGCGCAGGGTGGCGAGGCCGGCCCGGGCGAGGTCCCTCGCCACCCCGCACAACTGGGAGTGGTCCGAGTTGATCCCGTGCGCCATCAAGACCACAGGGGCGTGCATGGCCCCGCGCGGGACCATGAGCCAGAATCGCACCCGCTGCGGGGTGAAGGTCTTCCACTCCCCGGATGCGGTCTTCACGAACTCGTCGCCAGGTCCGGTCAGGTTCACGGGCTCGAAGACCCCGGCGACCCCGTAGGCCAGTTCGTCCCCTTCCGGCGGGCATTCCGCGTAGGCCTCGCTGAAAAACACGTCCGGCGCGCCGTCCCCGTCCCCGTCGAGGTCGTATCCGACCATGCCGAAGGCCTGGCCCATCCAGAACTGCTTCAGGATCGCCGCGGTCTCGGCGGCCGCGTCGCCCGTGGTGAAGTCCACGGCAGCCACCACGCGGTCGGCGTCCGCGAGCCCGGCCACCAGGGGACCGAGTCGGGCCCGTTCGCGCTCCACGAGGGCCGCGCGGCCCGCGTCCCCCGGCCGCACGGCCACCTGGCCCATGATCTCCGCGAACCCGCGCGACCGACCGAACGGTCCGCCACCGGCCTCGTGCAACCCGTCGGTCGCGAGAAACAGGTACGTGGTCCGGGGCTGCAACAGCGTTCCGGGCAAGGCCGTGACCAGGTACCGTGGACCGTCCTGGGCGTCCATCTGGCGGTACTCGACGCGGATCGGAACCTGGGAAGCGGGGTGGCCGTCCGTGTCCAGCGCGAGCAAGCGCACCGACGCATCCGGCGCGAGCGACGCGGCCTCGTGCGCCGGCAACGACGAGGGGTCCACCGGCACGGACGACAGGAACACGAGGGGGGCGTACGTGGCGAAGCCGTCCATTTGCGCGGCCGCGTCCAGGAAGCCCTGGAACGTGTCCACGAGCGGCAGCATGACGCCCGAGAAGGCATCGCCGTCGAGCACGATGCGTCCCGTCTGGAGGTCGCGGTAGTAGTCGTATGGGAACGGGGCCTGCACCGGCGTCGCGAACAGATCGAAGAGGACGTGCGCCGGGTTCTCCTGAAAGGGGGGTGTCCCGGTCTCGCGGTTCGGCGCGTCATCCCGGGCGTCGGCCGGAGCCATCGCCTCGAGATCGAGCCCCGCGTTCTGGTCCGGCACAGCCGCGTCACTGGCGTCCCGGACCTCCGGGAGCCCCGTGTCCGTTCCCGTCCCGCCACCGCCCCCGCACGTGGCCGCGAGCACGGTTGCCCCCACCACAAGGCATCTCCGCATGTCACCTCCTGCCGTGGCCTGGTTCATGGACCGGCGGCGCCTCACGCGCAAGATACCAGACATCCTTCGAAAGGGTTTCCGTGGGGAGCAATCCGCGCTGCAGGCGCGGATTGCGACGCGCCCGCAGCAGGGGCCCCGGC
>JBBIPO010000111.1:0-12101 GCA_037442805.1 Deltaproteobacteria bacterium
CGCCGGCCGCGCTGCGGCCGGGTCGCAATCCGCGCCTACAGCGCGGATTGCTCGGGCTCTCCTCGCGGTTGCGCCCGGACTGGGGTTGTCGTACGATTCGGCCGCCTTTTTCCGGTCCGGGAGACAAGACCGATGCTTGGAACCCTTCGAAAACAGTCCCGTTCGGTGATCATTTACGTCCTGTTCGGGATCATCATCGTGGTCTTCGTGTTCACGTTCAACGTGGCCACGCCGGACGCTGGGTGCGCGGGCGCGGGCACCTCTTCCAAGGCGACCACGCTTGTGTCGGTGGGGGATGTGCGGCTCGACCTGTCCGATCTGACCATGGGGATGGCCCTGTCCGCGGACCCGCCCCCGCTCGGGTCCGCGGCGGACCCGCGCGCCTTCCAGATGGAGTGGCTGTACCGGACCACGCGGTTCGCCCGGCTGCGCGGCGGGGATACGCGTTATCTGCGCTATGGTCCCGACCCGTCGCGGGTCTCGCCCATCAAGGCACGCAAGGTCGCGGACGACCTGATCGAGACCTACCTGGTCTCCGAGGAGGCCCGCCGCCTGGGCCTGCGCGCCGCCGACCATGAGGTGCGCGACCGCCTCGTGGCGGAGTTCACGGACTCGGAGGGTCAGTTCCGCAAGGGCCAGTACGAGAACTGGGTCCGATACGGGCTCAAGACCTCCCTCGCCCGATTCGAGGATTTCGTGCGCCGCGAGATCTTGCGGGAGCGGATGATTGACCTCCTGACCGCGCAGGTCGCGGTGCCGGAGCGCGAGGCCCGACTGGTGGCGCGCCTGCGCGCCGCCAAACGCGAATACGAGTATCTCGAGGTCAACCCGGAGCCGCTGGCCCGCGCCCTGCCGGTCACCGCGGAGGAGGTCGCGGCCTTCCTCGCGACGCGCGAGGCCGACGCCCGCAAGTACTACGAGGAACACGCCTCCGAGTTCCGGGTCGAGCCCCGCTACGACTTCCACCTGGCGAAGTTCAGCGCGGCCTCGAAGAAGATGATGGGCCTCGTCACGGACGACGAACAGCGCAAGGCCCTGCAGGAGTCCTGGGCCGACGCGAAGGCCCGGGCGGAACGGGCCGCCGCACGCCTGAAGGGGCAGACCGGCGACTCGCTCGTCGCGGCCTTCGAGGCGATGGTGCGCGAGATGTCGGACCACTCGGCGACCCGGGAACGCGGTGGCCGCGTGGAATCCCCGTGGCCCGAGAGCGGCCTGTCCCTCCTGGACGGGGTCGTGGCCTCGGCCCTGACCTCCCTGGAACCGGGGACCGCCTCGGACCCCGTGGCCGGGGATGACGGGTACTACCTGCTCCTCCTGCGGGAGCGCGTGCCCGGCCGCGACCGCCCCTTCGAGGAGGTGCGCGAGGACATCGCCCGCCACCTCCTCCAGGACGAGAAGGTGGCGGGCGTGCTCGATTCGGTCGTGAAGGAGGCGCTCGCCGCCGCCCAGCGGGACCTGACCCGCTCCCTGCGCGACGTGGCGGTCGAGGTCAACGCCCCTTATGCCCCGCAGTCGCCCATCCGCCACGGCGAGACCAGCGCGGTCCCGGCAATGCCCTCGTCCCTGGCAGACCTCGCCGACTGGAACGCCGACGCGATCCCGGGCCTCGGGGTCTCGAAGGAACTCGCGAGGGCCCTGCGCGACCTGACCCCGGAGCACCCGCTCGCGGACAGGGCCTTCCAGGTCGAGGGTTCCTCGTCGCACTACGTGGTGCGACTGAAAGCGGAAACGCCCGCCCCGAGCGACCCCGACCCTGACGCCGTTCAGAAGGCGCGCGAGGAAATCTTGACCCTGAAACGACTGGCCTGGTATCGAGAGTGGTACGACGAACTGCGCCGGCGCGCAGCCTCGGAGGGCCGGCTGGTCGAACACGAGGCATTGACCCGGCTGATTCAGCAGGAGGTCCGGTCCCTGGAGGAGGCCCGCGCGGCCGCGGAGAAACCGGCCGCCCGCTGAGCATCCGGACCCACCGGTCACGCGAGGACGTCATGCCTGCCATCCTGACAAACGACAACATCGCCCCTGCCGTCTTCCGCATGGTCGTCGAGGCCCCAGAGGTCGCCCGCTACCGCCGCGCCGGGCAGTTCGTGATCGTCCGACCCGCCCAGGGCGGGGAGCGTATCCCCCTGACCATCGCGGACGCGGACCCGGAGCGCGGCACCATCACACTCATCTACCAGGTCGTTGGGAAGACCACTGCGGTGATGAGTCTGATGGAACCGGGGATGGACCTCGCGGACGTGGCGGGCCCGCTCGGGCAGCCCACCCACGTCGAGCGGTTCGGCCACGTCGTCGGCGTGGGCGGGGGCATCGGCATCGCCCCTCTGTACCCAATCGCGCAGGCCATGAAGGCCGCGGGCAATGAGGTGACCGCGATCTTGGGCGCGCGCACGCGGGACCTCCTGATCCTCGAGGCCGAGATGCGGGCGGTGGTGGACCGAGCGGTGGTCGTGACGGATGACGGTTCGTACGGCGCGAAGGGATTCGTCACCGATGCGTTGCGCGGACTGCTCGAATCGGGGCGGCGGCCAGACCTGGTCGTGGCCATCGGTCCGACCATCATGATGAAGATGGTCTCTATTATCACAAAACAACTCGATGTCCCCACGCTCGTCAGCCTGAACACCATCATGGTGGACGGGACCGGGATGTGCGGCGGGTGCCGGGTAACGGTCGGGGGCCAGGTTCGGTTCGTGTGCGTGGACGGGCCGGAATTCGACGGCCACCAGGTGGACTTCGATGAGATGATGAAGCGGCTTCAGACCTATCGCCGGCAGGAGGCCGAGTCCTACGAGGCCTTCCGGGAGCGGCATCACTGCCGGCTCCTGGAACGGAACGCGGAGGTGCGAGCGTGAGCGACGACGGGAAACTCACCGCGAAGCAACGTCTAAAGATCGCCCCGGTCCCCATGCCGGAGCAGCCGCCAGATGTCCGGCGCACGAACATCCGCGAGGTCCCGTTGGGCTACACCCCGGACCAGGCCGTTGCAGAGGCCGAACGGTGCCTGATGTGCAAGAAGCCGGTCTGCGTCAAGGGCTGTCCGGTCGAGGTGGACATCCCCCGCTTCATCCGCCTGGTCCGCGAGCGCCGCTTTCACGAGGCGGCGATGGTGGTCAAGCAGACGAACGTCCTGCCCGCGGTCTGCGGCCGGGTCTGCCCCCAGGAAGACCAGTGCCAGCAGGTCTGCACGGTCACCAAGAGCCACAAGGACATCCACCAGAGCGTCAAGATCGGGAACCTGGAGCGATTCGTGGCCGACTGGGACCTGGAACACCATCCCGAGGTCGAGGTCCCGGCCGTCCAGAAGACGGGACGGCGCGTGGCCATCGTGGGGTCCGGGCCCGCAGGGCTCACCGCGGCCGGGGACCTGATCCGGATGGGCCACGACGTCACGGTCTTCGAGGCCCTGCACCGGCCCGGCGGCGTCCTGATCTACGGCATCCCCGAATTCCGCCTGCCCAAGGCGATCGTGGACCGCGAAGTGGACAACCTGCGGCGGCTCGGTGTTCGGATCGTTTGCAACGTCGCCATCGGGAAATCGAAGACGATCGCCGACCTCTTCCACGAGGGGTACGATGCGGTCTTCGTCGGCACCGGCGCGGGCCTTCCGATCTTCAAGAAAATACCTGGTGAAAATCTGTTGGGCGTCTATTCAGCGAACGAATATTTGACCCGCGCGAATCTGATGGACGCCTACAACTTCCCCCACGCCTCGGACACGCCGATCATTCGTGGCCACCACGTGGTCACGTTCGGCGGGGGAAACGTGGCCATGGATGCCGCTCGAACGGCCCTGCGCCTCGGGGCCGAGACCTCGACCATTCTGTACCGTCGGTCCGAGAAGGAGATGCCGGCCCGGATTGACGAGATCCAACATGCCAAGGAGGAGGGGGTGGTCTTTCGCCTGCTTGAGGACGCCATCGAGATCCTTGGGGACGAGAACGGTTGGGTCACAGGCGTCCGGTGCCTCCGGATGGCGCTCGGGGAGCCCGACGCGAGCGGCCGTCGTCGTCCCGTGCCTATCGAGGGCTCGGAATTCGTCATCCCCGCCGACGTGGTGGTCGTGGCCATCGGCAACGGACCCAACCCTCTGGTGCCGAAGACGACGCCCCAGATCCAGACCAACAAGTGGGGCAACATCGTGGCGGATCCGCGGACTGGAAAGACCTCGATGCCCGGGGTGTGGGCTGGAGGCGACATCGTCCTGGGCGCGGCGACGGTGATCCTAGCGATGGGCGAGGGCCGCAAGGCCGCACGCTCGATCGACGAGTATCTGCGCACCGGGGTCTGGGAAGAGCCGGCGCTGGGCTACGCCGTCTCGCCACCGACATGAGACGCCCGTCCAATCCGCGAACCGGTTGACCCAAACCTGCGCTTCACGCGACCATTTGCTCAAGGAGGTCCTGGTTTCTCATGTGGCCGTACGCGGAGTTCCTCGGCGGTCTCGGCACGTTCGCGATCGGACTCCTCGCGATCGGACTCGGCATCCGGCTCGGCCGCAAAGCGGCGTGGGTCCTGCTCGCCGTGGCCTCGATCGTCGAAGCGCTTGTCCTCGCTGGCCTTTTCCTCGACTGGGGATATGACTGGTTCGACCGGACCGCCCTGGACATTGCCCTCAACTCGAACGTCTGGGTGGCCCTTCCCCATGCGCTGGCCCTGATGGTCCTGACCATCCTGGCACTTTGGGGTACTCAGGCGGCCCCGTGGACCGTCCTCCTGGCCGCCCTTCAGTCCGCCTCGTTTCCGCCAGTCATCTTCCTGGTGGAACTCGACACGGACTTCAGTTTTCTGTCGCCGGCACCCCTTGCCTCGATGTATCTGTCGCTGCTCGCCGCGTTCTTCCTCCTCCCCACGGCCTGGCGCTACATCCCTCCTGAAGGTTCCCGCTGGCACCGCGTAGCGTTCGCGCCCCGCGCCGACCTCATCGAGGCCATCCGGTCCCTGACCGACCTCGGCTTCTCCGTGTCGCCCCCCGAAACCATCCTCGAGTCCGGAAGCGCCCGTGGCCTGCTCGGCAACGTCCAGGTCTTCGTCACGACGCGCCCGTCGCTTTTTCCCCCAGCCTATGCCTTTCGCGTCCGGTGGACCTGGCCGAGCTCGCCCCCACCGATCCCGGTCTCCCGGCCTCTCTTCGCGCACGTCGAACGCCTGTCGGTTACGGAACGTTCCTGTCACTACGAGGGCCTCTCCACCGCCTCCTTCTCCATCTTTCCTGGAAGCCTACAGCAGTTCCTCGTCGTGGTTGCGCAACCTCGTCCACCGTGAACGTTCAGACATCGTCGGGTGACAGTTGGGAGGCTGGCGGTGATGGGGGAAATGTCGAATGGTGCATCCGCAATGCAACCCCCGGAAACAATGGGAAGGGTCTGAGTGACGCATTGTCGGGTCCCTGTGGAAACCGGGGTGGAGTCCAGGTCACCTTGCGGTCAAAAACGGCCTTTTTGACCGCGACACGACGCGGGACGACAGGCTTTTCGACAGGGTTTTGCACAAGCCAAGCGGGGCCGGTCCTGGGACGCCCGGGTGCGTCGGGTTGCCGACGCCAAACCGGCGAAGTACAATCAGCTGCGGACGGGAGCCCGAGAGAGTCCGAGAGGCACCCTAGGGGAGAGTAATTCGTGGACCCGAGGAAGAACCATCGTGACCTGATTCGTTGCTCGTTTTGCGGCAAGACCCAGAACCAGGCCCGCAGACTGATCGCCGGACCGAACGTCTACATCTGCGACGAGTGTGTGGACCTGTGCAAGGACATCATCGCGGAAGAGACCGACCGCACCCGCTCGGCGGCGGTCGGTCACTCCCTTCCGAAGCCGAGGGAGATCGTCCGGGTACTGGACGAGTACGTGATCGAACAGGAGTACGCCAAGAAGGTCCTCGCGGTCGCGGTGTATAACCACTACAAACGCGTCGAATCAAAGGGACGGAGGCGGACGAGCGACGTCGAGATCCAGAAAAGCAACATCCTGTTGCTCGGGCCGACCGGGTGCGGCAAGACGCTGCTCGCGCAGACGCTCGCGCGTATCCTCAAGGTCCCCTTCGCGATGGCGGACGCTACCTCGCTGACGGAGGCTGGATACGTGGGCGAGGACGTCGAGAATGTGATCCTCGCGCTGCTCCAGAACGCCGACTGGGACATCGAGGCGGCCAGTCGGGGAATCGTCTATCTGGACGAGATTGACAAGATCGCCCGCAAGTCGGAGAACCCCTCCATCACGCGGGACGTGTCAGGCGAGGGCGTCCAACAGGCCCTCCTGAAGATCCTCGAGGGCACGGTCGCGAACGTTCCCCCCAAGGGAGGACGCAAGCACCCGCAGCAAGAATTCGTTCAGGTCAATACGACGGACATCCTTTTCATCTGTGGCGGGGCCTTCGTTGGGCTCGAGAAGATCATCGAGGCCCGGCTCCGAGGTGGTTCCATCGGCTTCGGGTCCACACGGAGTGGGCGCGGCAAGCGCAGCCTCGGCCAGGTCCTGGCCGAGCTCCAGCCCGAAGACCTGCTCAAGTACGGGATGATCCCCGAGTTCGTGGGGAGATTCGCGGTGATGGCCCCGCTCCATGAGCTCTCCCAGGAGGCCCTTGTTCGCATCCTGGTTGAACCAAAGAATTCTCTTGTCAAACAATATCAGGCCCTGTTCGAGATGGAGGGGATCACGCTGCGCTTTACGGACGAGGCCCTGGCGGCGATCGCCAGGCTCGCCATGGAGCGGGGAACGGGTGCCCGCGGTCTGCGCAGCATTCTCGAGCACGTGATGCTGGACCTCATGTACGAGCTGCCCAGCTGCCAGGGCGTCAAAGAGGTGGTGGTCAACGAGGAATCGGTCCTGGGCGGGGAGCAGCCCCTCGTCGTGTATTCCGCGAGCGCCGAGTCGGCGTGAGCGGCCCGGTCGGGAGGACGGGCCGATGGAGGTGATTGCGCGTCGCGTGCGGGTCTTTGGTCGCGTGCAGGGCGTGTTTTTTCGCGCGTTCACGCGCGACGCCGCGCAGTCCGCAGGGGTGACGGGTTTTGTCCGGAACTGTCCCGACGGCTCGGTGGAGGCAGTCCTCGAGGGCGAGGCCCGCGCGGTCCAGCGGGTTATCGAAGCCATGAGGCAGGGTCCGCCCGCGTCCCGGGTGGATGGAGTCGAGGTCGAGGAAGAAACGCCGGCGGGCCATCGCGGACCGTTCGCCATCGAACGGTAGGTTCGCCCGGGAAACGGGGATGAAGCCGATCTTCGCGCCGTGGCGCATGGAATATATCACGTCGAGCAAGAAACCGGGGTGCGTGTTCTGCGACCTTCCGGGCCTTGGCGTGGGCGAGAAGAGCCTGGTCCTCGGCCTGAACGACCACGCCTACGTGGTGCTGAACCGGTATCCATACGTGTCAGGCCATGCCATGGTCATCCCGTACCGGCACGTGGAGGACCCGCTGGACCTCACACCCGAGGAATGGCGGGGCATGAACGACCTGATCCGGCCCGTGGTGCGGGCGCTCAAGGACGAGTACCGCCCCCACGGCTTCAACATCGGGATGAACGTGGGCATCGCGGCCGGCGCCGGGATCCACGAGCACATCCACGCCCACGTGATCCCGCGGTGGACCGGGGACAACAGCCTCATCTCAGTCCTGAGCGACACCCGCGTGATTCCGGAATCCCTGTCCGAGACGTGGCGCCGACTCCGGCCCGCGTTTCAGAAGGCGCACCCTGGTCAGGAGGACGAAACACGATGAGGCGACTCGCATTCCTGCTCGTGGCGCTGGCCTTGCCGGTCGCATCTCACGCGCAATCGAAGGTTGCAACGACGCTCTACAAGGAAGGCGTGGTCCTGGGCAACCAGGGGAAGGTCGAGGAGGCCCTGCCGAAGTTTCAGGGGGCCGTGGGCCTGGAGCCGAAGGTCTTCCTGTTCCAGTTGAAACTGGCCTACGCCTACGAGATGCTGAAGCGATATCCCGAGGCCCACGCGGCCTACGAGCGCGCCGTGGCGCTGAACCCCCGCTCCCCGGAGGCCCACCGCGGGCTCGCCGACGTACTCCGGCGCGTGCGGTTTCTCAACGCCGCCGAGCGCGAGTACCAGGAGGCGCTGCGCCTGCGCAGAAACTACAAGGAGGCGCTGGTCGGGCTCGCCTACCTGTACGCGGACCGCGGGGACCTGGACAAGGCCGCGGATGTCTATGCTCAGGTCCTGCGGGCGGACCCGAAGGACGCGGACGCGGCGTTCCGGGCCGGAAACGTCCTGTGGCGCCTGAAGCGCTACGAGGACGCGGTCACGTACTACCGCAAGGCGCTGCAGGTCCGGCCCGACTTCCACGACGCCCGATTCGGGCTCGGGATCGCGCTGCGGGACCTGGGAGACACGGAAGGGGCTCGCCGCGAACTCAAGACCGCGTGCGAGGCCGGGGTCAAGCAGGCCTGCAAGCGATTGTTTCAGATGTGACCATCACGACGTGGCCGTGGCCTCGGCCGGCTCGTCGTCGCGCGTGTAGTATCCGTGCCGGTCACCGTAGTACCCACCGTACCCGTACCCGTATCCATATCCGTAGCCGTAGCCGCGTCGCCTCACGTCCAGGTCGTTCATGATCACGCCGAGGGTCCGCGCCGAGACCGCGGCCAGTTCGCGCCGCACCTGGACCAGCGACTCGTTCGTGGTCCGGCCGACCTTGACGACCAGCACCAGGCCGTCCACGACGCCGCTGATGATGCGGGGGTCCGCCACCGGGATGACGGGGGGGGAATCGAGGAGCACGGTGTCGTAACGGGCCTGGAGGTCCTTCAGGACCGCCTCGAAGCGCGGGGTCGAGAGGAGGTCGGAGGGGTTCGGCGGGACCGGGCCGCACGGCAGGAGGTCGAGGTTCGGGACCGCCGTAGGGCGAATGGCGGATTCCAGGGTAGCGCCGTCGCCCACGAGGAGCGACGACAGGCCCACATCGGTCTCGACGCCGAAGGTCCGGTGCAGGCGGGGCCTGCGCAGGTCCGCGTCCACGAGCACGGTCCGCGACCCAAAGCGGGCCAGGGTGATCCCGAGCATGATCACGACGGTGGACTTGCCCTCCCAGGGGTTCGCGGAGGACACCACGACCGTGCGCATCTTGCGGTCCGGCAGCACGAACAGGAGGTTGGTCCGGATGGTGTTGAGGGCCTCCGACACCTGCGATTTCGGCTTCTGCAAGGGATAGAAGTCGCGGTCAATGACACCGGGGTCCTCCTCGCGCGGGACGCGGTGGCCCCTGCGCGCGCCCGGGATCGAGGGGATGACGCCGAGGCAGGGCGCCCCGACCAGGCGCTCCGCGTCCTCGCGGCCCTTCACGGTGTTGTCGAGTGTCTCCATCAGGAAGGCGAGGCCGACCGCGAGCAGGACCCCGAGCAGTCCCCCGACCGCGACGCTGAGGCGCAGGTCCGGCCGGATCGGCTTCTCCGGCACGCGCGCGAGTTCCTGGATGCGGACGTTGTTCGTCTCGACTTGGGCCGACAGCGATGTCTCCATGAAGCGGTCGTGGACCTGCTTGTACACCTCGGTCGAGGCGTTCTTGCGCTCGAGGAGGGTGTTGTATTCGAGCTCCAGGGCGCCCATCTCGGACAGGTCCTTCTCGGCTTGACGTAGCAGGCCCTCGACCTCGGCGAGCGAGGACACGACCTCCTGGTAGTCACCCTCGACCTGAGCCAGGTGGGCGCGGACCTCGGACTTGAGGGTCGCTTCCATCTCGCGGATCTGCTGGTCCAACGCCAGGATCTTCGGATGCTTGTCCCCATACGTGACGGCAAAGCCGGTGCGCTGGTCGCGCAGCTCGACGAGGCGCGACTTGAGCCCGATCAGGAGCGATGATGTCAGCACGGACTCCATCGGGACCGAGAACCAGTCGCCGGACGCGACCAGGCGGCGAACGCGGGCGCGCCGGGCCTCGAGGTCGGACTTCTTCAACTGGAGTTCCCCGCGGCGGTCGTGCAGGGTCTTGACCCAGGCCTGGAGGGCCTCCTTGCTGGCCTGGAACGAGCCCACGTTGTGGGCGCGCTCGAAATCGAGCAACTTCTGATCCGCTTCCTCCTTCTCACGGCGGTAGCGTTCGACCATCTTGGCGAGCTCGGAGTTCGCCTCGTCCAGGACGGCCCGCCGGTAGTCAATGTTCTGGTCGCGGTAGGCGAAGACCACCTCGTTCGCGATCTCGGCGGCCCGCCGCGGGTCGTGGTCGTCCACGCTGACGGTGACGAGCGTGCTGTCGCGCACTGGCTCGACCGTGATCCGGTCCTGGAGGATGCGGGCTGGGACCTTGTTCGCGATGCGGCGGCGTCGCTCCTCTTCGTCCACGGTCTCGCCGGGGGCGAGGCCCAAGAATTCCGGGTCCTCGTCGAGCCGGAGTTTCTCGACCACGCGGGAGGCGACCTCCAGGCCCGCGATGACCTTCTGCTGGGTCTGGAAGTACTCCCGGGCGAGCCAGTAGTTCGTGGACCCGAGTTCCACGACCTCCTTGACGCCGGCGAGCACGCGTGGCGGGGACGACTCGATGATGACCGACGCCGTGGCCCGGTACACGGGGCGGCGTTGCTTCGTGTAGAGCGTCACCGACCCGAGGACCGCGACGAACGTCACGAGCGACCACCACTTCCGCCGGGACAGGACGAACGCGAACCTCTGGACCTGGTGGGCGAGGTCCGACCGGAATCCTGCCTGAGGCTCGGTGTGCATGGCCTCCCCGGACGCCCTCTCCGCGAGGGCGCCCCATCATACCCGAAATGACCCGGACCCGCGAGTTCCTGGGGAAGAAACCTCGTGGGCCCGCCGAAAAAAACGCCTGTCCCCGGGATATCACGGCTCAGCCGGTGGAAGGGGGCGTGCTGCGGCGGCCTGGAACATCCGGCGGTCCTGGGCATACTGGAGCGCCTCGTCCAGGGTGACACGGTTCTGCTTGACCAGGTCAAGGAGGGACTGGTCCATCAGGCACATCCCCAGGGCTCGCTGGGTCTGCATCAGGGACGAGATCTGGTGGGTCTTGTTCTCGCGGATCAGGGCCGAGAGGGCCGGGGTTCCGATCAGGACCTCGAAGGCCGGGACCCGGCCCTTGCCCTCGGCCCGTTTCAGCAGGACCTGCGCGATCACCCCGCGCAACCCCTCCGCGAGCATCACGCGGACCTGCTCCTGCTGGGTGGTTGGGAAGGCATCGATGATCCGGTCTACGGTCTTGACCGCGCTGTTCGTGTGCAGGGTGCCGAACACGAGGTGCCCGGTCTCGGCCGCGGTGATGGCCTGCGAGATCGTCTCGAGGTCCCGCATCTCGCCCACGAGGACGATGTCCGGGTCCTCGCGAAGGGCCGCGCGCAGGGATTCGGCGAAGGACCCCACGTGCTCGCCCACCTGACGCTGCGTCACGAGCGCCCTCTTGCTGCGGTGCACGAACTCGATCGGGTCCTCGACCGTGATGATGTGGGCCGGGCGGGTCTCGTTGATGTGGTCAATCATCGCGGCGAGCGTCGTACTCTTGCCGGACCCGGTGGGTCCGGTGACCAGGACGAGGCCCTTGCGCAGGTCGCACAGGCGCAGGATCGGCTCCGGCAGGCCAAGTTCGGCCGCGGACAGGATGCGGGCCGGGATCAGGCGGAAGACCCCGCTCGCGCCGGACCGCTGGATGAAGACGTTCGCCCGGAAGCGGGCGGTGTCGTCGAGCGAATAGATGAAGTCCACCTGGCGGCGCTCGCGGAACTCCGCCAGGCGGGCCTCGGGGATGATCTCCTCGAACATCTTGAGGTTCTGCTCGTGGGTGAGGGGCGGCATCTCGATGCGCACGAGGTCCCCGTCCACGCGCAGGTACGGGGGCGACCCCGCGGGCACGTGCAGGTCCGAGGCCCCCATCCGGATCATGTGCTGGAACAGTTTGTCCAGTTTCGCCATGTCACTGATCCCGTTGCGCCTCGCCCGGACCCGCCGCCCGGATAGCCGCCCGGGCCGCCCGGCCGAAAAGGAGGCCCGCGGTTCTCGGGGGACGCGAGCGGATCGCGGCCCGCAGCGCGGCCTTCCTCTGCTTCTTCGGAAATGAAAAGGAGTAATCCCGTGGCATGGGTCCGAAAATGGTGCCTCCCCCCCTCCATAGCGGGGATCGCCGCGAACCCGCTCGAGCTCGCCCCGTCCCCTTTTGC
>JBBIPO010000112.1:0-12068 GCA_037442805.1 Deltaproteobacteria bacterium
GGAACCGTCTTCCGTGGCCGTAACGGAGTCGGTGACCGTGTTCCGTGACGGTGTTCCGTGACCGTGTCCGTGGCCGTGTCGGAGTCCGGGACCGTGACCGGGTTCGTGCCCGCCGCGGAGTCACTGCCGGACCCCCGACCCCGGATGCCGGATCCCGGTTCCCGTGGGGACGCGAGCGCCTGCTCGCGTACGGCCGCGCGAGCGCCCGCTCGCGCGTGGGTGCGCGGGCGCTGCCCGCGCAGGATCGTGTCGGTGACCGTGTCCGTGACCGTGGCGGTGTCCGTGATCGCCACGGAGGCCCTGCCGGACCCCGGACGCCGGACCCCGGATCCCGGACGCCAGATGGCGCGGCCTGGAGGCCGCGCAGCCGCCGCGAACTGGAGTTCGCGGCTCCGCGGAAGCCCTGCCGGACCCCGGACCCCCGACCCCGGCAGTCCCCTCTCGACTACAATGACCACCGATGGTCGGCTGGTGGCTTCTCCCCATCCTGGCGCTTGGGTGGTACGGGGTCTGGGCATGGTCTGTCCGTCCTGGCCTTGGGGAGGCTCGCTGGGCCTCGGAAACACGGGAGGTCTTTGACGGCATTGCGGCCCGCGTGGAGTTCGAGGTCCCAGCGGACCTCCCCGACGGTGACGCCGACCTCCTCGCCCGGGCCTGGGCCGAGTTCGACCGGGTGGCCCGGGTCGCCAATGCCTTCGATCCCGATTCCGAGGTGGGACGCCTGAACGCGAACTCCAAGACGGCCGTAGGACCCGTCACGGAAGAACTGTTCGAGTTGCTCGAGGTTTCCCAGTGGGCCTGGCGGGTGACGGACGGCGCCTTCGACCCCACGGTGTGGCCCCTGAAGGACCTGTGGCGCCGGGCGGCCGGACAGGGGCGCGAGCCCGACCCAAAGGAGGTGCGGGGGGTCCTGGCCCGAGTGGGGATGGGGCGTATTCACCTGTCGCCGGACCGGAGGGGCGTGGCGTTCGAACGGCCGGACATCGCGCTGGACCTCGGTGGCATCGCCAAGGGGTATGTCGTGGACCGGGTCGCGAAGGTCCTCGAGTCCGCCGGCGTGCGGTCCTATCTGGTGCAGTGCGGCGGGGAAATCGCGGTCCTGGGCCGGTCCCCTCGCGGAGAACCGTGGTCCGTCGGGGTGCGCGACCCCTTCCGGCCGGACCGCCCGGTTGGCTTCCTCGCAGGACCGGATCGGATGTCGGTGTCCACGAGCGGCCCGACGGAGCAGCCGCTCCGCGTGGGCGACCGCCTGGTCCATCACATCCTTGACCCGCGCACGGGACGACCCGCCCCCCTGTCGGTCGTGGCGGTGACGGTCGTGGTCCGCGAGGCGCACCCGAGCACCGCCCGCGCGGACGCGCTGTCCACGGCGCTGGCCGTCCTGGGTCCCGAGCGCGGACTGGAGGTCCTCTCGCGACTCCCTGGCACGGACGCGCTCTTCCTGGTGCCGGGTCCTGGGGGGACCTTGGCCGAGGTCCGTTCGCCTGGGATGTCCTCGATCTACCGGGACCTCGAGTGAGCGGGCTTCCGGGGCGCCGCGGGCGCGGCCCGACGGTCGGCCGGTGGCTTGGCCTCCCCGCGTTTCAGGACATCGTCGTATTCACGAACGAGCCGCTCGACTTCGCGGCGGCCCTCGAAGTTCACTCCGAGGTGCAAGGCGCGGCGGAGCGCGGCCACGGCCAGATCGGGCTTGCCCTCGCTGTCCAGGGCCTTCGCATACTCGATCCACCGCTCGGGATTGCGCGGGTCCGCGAGGGCCTGGCGGTGAGCGAGGTCACTGGCCGAGGGTTTCGCGAGCGGCGCGGGCGGGGCCGCGGGCGGGGCCGCGGCATCCGGCGCTTCCACGGAGGGTGTCCCCGGGGCGGGTTCCCCTCGCTTTCCGGCACCTGCAACGGCGCTCGGCCCGGGTGTCTTCGCGTGCGCGGTCACCGCGGCGGTGTCCCCCGGTGCCATCTCTGGTTCCCGCGACCCGACTCCGGCGGTCCCCGACTCGCGGGACCCCACGAGGTACGCCCCCGCCCCGACAACCACGACTCCGATGGCGGCCAGGATGGTCGTCTTCCAGATTCTCGTCATCCTCGCTCACCCCCTCGAAAACGGCGCGCGCCGGTCGCGGCCAGCCGAAACGCTCCCGCGACCCACACGAACAACGCCCACGCACCCAGGGGACTTCCCTGGCTCCGCGACTGCGCGCAGCCACCTCCCACGGACCCGACGGGCCGGCCAGTCCCCTCGGGGAGGGGGTCTGCGCCCGCGACCTCCGCGTCTCCGAATGGATCGCTGCTCATGCCCTGGGAGTCGGCGCCGGACATCGTTTCATCAGAATGAGGATCGTCAACGAATACCTCGTCGACCAGAATTTCCGAAGCCGAGTCTGACGCCGGGGACGCCTCGCTCGGGTCGCTGGCCGAAGCATCCTCGAAGACGACGGCCTCCTCTGCCGGCAGGTCCGGTCTGGCTTCCAGGTTCGCGCTGGCCTCGTCCGCGGGGGGCTCCGGTTCCGGCGGGAGAGGGGGGTTCTCCTCGTTCTGGTCAGCCGGGTTCCGGCAGCCGGGGTCTTCCGGGAAGTCCGTCAGACCGTCCTCGTCGTCGTCCTGCCCGTTGCTGCACGTGGTGGTCCCGACCAGGAACCGTGTCTCGTGGTCGGCGTTGTCCCAGGGGTCGGCCCGCACGCGCAGCCGGTGTTCCCCCTCGGAAAGCCCCGTCGCGTCCAGGGTGCCCTGGTACACGCCTGGAGCGACCTCGGCCATTTCCACCCAGGGACCGTCCTCCACACGGAACCGCACCCCGGCGGGGACCGGGACGCTGAACACGAGGGCTCGCACCGGGGCCGAGGTCCATGACCGGGGAACGGTGTACGCGTACGGGTTTCCCCCTCCGAGCGACCGGTCCGCGGGGGCCGTGACCAGCACGAAGGGCCACCTGCGCGCCGTGAACGCTCGCACCGCCAGGGAATCGTGGTCCACCGCCGCCAGGGCCACGTTCTGGTCGTCGCTCTTTCCGAGCGACCGAACATTGAAGAACAAGGTTCCATCATGATATTCACTGAAATAATCGTGCGTGTGGCCCCAGAAATAGGCGGCCACCTGGTACTGCTGCAACAACTGGCGGAACTCGCCTCCCCCCTCGCCGAGCTTGTTCGAGCCTCCCCAGTGCACCCCATGGTGCCCGAAGGCGAAGTGGAGGGACGCGCCCTCGTTCGCGGCCAGGGCGGCCTTGATGAAGTCCATCTCGGCGGCGTCCAGACCGGCGTTGTCCGCGGGCCAGCAGGCCCCGTCGTTCGCGGGCGTGGCCACGGTCAGGAAGTGGTAGAAGCCCTCCGGGACCTGGCCACCGGCGGACCGAGGTGGGAAGGGCCAGGCCACGATCGAGTGCTGGGTCTGGTCATCCGTGGACCCCTGCATCGAGAACTTCCGATAGTGCGTCAATCCCTTGTCGCAGTACTGGTCGTGGTTTCCCGGCAGGTCCACCAGGATGTCCGGGGTCATCCCCGCCGCCTCCAGCACCGCCCGATATTCCGACCACTCGTCGTCCGATTGTTGCTTGGGGATCAGCCCCCCGTGCGTGGCGTCCACGAGGTCGCCGCAGATGAAGACGAAGCGGGGGCGGATCGTCTGGAAGGCCTCTCCGACGACCCACGCGAGGTTGTCCGTGTCCTGGGTCCCGCCGAAGAGGTTCTCGCCCACGTGGACATCCGCGGTCACCAGAAACCAGAACAGGTGGTCCGCGTCTTCGGCGTACCAGGCGTCCGCGGGAGAGCCGCTGGCCGTGGCCGTCGCGAGGACCGCTGCGATCAGGACCGTGGCGAAGCGCCTCGGCATGGCGCGTACCTCCCTCGACACCCAAGGTCCGGGCTGGCCGGAAGAATGCTACCAGATCGCGCCGCCTCGCGGTATCGTAATGGCCCGATATCCCGGGGACGGGGAGGCGACCATGACGGCAGAACGGACTCGCCGCGCGAGGGCCTGGGGGGGCGGCCCGATGTCCCTCGCCTTGCTGTTCCTGGCGTGCGGCGGCGGGGGAGGGGGGGGCTCCCACCCGGACGCGGCGCACGTCGGACGCGACTCCATCGCGGACATCCCGCACATCAAGGACACGGCACCACCCCCTCCGGACGAGGGCGGCACGAACCACCCCCCGGTCCTGTCGCGCATCGGGGACCGGGTCGTGGCCGTGGGCGAGACCCTGACCATCCCGGTCGAGGCCAGCGACCCGGACGGTGACCCCTTGACCTTCAGCGTTTACGGCGACATCCCGCAGGGGGCGAAGTTCGACAAGGAGGCCCACGTGTTTACGTGGGTCCCGCTCCAGGCGGGCAAGGCCGTGTATCTGACGTTCGTGGTCTCGGACGGGACGGACATGGACCGCGAGACAGTCGAGATCCGGGTCGTGGCCGAAAAGATTGGACACCCGCCCGTGTTCGACAAGGTGTCGGACCAGCAAGTCCAGCCCGGGATCCCCATGTCGCTCACCCTGAAGGCACAGGACCCGGACGGGGACGCGCTGGAATACGGGATCGCGGGCCAGGCCCCGCCCCAGTCCCAGATGGACCCGAAGACTGGCGTCTTCACGTGGACCCCTCCCAAGACCGTGGACGGGACCATCGTGGTCGTGACCTTCGTCGTTTCGGACGGAACCTACAAGGATCAGATGGACGTGAGGTTCCTGGTGGGCGATGTCCCGGGGGCGCATCCGCCGGTGTTCGACCCGGTGGCGGACGTGAAGACCTCGGTGGGGAAGGAGGTCCGATTGTCGGTTCACGCGACGGACCCGGATGGGCAGGTGGTCACGCTGGCGCTGGACACCGGGAAGCCCGAGGGCGCCACCTTCGACGCGGGGTCGGGGGAGTTCCGCTGGACCCCGGGCGTGCAGGACGCTGGGCGGACCGTCACCCTGCGCTTCTCGGCCACCGACGGGCAGTTCACCGCGTACCTGACCGTGAAGGTGCACGTGGAATCGGCGACCCCGCCGCCCGAGTGTACGGACGATCCCTTTGAGCCGAACAACGACCCGGCCCATGCTCGGGACCTGGCCCCGGGGACCTACGACCTGTCCATCTGCGACACGGCCCTCTCCCCGGTGGATGCGGACTGGTTCCGGGTGGCGCTGAAGGCCGGCGAGGCCGTGTCCGTGAGACTCGAGTTCGAGCACGACCTCGGGGACATTGACACGGACCTGTCCGTGGACGGGAGCACCGCGACGATCGTGGCCGGGTCCGCGGGGACCGGGGATGTCGAGGAATTCGAGTACGCGAGCGCGTCCGGCGGCACGTTCCTGCTTGCCGTGTACGGTGTTGCGGATACGAAATATTCCAATCCATATCGGATGACCGTCACGGTCGAGGCGGCAAGCGTCTGCCAGGACGACCCTCGCGAGGACAACGACTCGCAGGCCGAGGCGACCGTCGTTTCCGGGGCGTATGCCCAGTTCTCCGACCTGGTTGCCTGTCCGGCGGACGAAGACTGGTTTGGCATCTCGCTGAAGGCAGGGGACGGGCTGATCGCAGCCGCCACTCCAGAGAAGGGTGCCCTGGCGGTACGACTGCTGGGGCCGGACGGCGCGCTGGACTCCGACGGACCCGGGACAGGACCCGCCACGGTGGCGGCCCAGGCGGTCGGGAAGGCGGGGAACTACTTCGCGGTCGTGTCATCGGCCGAGGGCGCGCGGTACTCGATCGAGTTTCTGGTCGAGGCCGCGCCCGCCGGATGCACGTCGAAGTCGTGTCCCGCGGGCCAGGTCTGCGACGCTGCGTCCGGGAAGTGCGTCCCGGACTACTGTGGGGGTCTGGCCCAGTGTCCGGCCGGGATGCCCTGCGTCCAGACTTATTGCGTCGAAGCCTGTCAGGAGCCGTCCGACTGCCGGGACGGATACGCCTGCAAGACCTTCCCGGAGGGGACGTTCTGCGGCGAGAAGGGACAAGGGGAATCGGGCGCCCCGTGCGACTACTTCAGCGAGTGCGCCGACGACCGCGTCTGCCTGTTCGAGGACAAGGGCGGCTACTGCGCGGTGTTCGGCTGTGGGTCCGACTGGGATTGTCCCCTGGACGCCTGGTGCGTCACGAGCGGCCAGATGACTTGGTGCGCGGCCGAGTGCCAGATGGTCACGGACTGCAACGCGGGCTTCCAGTGCAGCCCCGCGACGTCCACCGATGGGGTCCCAGTGGACCTGTGCCTGCCGTGAGGCCCGGTGCGCTCCGGTCCCGGAGGTCCGGTATTTCTACAGGTCCCCGATGAGGATGCGATCTTGGGTTGCGTTCGAGGAGTCCTGATCAGGGCTCAGGAGCAGAATTTCGGTGGAATCCGCCGCCGCGTCCGGCGCCGTGAACACGTCGGGCCCAGGTCCGGGTGCGCCAGGGGTTCGGCAGCACCGGAACCCGAGCGCGTCCGTGAGGTCCCCGGGGTCCATGAACGACCGGTTGGTCACCCGCAGGGCGCCCGCCAGGCTCAGGAAACTCCCGCCCCGGAACACGCGGTCCTTGCCGCCCTCCCAGGCGCTGGCATCCCCCGGGGCGCCGTCATACGTTTCGTGATAGGTGTCGGCCACCCATTCCCACACGTTGCCCGCCATGTCCAGCACCCCGTACGGGCTTGCCCCGTCCGGACGGGTGCCGGCCTCGCACGTCCCCCGGCACGAGCACGGTCCGTACACCGCGCGCCCGCACGAGGGTTCCTCGGTCCCCCACGGCCAGAGGGGGCTTTCCTTCTCGCAGTCGGCGTATCGCTCGCATCCGCCGCGCGCTGCCTTCTCCCACTCCGCCTCGGTGCACAGGCGCTTTCCGGCCCAGGCGCAGAAGGCGCGGGCCTGGTCGTAGGTGACGCAGTTGACCGGATGCGCCTCCCGGTCGGCCGCGTTGCACTGGGGCGAATAGGACGACGGCGCGGTGCACGCCCCGGCCCGCACGCACTCCCCGTACTGCGCCACCGTCACCTCACACGAGTCCACCTCGAACGCCGGGACCGTGACGCGACGGACCGGGGACTCGTCGTTGCCGCAGACCTCGGGGTCGGCGCATCCCATCACGAACTCGCCGGCCGGGATCGGGATCATCTCGGTCCGGCATTGCGAACCACCGCCGCCTCCCTTGCAGGCGGTCCCCAGACCCGCGACCAGGGCCATCACGATCGGTCGGCCCTTCCAGCCCGTTCCCCACCGGTTCACCCATCCTGCTGCGCGCACGAGGCGGTCCTCCCACGAGTCAATCTGGCGTATTGTAGACCGCTTCCGACGCGACGCAATGATAGTTGAACACAGCGAATTGCCGGTCAACGGTCCAGGCGCCGGCCCGAATCGAGCAACGCGGGCACGAACAGGGCGCGGATGTTGTACTCGAGGACCTCGTCCACCACGCGGGACACGTCGCGGCTCGCCGGTCCTCCCCCCGTCCTTTCCGCCGCGCGGTCATGGCCCACGTGACCATCCAGGCGGCCGTGCAACACGCGCTGGACAACCTCCTTGACGGACCCTAGGATGGCCGCGGCGATCACACGGGTGTCGAGCGGCCTCACGATCCCCAGGTCCTGCCCCAGGGTCAACGACTGCTCGATCAAGTCCAGCAACCCTTGATAGAATGCTGATAGTTTCTCGTCGAACCCCTTGTCGAGGCCGACCGCCTCGTTCAGGATAATCCGGCTGAGTTCCGGGTTCTCGGCGAAGGCATCCAGCACCCGGGTCACGTTGTCGCGTAACTGGACCTGGATGCCCTCCAGGCCGACGGTCTCGTCAATCCGGTGAACGCGGTCCCGGAGCAGGTTCAGGAACTCGTCCAGGAGCGTCTCGAACACCTCGCGCTTGCTGGCGAAATACAGGTAGAAGGTGCCGCGGGCGATCCTCGCCTGGGCGATGATGTCCGCGACGCCGGTCGCATGGTAGCCCCTGGCGGCAAAGACCATTCTGGCCGCCCGGAGGATTTCTCGCCTGCGATGCTCGCGCAACATGCCGATCGAGAGGTTACGCGCGAACGGCTCGGGGGTCAATCAGGCCCCGAAAGCGCGTCACGACCTCGTCCATCAGGGCACGGTAGGCCACCGCGCCCGGGGACTTCGGGTCGAAGTCATGGACGCTCACGCCCTCCATCTGGGCGCGCGCGAGGGCGGACGACACCGGGACGTGCGTCTGGAACACAAGGTCTCCGTAGGTCGCGGCCAGTTCCGCGAGGACGACCTCGGTGAGGCGCGCGTTGCGGCGGTCCACCCGCGTGGGCACGACCCCGAGCAGGGCGATGGGATGGCCCAGGCGCTCGCGAATCGTGTCGAGAACCGCGCACAGGTCGGACACCCCCGACAGGGCCAGGATGCTCATGTCGCACGGCACGAGGCACGCGTCCGCGGCCGCCAGGGCGTTGAGCGTCAAGTTGCCTAGGTTGGGCGGGCAATCCAGCACGACCAGATCGAACTGCTCGCGGGCCCGACGCAGGACTCCGCGCAACAAGAACTCCTTTCCGATCCGGCCCGCGAGGATGCCCTCGGTCGCCGCAAGCCCCTTGTCGGATGGCGTGACGAACAGGCCCGGAACCCGCGTGGGGCGCACGGCCTCGATCAGGTCGCGATGGCGGCCGAGCAGGACATCCGACACCGACGGTCCTTCCCCAGGGGACTCCGCCAGGTGGGCGGAGAGGGCCGTCTCGACGTGTCCCTGTCCATCGAGGTCCACGAGCAGGGTGCGCAGGCCCTGGAAGCGGGCCGCGGCCACCGCCAGGTTCACGGCGGTCGTGGTCTTCCCGACCCCGCCTTTCTGGGCCGCGACCGCGAGCACCCAGGCGCGCGCCGGGGCTGGTTCCTGGTCGGGTGCCGGCTCTGCCAGCCGGCGAAGGGTGGTCATGAGGGACATGGCCCATTGCCTCCGCGAGAGAACGCAGTCCGATCCTAGGGGCGTTCCCTCCGGGGCGCCAAACGCACGACGACGGCCCATCAGGACCCGATGGAGCCGACCTCCCGGGCGTCGAGGCCGAGCGCCGACGAGAATCCCGCCACGAGGGCCGACACCAGGGAGGGGCGGTCCGGCACGGGCAGCGGGGCGAGGGAGGCCGCGACCCGTCCCGCGGGCACGCCGAAGACCGCTCCGTACAGCCCCGGGTTCAGGTTCAGGAGGAGCGAGGCATGCACGAGAACCGCGCGACGCCTGCGGGCCTGCGCGCACCCGACCGCCTTGCGGCCCGACACGAGCAAGGTCTCGCGGGCCGCGTTTTCGAAGCAGATCGGGGAGCGTGACCGGCGGGACGGAAACGGTCCCGTGGCGCGCTCGCTCAGGACCCCGACCCGTTCGAGCGCCTGCCCGATCACCGCGAGGAAGCGGTCGTAGAGGTTCCCGATCCCCGACGCCCACGGGTGCGTCGCCGGCAGGACCAGCGAGACCGCCAGGTCGTCGTGATGCAGGACCCCGGTTCCACCCGAGGCGCGGCGAACGACTGCGACCCCCGCGCGACGACAGAAGCCGAGGTCCACGTCGTCCTCGGATTGCCCGTGTCCCAGCACGAGGGTCGGTCGTGGCCACGAGTACAGGAACAGGCCGTGTGCGCCATCCGAGGCCCCGTCGAGCATCTCCTGCTCGAAGGCGAGGTCCCGTGCCGGGTCGCCCGGCAGGGACCGGAACACGCGCAGCGACGGATTTGGAAGCACGTCCACGCCCATGGATTGTAATGCGAGCGGCCCCTGGATACACTCGGACGTGTGAAGCGGTACCCCACAGAAGTCCTCCGGGCCGAGACGGACCGCCTGGTCGCGCTGCTGTCGCCTGTCGGGTGGGGCCGGGACGAGTGCGAGTTCTATGCCCCCATCACCCTGCGCATCCGCGAGGTGGCCCGCGAGAAGAACGCGGTGATCCTCGCGCACTCGTACCAGACCCCTGACATCCTCTTTGGAGTCGCGGATTTCCGGGGGGACTCGCTCGGGCTGTCCATTGAGGCGCGGGACACCAAGGCGGACGTGATCGTGTTCTGCGGGGTGCGATTCATGGCCGAGACGGCCAAGGTCCTGTCGCCGGACAAGACCGTGTTGTTGCCGGCCCCGGACGCAGGGTGTTCCCTGTCCGAGTCCATCACGGGGGCGGACGTGAAGCGCCTGCGGGCGCTCCACCCGGCCGCGGCCTTTGTCTGCTACGTGAACACGAGCGCCGAGGTCAAGGCCGAGTGCGACGTGGTCTGCACGAGCGCCAACGCCCTGGCGGTCGTCGAGGGCGTGCCCCAGGACGAGGTCGTATTCCTGCCCGACCGCCACATGGCCGAGAACCTGAAGGCCCTGTCGCGCAAGCGGATCATCCACTTCGACGGCCGCTGTATTGTGCACGAGACGTTTTCGGGCGAGACGGCTCGCGCCTGGAAGGACCTGTACCCGGACGCGCGAATGCTCGTCCACACCGAAAGCCCACCCGAGGTCGTGGCCCTCGCGGACCTGGCCGGCGGGACGGGGGACATGATCCGCTACGTGCGCGAGAGCCCCCCCGAGCAGAGACGGTTCATGCTCGTGACCGAGTGCGGGCTGTCCGACCGATTGCGCGTCGAGTTTCCGGACCGGGAGTTCATCGGCACCTGTTCGCTCTGTCCCCACATGAAGCGCGTGGAACTGCGCAAGGTCTTGCAGGTCCTCGAAGACCCGCGGCCCGACCAGGTGGTCACGGTCCCGGAGGACGTCCGCGTCCGCGCGCTACGCGCGATCGAGCGGATGTTCGAGTTGACCCGCCGGGGAGCGGACGCGACCCGTCCCCACGCCAACCTCGGGGACCGGACCGGACGCTGCGAGTGACGGCGCCGGGTCAGGGGTTCTCGTCGGCCGGCTCCACGTGGACGACCACCTGGACCACGCCCACCGAGGACTCGGCGACGCGGTGCTCGACCTCTGTGGCGATGTCGTGTCCCTGCCGCACGGTCAGGTCCGGGTCCACCTGCACGTGAATGTCCATCGAAACCCGGCCCCCGAGGCGCCGCGCCCGCACGGCGTGGTACCCCATGACGCCGGGCGTCGAGGCCACGATGTCCTCGATGGAGGCCATGGTTTGGGTGTCGGGGGCGCGGTCCATCAACTCGGCCGCGGATTCCCGGACGATGCGCACGGCCACGACCGCAAGATAGACGGCGAGCCCCACGGCGGTGACGTGATCCAGGAAGGCCCAGTCGGGCCCACCCGCCAGGATGCCGCCGAGTCCCGCCGCGGCGGCGATGGACGTGAAGGCGTCGGTCCGATGGTGCCAGGCGTTCGCCTCGATGGAGGGGTCCCCGATCCGTCTCCCCACGGCGCGCGTCACCCGGAACAGCCACTCCTTGAGGACCACCGACCCCACGGCCCACAGCAAGGGGACCATCGCCTCGACGCGCGCGTGCCTCTCGCGGAGCGTCCACAGGGCCTGGCCGGCGATCCACCCGGCCGCGACCAGGAGCATGGTCCCGACGAACATCGCCGCGAGCGTGGCGGCGCGCAGGTGGCCGAAGTGGTGGTCGTGGTCCGCGGGCCTTCCAGAGACCTTCAGGCCCCACAGGACGGCGGCGTCCGTCACGAGGTCCGACGCGCTGTGCAGCCCATCCGCGAGGATGGCCTGGCTCCCGAAGACCAGTCCGGCCGCGACCTTGCCCGCGGTCAGGACCGCGTTGACCACGAGGCCCACCCAGGTCACGAAACCCGGGGACCACTGGCAGCGGGTCGAGAGGACCATGTCCGCTCCCCAGGACGACCGATGCTACCACGAGTGCTCTGGATGCCGGTTCCGCGCGCGACCGTTTGTCCGGGGTTCGGGGTCGGGCATCCCGGGTCGGGGGTCCGGCAGTGACTCCGCGGCGGCCACGGACCCGGTCACGATCACCGACTCCGTTACGGCCACGGAAGACGGTTCCAGTTACCGGTCCTTTTTCCCCGCAGTCCGCGGATGCAACAGCCGCCACACCATCGCCCGGACCCGGTCCAGGAGGTCCAGGGCCGGCTGCGCCGTGGGCCGGTCCAGGACCCCGGCTGCGACCAGGAGTTCGAGGCCCGTCGAGGCTTCGAGCGCCGAACCATAGGCGATCCGGTCGTGGTCCATTCGATCCAGGCCGGAACGCCCCGCGCCTTCCCCGAGGTTCAGCGCCACGGACGCCGCCGCACGCG
>JBBIPO010000113.1:0-11931 GCA_037442805.1 Deltaproteobacteria bacterium
CCAGCAGACGGCGTTGCCGCCCGTGGTCAGGACGCAACTGAGTTTGATCCCCGCCCCGATCCTCGGAACCGCGTTCTCGCAGAAGGGCGTGCCCGACGTGAGGGCGGACGAGACGGACATGACCTCGCTCGACCACGCCTCCACGGCGTCCGCTGGCCCGCCGAGTCCGGCGAAACCGCCGTCGGACACTCCGCATCCCGAAGAGCCCGCGATGAGCAAACAGGACAGCTCGATGCAGATGGTACACAAGTGATGACGCATGACCTCCTCCGTCCTCCCGAGGTTGATACGACTCTGCCGCACCGCGGATCGGTTGTCAATGGGGTATCTGCAACTCGCGAGAAGGACAGGAAAAAGACGCAACAACTCGGACCACGCTCATCCGAGTTATGCGGGAACGGGCTTCAGGAACGCAATCGAATCGCAACCTTGCGCACCAGGACCGACAGCAGCCAGCCCACGGTGAAGCCCACGACCCCTCCGAACACGGTGCTCCAGACCGCCGCGTTGGTCACGGCGCCGCGCTCGTAGGCGGACTCGAAGATGGCCAGGTACGCCGCGACCATCGCGAACCACGGCGTCATGCGCCAGCGCTCCGTCTGACCAGGGAACCGCGCGTCCAGGAACAGCCCCGCCGCGATGGCCAGGGCCAGGAGCACGGTCGCGAAGGCCGGCGGGACCACCACGGAGAACAGCGAGAGCTGAAGGTCTGGTCCGATCGAGGCATCCACCCGGATCACGTCGAGGGTCTTGTCCCCTTCCGGCAGGGTGACCCCGTGGATCTCCATCAGGTGCTTCTGTTCGACCGCACGCGACCCCCGGCGCCCCGCGCGCACGCTGCGCATCACGTCGGAGAACGATCCCTCCACGTCCTGGCCCGCGACCTTCAGGTGATAGCGTCCCTGGGCCCCGCGCACGTCCGGCCGGGCCGCCAGAGACTTCGCGTACACCTCCAGGTGGTGGAACCCGACGATGTCGGCCGCGATCGGGACGCTCTTGGTGCTCGGGCTCACGACCTGCTGAAACACCGGTTGACCCGGATACACTATCTGAACCAGCGGCACCACCGCGCCGGCCAGGACCAGGACCCCCGCAACGACCAGGACCCCGCGGGACCATTGCGGAAACGGCTCCCGCCACACCAGCCACGCCGCCCCCCCCACGCACACGAGCAGGAACAGCACGCCGATGGTGAACCCGAGCCCCGTGTCGTCCAGGAGGCCCAGGAACCGCAGGGCCGCCAGGATCGCGATGACGCCAAGCGGGACCGCGAGGCGCCCCCAGTCGTGCAGGAACGCCTCGATCTGGTCGCGCCGCGTCAGGACGGGCTTGCTCGGTTTCGTCTTCGGTCGCTTCAGTCTTCCCACGTCGTCCTCCCCGCCTGTCACCGCCCCACCGGGGCCGCCATCCGGGTGCCTCCGGCGTGCCGCCTGCACCGGCCGCCTCACGAATCGTTGTCCGACCCTCCCGGTGGGATCAACCCATATCGTCGCGCCAGTTTCCGCAGGTGTTTCCGGTCGAGGTCGGCCTCGCGGGCCGCCGCGGACAGGCTCCCCTTGTGGCGGCGCAACAGCGCCGCCAGGTACTCGCGCTCGAACCGCTCGATCCACGCTTCCTTGGCGTCCTTGAAGGTCATTCGTGGGCGGTTGGTCTCGGTCGTGGAGCCATCGTGGTTGCACAGGTCCGCCCCGGGCCTCGCCCGCGTTCCCAGCACATGCGGGGGCAGGTCATCCACCTCGATCACGTCCCCGTCCGCGAAGGACGTGGCCCGCTCCACCACGTTCATCAGTTCCCGCACGTTGCCGGGCCAGTGATACTCCATGAGGGCGGTCAGGGCCTCCTCGGACAGGCCCTTGACGCGGGGCTGTCCGTCCGCGTCCCGGTTGAAGGGGGCCTGGCGCAGGAAGTGGCGCGCCAGGAGCGGGATGTCCTCGCGCCGCTCCCGCAAGGGCGGCAGCGACAGGCGGACCACCGACAGCCGGTAGAACAGGTCGTCCCGGAAGCGCCCGGCCCGCACCTCCTCCTCGAGGTTGCGGTTCGTCGCGGCGATCAGGCGCACGTCCACCCTGATGGGGCGGTTCGACCCGACCCGCCGGACCTCGCGCTGCTCCAGGGCCCGCAGCAACTTCGGTTGCAACTCCAGCGACAACTCCCCGATCTCGTCCAGGAACAGCGTGCCCCCGGACGCGATCTCGAACAACCCTTGCCGCGTCTGGACCGCGCCCGTAAAGGACCCCTTTTCGTGGCCAAACAACTCGCTCTCGATGAGGTCCTTGGGGACCGCGGAGCAATCGAAGACCACGAAGGGTTGCGAGGCGCGCAAGCTCTTCTGGTGCAGGGCGCGGGCCACGATCTCCTTGCCGGAGCCCGTCTCGCCCTCGAGGACGACCGTGGCGTTCGTGGGGGCGATGCGCTCGAGGATGGCGAAGACCTCGCGCATGCGACGGCTGCGGCCCACGACCGCCCCGAAGGAATCCCGGGTCGAAGGGGTGACCTCGACCCGCTCGCCGAACGTCTGAAATCGGACCTCGACCCCCCCGAGGCTCAGGGTCGTTCCGGACCGGAGGTAGGCCTCGCGGACCCTCACGCGGCCTACAAGCGTCCCGTTCGTGGAATCGAGGTCCGCCACGAGGTATCCGGAGGGTTCGCACGAGATCCGGCAGTGAAACCGGCTCACCCGCGAGTCCCGGATCACGACGTCGTTGTCCTCCGCGGAACCGATCGTGATGTCGCTCTGATCGAAGATGTACTCGCGGACCCCGGCGACCGGGTCCTCCACGACCAGTTTGACCCGGTTCAGGTGGAGCATCGGGGGCCGGCCGTCCCGGTAGTCCACGTGCGCGGAAACGGGTTTTTCTTCCTTCCCCACGGGCCGTTTCATAGGCGAAAAACGGTCGCCGTGTCAACGCCTGGACCTCGCTGCTCGGTGGGAGTATCCTTTCGCCCAAGGAACGTTCGGAGAATCCGATGAAGCCCATCCACCTGGCCCTGATGACGGCGCTGGCACTGGGATGGGTCGGGCGAACGGAGGCCCGGCCCCTGGTAGCGTCGGACCGGTTCGTGACGCTCCAGCAGGGCGAGGTTGAGGTCGGGCTCGACGCCGCGCTCGGGTTGTCGGCGGGGAGGGCCGGGGAGCAGGCGGCGGTCGCGACGGGGTACCGGCACGACCGCCACGGTGGTCTGTCGGTGGCCATCGGGGTCACCGACGAAGTGGAAGTGGGCGCGGCCGTGAGCGTCGTGAAGTGGGACCGGACCGCCGGTCGGGAGTTCGGCGGAGTCGAGATGTACGGGACCTGGGGCTTCCTGCCAATCCTGGGCGTGGAGGCGGGGGTCCTGGTGTCCGGGTTCTCGCGCGTGGGAGACGAGCCGGCGCTCCACCCCGCCCTGCGGGTCGGCATCCCGTTCCGGTTCACCGTGATCGAGAGCGGGCTCGCCGTGTTCTCGCGCACGGACTTCCTGATCGGGTTGCGGCGGGACCGGACCGGGGCCGAGTGGTTCGCAGACCTCGGCTGCACGGTCAACGTGACGCCGTGGTTGTTCGCGGAGGCATACGCTGGTTTCTCCAAGACTCTGACTGGCGGTGGGGTCGCTGCCCCCCTGTTCGCGGGCGTGGATCCGGACCGCGATGCGCTGGCGATTCCCGCGGGGCTCGGCGCCGGGGTGACGCTGCTCCGGCGGTTCGATGTGTTCGCCTCGTTCAACTTCGAGGACCTGAGGAACTGGAAGGCCGACGTCCGGAACCTGGTCCTGTCGCTGGCTGCGCGATTTTGATGTTGCGACTCCGGGAGGGGACCATGAGGGGTCTTGTCGCAGGGTGGTCGTTCGCGATCGTCCTGGTCGCCGGGATGGGGTGCGGGTCGTCGGGGGGCGGCTCGACGACGGACGACCTCGGAGGCGGGGAGGTCCGCGACGCCATCGGGGACGCAGGCGACCGGCCCGATCCGGATGCGGTGACGGATGTGGCCGCCGACCGGCCCGGTCAGTCGGAGACCCTCGCCGACCCCGGAAATGGGCAGGACGACGGCGTGCCCTGGGAAGACCGGGCGGAGGTCTCGGCCGGCGAGGCTGAGGACGCGGAGGGCGCCGATGGCGAGGCGCCGCGCCCTTGCACGCTGGGCGGAGCGGAGTGTCCCGCGGGAGAGCATTGCGTCCCGGCCGAGGACCTCCAGTCCCTCGTGTGCCGACCGGCCGGGACGACGCCGCCCGGCGGGCCCTGCCAGTCCCACGAGGACTGCGCGGAGGGCTCGGCGTGCCTCGCGTACGACGAGGGCGTCGCGTTCTGCAAGCCCCTGTGCTTGACGACCGACGGCGGGGTTCCCTGCCCGGAGCCACTCCAGGTCTGCTTTCCCTTCTTCGGCGCAGGCGGGGACCTGGCGGGCGCGTGCCTCGGGTCGGACTGCACCCCGCCGGATCAGGGATGTCCGGAGGGCCAGCGCTGCACGGTCCTCGCGAACCAGGTCCTCGAGTGCGTCCCGGCCGGGCCCGTCGGCCCCGGGGGCGACTGTTCGGCGGACGAGTGCCGGGCGGGGACCCTGTGTCTTGTGATGGAGGACGAGGCCCGCTGCCGTGCCTTCTGCCGCGGGGCCTCGGATTGCGTGGAGATGGAGGACCATTGCGTGTTCCCGTGGCCCTTCACGGATTTCGGATTCTGTCATCCGGGGTGCGACCCGGTGACCCAGGAGGGCTGCCCCCCCGGCGAGGGTTGCTACTATTCGGACCCGGAGGTCGGCTCGACCCTGTGCTGGGACGCGGGCGCCCTGGAGGAGGGCGCGGACTGCTCGGACTTCTCGCAGTTGTGCAAGCCGGGGCTGGACTGCATCCTGCAACCGGGTTCTGACCCTTATGAATATTACTGTCGCGCCTATTGCGACAGTGAACACCCGTGTCCACCCGGAACGTCCTGCCAGTTTCCGCCCGCGTCTCCGGTCATGGGCGTGTGCCTGTAGCCGGGCCGCCTTGCCACCTTGATCTGCATTGACGAGCCCGGTTCCGATGTGGATACTACGCGCTCGTTCCGGGGGCGACGCGGGGGCGTGCCCGGCGCGCGGGGAGCAGCGGTTGAAGACGGTCATCCTGGACAAGGTCGGGTCGGTCACGCTGAACTGCCACCTCTCGAATGTCGTGCGCGTGGGCGACGAGGTCGAGGCGGTCGAGGGCGGCGTGATCGCCGTCCGGGTGCTGACCTCGAAGAGCACGTACAACCGCCTGGAACTCCCGAGCGGGCGCCTGTCCAAGGTCAAGCCGGGCGACGTCGTCGCGGGGGCGCTGGGACACCGCAAGGGGCTGGTCGGGTATTCGGGCCACCTGCCCGAAGCGGTCCGTCCCGGGGACCGGCTGCAGATCCTCAATACGGGCGGCGTCATCGGGGTATGCGACAGCATCAACCCCGACCTCGGCCGCCCCTTTGACTGCGAGGTCATCGGCCAGGTCCTCCACTTTCCGTACCTGGGCGAGCGGATCGGGGTCCCGGCCCATATCTCGCAGGGGGCCCTGCCGACCACCCGTGTCCTGGACGTGAAGGGGGTGCCGGTGGTGGCCGTGGTCGGGTCCTCGATGAACGCGGGAAAGACCGAGGCCGCGTGCTCCCTGGTCCAGGCCTTCACCCACCGGGGCCTGCGGGTCTCCGCGGGCAAGGCGACCGGGGTGTCGCTGCGGCGCGACATCCTGGCCATGGAGGACTCCGGGGCGCGCAGGACCTTGATCTTCACGGATTTCGGCGTGGTCACGACCACCGCGGAGAACGCCCCGCCCACGGCGCGCTCGATGATGACCCGGCTGGCCGCGGACCAGCCGGATGTCATCGTCCTGGAACTGGGGGACGGCCTGCTCGGGCTATACGGGGTGGATGCGATCCTCGACGATGCGGAGATCCGCGCCTGCTTCAGGGCCGTGGTCCTCGCGGCGAGCGACCCCGTCGCCGCCTGGGGCGGTGTCCGGCTCTTGAAGGAACGGCACGGCCTGACGACCACGGTCGTGACCGGGCCGGCGACGGACAACGCCGCGGGGACGGGGTTGATCGAGCGACACCTCGGGGTGGCCGCGTTCAACGCCCGGTCGGACCCCGGGGACCTCGCACGCACGGTCCTCGAGGCTATGGGACTGGAAGGGGCCACGGCCGGCGGCGGAGAGGACGATGGGAACGGGTGACCGCATCCCGGTGGCGGTCGTCGGCGGCACGGGCTACGTGGCCGGGGAGGTGCTGCGGCTGCTCGCCGGGCACCCGGTCTTCGCGCTTCAGGCGGTGGTCTCGCGAGGGCACGCGGGCGAGCCGGTCGCTTCCGCCTTCCCGCACCTGGCCGGGGTCCTGCCGGAGGGGCTCGTCTTCCAGGACCTGCCGGGCTGGGTCGAGCGGGACTGGCGGGCCAGGACCGCGCGGGGGGTGTTCCTGGCCTTGCCCCACGGCGAGACGTCGCGGGTGGTCGCGGAGTTGTTGGACGGCCGGGGTCCATCGGATGCACGCCTCGTGGACCTGTCGGCGGACTTCCGGTATCCGGAGGCAGCGGACTTCGAGCGGATCTACGGCGTGACACACGCGGCGAAGGGGCACCTCGCGGACTTCACGTGCCTCGTGCCGGAGCAGCACGACGGCGGCCCGATCCGCCACGCCGCGCAGCCCGGATGCTTCGCAACGGCGGTGACGCTCGCGGCCTGGCCGTTCGCTGCGATGGGGCTGATCGAGGGACCGGTGTTCGCATCGGCGGTGACGGGGTCGTCGGGAAGCGGCCGGACCCCGCGCGAGACCACGCACCACCCGGCGCGCCGCAGCGACCTCTTCGCCTATTCGCCCCTGGCCCATCGCCACGAGCCCGAGATGCGCCGCCTGATCGCGCAGCCGCGGGCCGAGGGCTGGGAGGTGGAGTTCGTGGCCCACTCGGGACCGTTCGTGCGCGGCATCCACGCGACGGTCCGCATGACGCTGCGCGAGCCGATGCCTGCTCCCGTCCTCGTGGAGAGGCTGAACGACTGGTACGGCCCGCGGGGTCCCTTCGTGAGGGCCTCGGCGGCGATGCCCCACCTGACCGCCGTGGTCGGGACCAACCGGTGCGCCCTCGGGGTCGCGACGCGCGGGCGGACCGTGGTCGTGACCTCGGTGCTCGACAACCTGGTCAAGGGCGCGGCGGGCGGGGCTGTCCAGTGGATGAACCGGGCCTTCGGCCTGCCGGACGACCAGGGTTTGAGGCTCGGTGGACCAGGATGGTTCTGAGGGGCGGCAGGCGATGGAAGGCCTTGCGACCGCAACCGGGACGTCCGGGCTCTTCGATGTGTACGCGACGCTCCCGATCGAGGTCGTGTCCGGCGATGGCGTGGTGTTGCGGGCGGCGGACGGGCGCGAGTTCCTGGATTTCTACGGAGGGCACGCGGTGGCGGTCCTCGGGCATGCGCACCCGCGCCTCGTGGAGGCCCTGGAGCGCCAGGCCCGCGCGCTGATGTTCCAGAGCAACCTGGTCCGCGTCGAGGTCCGGGAACGGGCGGCCCGACGGTTGCTCGCGTTCGGCCCGCCCGGGATGGCGCGGGTCTTCTTCGTCAACAGCGGGGCCGAGGCGAACGAGAACGCGCTGCGTTTGGCCTTCCGGTTCACGAAGCGGCGCCGCGTGGTCGCGGTCGAGGGCGCCTTCCACGGTCGCACCGCGGCGGCGGGGGCCGTGACGGACGGGGGGGACGCGGGTGGCCTGCCTCGGTGGTACGGCTTTCCACAACCCCCGTTCCCGGTCACGTTCGTCGGCTTCGATGACGTGGAGGGCCTGACCAGGGAGGTGCGCGACGACGTGGCCGCGGTCATCGTGGAGCCCGTGCAGGGCGTGGCGGGGGCCCGGGCCGTCTCCGCGGACTTCCTGCGGACCGCGAGGGACCTGTGCAGCCGCCAGGGGAGCGTGCTGATCTTCGACGAGGTCCAGTGCGGGATGGGACGCACGGGATACCCCTTCGCGGCGCAGGCGCACGGCGTCACGCCGGACGTCCTCACCGTGGCCAAGGGGCTCGCGGGCGGGTTTCCGGCCGGGGCGGTCCTGGCGCGCGAGGAGGTCGCCTCGTGCGTGGGGCACGGGGACCTCGGGACCACGTTCGGCGGGGGGCCGCTGGCCTGCGCCCTGATCGAGGTCGTGGTGGACGTGATCGAGGGCGAAGGCCTGCTGGACAGGGTCCGGAGGTTGTCGGACCGGATGCGGCGGGAGTGCGTCGTGGGTCCGGTGGAGTCGGTGCAGGGGATGGGATTCCTGCTGGGCCTGCGGACGAGGGCGGAGGCGCGGCGAGTGCTCGCGGACCTGCGTGGGCGGGGGATCCTCGCGGGCGGAAGCAGCGATGCGCACGTCGTGCGGCTGCTGCCGCCCCTGATCCTCGAGGACGCGCATGTGGACCACCTGGTGGACGCCCTCGCCTCGCTGCGAAAGGAATGAGTCGCCATGCGCGCGCACCCGGATGGATGAAACGGTGGAGTGGAGGATGTTCTGGGGCGTTTGCGGGGTCGCCCGCGCCCACGCCTATGCCCACGCCCACGTTTCTTGAGAGGAGGAACGATGACGCAACCGTTGAGTCACGAGGCGGACATGGAGGCCCTCAAGCGGGCCGTGCCCTACCTGAAACTATTTCATGGTAAGATTTTCGTCATCAAGGTCGGCGGTGAGGCGGCCGGGGACGATGCGCGTGGGGCGATCGCGGAGCAGGTGCGTGTCCTGTGGGAACTCGGCATCCGCGCGGTCCTGGTGCATGGCGGCGGCCCGCAGACGACCGAGTTGTGCGAGCGGCTCGGGGTCCCGACCACGTTCGTGGGGGGGCGTCGCGTGACGGACGCGGCGACGCTCGATGCGGCGATCATGACGCTGAACGGGGCGGTGAACACGGCCTGGGTCGCGTCGTTCCGGGCGCTCGGAGTCCCGGCGGTGGGCGTGTCCGGCGTGGATGGCGGGCTGATCCGGGCGAGGCGGCGGCCCCCGACCCGGGTGGACGGGGCCACGGAAGAGGTGGACTTCGGGTTCGTGGGGGACATCGAGGAGGTGGACCCCGCGCTGCTCCGGACGCTCCTGGACGGCGGTTTTCTGCCCGTGGTCAGCCCCGTGACCGCGGCCTCGGACGGGACGGTGCTCAACGTGAACGCGGACACGGTCGCGGCGGCGCTCGCCGTGGCCTTGAAGGCCGAGAAGGTGATCCTCGTGACCGGCGTGCCGGGCTTGCTCGAAGACCCCGCGGACCGGACGTCGCTCGTCAGTTACGTGGACCTCGAAGGTGTGCGGAGGCTGCGGGACCGGGGCGTGGTCGGGGGTGGAATGTTGCCCAAGGTCCGCGCGGCCGAGGCCGCGATCCGGGGCGGGGTGCGGCGCGTGCACATGATTGGCTGGCGAGAACCTTCTTCCCTGCTGGTCGAGGTCTTCACGAACGACGGGGCCGGGACCATGATCGTGCGGGACCTGAAGGAGTTGGGCGCGGTGGCGTCGTGACCGGGGAGGCGGACTCCAGATGACCGACGATGAACTCCTGGCGTTCCACCGCGACCTGGTCGCGATCCCGTCCGTATCGGGGAGCGAGGAAATCGCGGCCGCGTTCGTGGCCGGCTTCCTGGAGGCGCGCGGCGTCGAGGTGCGGGTCGTGGGTCGCAGCGTCCTGGCCGTGGTCGGCGCGGGCCGCCGGCCGGTCCTGGCCCTGAACAGCCACCTGGACACGGTCCCCCCGACCCGGGCATGGACCCGCGACCCTTGGCAGCCGGCGTGCGACGACGGCCGCGTGTACGGACTTGGCAGCAACGACGCGAAGGCCTCGGTCGCGGCCCTGGTCGCGGCCTTCTTGCGCGCCGCCGCCCCGGGCGACGCCGGGTTGTGCGTCGTCCTGATGCTGGCCGAGGCGGAGGAGACGGACGGGTCCGGGACCAGGGCGTTGATCCAGGCTGCGATGGAATCGGGAATCGCCCCGGACGCCGCCGTCATCGGGGAGCCGACCGGCCTGGACCTGTGCGTCGCCCAGATGGGGCGCCTCGTCCTGGCTCTGACCGAGCGGGGCGAGGCGTGCCACGCCGCGTACCGCCGGACCCTGGGACGCGACAACCCGCTGGTCGCGCTCGCACGGGACATCCTGGCGGTCATCGGCGCCGACCTCGGCCCACCGGACCCGTTCCTGGGTCCTCCCCTCGTGGAGCCCACGATGATCCAGGGAGGCGTGGCGGCCAACGTGGTCCCGCCCGAGGCGTCCTGCACCCTGGACGTGCGCCACGGGTCGGGCCTGACCGCGGACGCGGTCCTCGAGCGTCTGCGGCAGGGGCTGTTGGGGAACCTGGAGCCCCTCGAAGAACCATTGCCTCCGTGTTCCATTGACCTGGAACACCCGCTCGTGAAGGCCGCGAGGCGGGTCAGACCCGGGGCGCGATGCTATGGGTCGGCGGGCCTGTCCGACTGGACCGCCTTCGAGAGGGTCCGACCGTCGGGCTCGGGGGTCCCCGCCCTCAAGGTCGGGCCGGGCCTCTCCATCCGCTCCCACGCGGCGGACGAATACGTCCTGGAAGGGGAGGTCCTCGAAGGCGCGCGATTCTACGAGGGCCTCGTCCGGGAATACGCGCGGGCGCCTGGCGCGCCGGAGGGGACCCCCGCCCCGCCGCCTATCAGGACCCGCGCTCGATGAAGAGACGCGCGAGGATGCGCAGTCCGTCGGCCGAGGGACCGAATCGCTCTAGGTAGGCCAGGGCGTCGCGGATGAGTCTCCGGGCGTAGCCCCTGGCCCCCTCGACCCCCAGGAGGGACACGTAGGTGTTCTTGCCCTGGGCCAGGTCCTTGCCGGGCGTCTTGCCGAGTGCCTCGGCCGTCGCGGTCGCGTCGAGGCAATCGTCAGTCACTTGGAACGCGAGCCCCATCCGCTCGGCGGCGGCGGTGAGCGCGGCGAGGTCGTCGTCGCTCGCGTGCCCCAGGATCGCCCCGCAGCGGACTGCGGCCCGGATCAGGGCGCCCGTCTTCATCGCGTGGATGCGCTCGACCTCCCCGGGGTCCACGGCGTGGCCCGTCCCGGTCGTGTCGAGGATTTGCCCGCCCACCAACCCCGCTGACCCGGCGGCCCACGCGATCTCCGCGATCACGGCGAGCGCGGCGGGGTCGTCCGCGCCGCGGTATTCGTCGGCCAGCAACCAGAACGCCTGCGTCAGCAGCGCATCCCCCGCCAGGATGGCCGTGGCCTCCCCGAAGCCCCGGTGGCAGGATGGCCGTCCCCGGCGGAAATCGTCGTTGTCGAGGGCCGGCAGGTCGTCGTGGATCAGCGAGTAGGTGTGGATGAACTCGATGGTGCAGGCCGCCGGCATCGGATCGAGGCCGCCGGCGGGGAAGACCGCGCGGGCGGCCAGCAACAAGATCGGTCGGATCCTCTTGCCACCCGCCATCAGCGAGTAGCGCATGGCCTCGAGCAGGCGAGACGGGCCTGCGCAGCGGGCCAGGTACGACCCGAGCGCGTCCTCGACGCGCACCCTGAGGTCTTCCAGAGGCGGCGGGTACACCCCGCGATCCCTCCCGTGGCCGGCAAGGGCAGCCCTTGTGGTAGGATAACAGTTCGCGAGCCACAAAGAAACGCAGGAAGTCCTTGACCCAAATCGTCGGAGTTTCCTTGCCGTCGGCCACCCGGACCACGCAACCGTCCCCCGGACGGTTACTCCCCGGGTTCACTCGTTCCAGTCGTTCACGCGGGGGTCGGGGACGTTACTAGGGTCTTGTCAAGTTTTATTCACGCGTGGACCTTCCCCACCGTGGGCGTGGGCGTGGGCGAATTCAAGGAGTTACGTGATCGGAGGGCGGGCACGCGTTCGGTCATGGGCACCTGCATTCCAACCTGTTGTATTCGATATCGCATCTCCAGGATTGTCCCCCTTGAAGTGGACCCCAATTTTTGCACAACGTGGTAAGCGAGGGTTTCGGTCGTGGAGCCCATACGGGCAGGGAGGAAGAGATGACGAAGTCTCGCAGGAAGCAC
>JBBIPO010000114.1:0-11890 GCA_037442805.1 Deltaproteobacteria bacterium
TGCCCATTCCTGGTCCCCCTGGGGACGCGAGCGCCTGCTCGCGTACGGCCGCGCGAGCGCCTGCTCGCGCGTGGGTGCGCGGGCGCCGCCCGCGCAGGACCGTGACCGTGTCGGGGTCCGTGACCGTGACGGTGACCGTGTCCGTGTCCGCCACGGGAGTCCCCCCCGGTCCCCGGATGCCGGACCCCGGACCCCGGACTCCGGATCCCGGACCCCAGAAGACGCGAGTCGGAGTTGGCTTCGCCGACGCTTCGCGTTCGCGGCTCCAGGTCGTGTCTTGTATCATCCAAGTGCTACGGTCCCCGCCGCGTGGGTCCTCCTCGCCTGCCCCACTTCTCATTTTCCGTTGCCCGTCTCCGGTTTCCCGTTTCCCCCCGGTCCGACCGTTCGCACCTCCATGCCGTCGTGGACCATCTCGCGCCCCATCGTGATCAGGAGGTCGCCCTCGTCGAGCCCCCGCACGACTTCCACCCTTCCGTCTGGCCACGTCCGCCCGAGGGCGAGGCGGACCTCGTGCGCCCGGCCCTCCCGGACCACGAACGCGACCCCGTCCGTCCCCTGGCGGGCCACCGCCCGCGGGGGCACCAGGACGACCCCGGCGACGCGCTCGAGTTCCAGGGTCACGCGACCAAACATCCCGGGCTTTCGCGCCTCCCCCTCGTTGTCGAACTCCATCTCGACCTCCAGGGTGCGCGTGGCCGCGTCCAGGGCGGGGGACAAACGCGAAACCCGTCCAGTCCACGGACCGCCGGTCACCCCATCCAGGGTCAAGGTGGCCGTCTGACCGACCTTCAGGAAGGGAACGTCCGACTGCGGGACCGCGGCCACGGCCTTCAGCGGGTCGAGGCTCCCGATCGTGAACAGGGGTGGGCCCTGCGGCCCGACCAGGGCGCCGATGTCCACGTGCCTCGCGACCACATAGCCATCGAAGGGGGCCTCGATGACGGTGTACCCCTTCCGGGTCCGCGTCAGGCCCAGCGCGGCCTCCGCGGCCCGCACCTGCGCCTCGGCCACGAGGACCTGCGTCTCGGCCGCGTCCGCCTCGGCCCGCGAGATGAACTGCTGCGCCACCAGGCGCCGCGCCCGCTCGGCCTGGTCTTTCGCGTTCTGGCGTGCCGCCCTTGCGGCCTCGAGTTGCGCCGCGGCCTGGCGTTCCTGGTCGCCCAGTTCCTGGTCCTCGATCACCGCGAGGCGCTGGCCCTTGCGCACCGGGTCACCCCGGTCCACGGTCCAGGCGAGGACGTACCCGGATGCCCGCGCGAGGACGGCCGCCTGTCGGCCGGATTCCAGCGTGACGAGGTACGACCGCGTGACGACCGCGTCCTCGCGTCGCACGGGCTCGACCACGACCTGGGGAGGGGGCCTGTCGCGGCGGGCCGGCCCCGCGCGGTCCCCATCCGCGCATCCGACGAGCCCCGGCACGCCGGCCGCGACGAGGGCCATGACTTGGCCCATGGCCGACCACCATCCTCGCGCCACCATCGTCCGTGCCGGCCCGTTCACGGTGTGCCCTCCCCCTCCGGACCCTGACCGGGACCAGGGACCTTTCCCAGGGCCCTCAACCACGCCGCTCTCGCCAGGGTCAGGTCGAGCCGCCCCCGCACGAGCGCGGCCTCCGCGTTCGCGAGGGCCGCCCTGGCGTCGAGCAACTCCACCGACGTCCCCGCCCCCGCCTCATAGCGTCCCTCGGCCAGGGCCAGGGCCTCGCGCGCCGCCTCGACCGAGGCGCGAAGCGGCCCCAGGCGAGCCCGTGCGTCCTCGACGGCAGCGCGGGCCTGCTCCACGTCCCGGCGGACCGCCACCTCGAGTCCTCGCAGACGCTCGCGCAACGCGGCCAGGGCGGCCTCGGCCTCGCGCACCTGATACAGGGGCGACAGTCCCGTGAACAGGGGCACACTCAACGTGATACCGAGGCTCCAGTTCCACACGAGGTCCTTCACCTCGGTCCCCGCGTCCGTGAACGACCCCGTCGCGGACAGAACCGGAAACCACTGACCGCGTAGCGAGCGCACGACGCCCTCCTGAGCCTCGATCCGGGCCAGGAGCGCCGCCCGGTCCGGGCGATTTCGCAGGGCCTCGGCGACCGCCGCGTCGAGCGGTCGCAAAGGGTCGTCGGGCGGCTCGGGCGGTTCCTGGACCTGAAAGGCAAAGGGCTCCGGGACCCCGAGGACGGCCAGCAGGTCGGTCTTCGCCACGGTCAGGTCGTTTTGCGCTTGTAGATAAGCGGCCTGCGCGGCCTGCGCCTCGGCCTCGGCGCGGACCGCCTCGATGCGGGGCCTCGTGCCTGCCGCGACCATGGCCCGCGCCCGTGCCGCGTGGTGCTCGGCTTGCTCCCGCAACGTCCGCGCGACGCGCACCATCTCTTGCGCCGCGACCACGGCGTGAAACCTCGTGACGACCGCGAACCACGTCTGCTGGCGGACAGCCTCGACGTCCCGTGTCGCCGCGTCGGTCTGCGCCCTGGCCGAGTCGTACGCGCCTCCCGTGCGGCCGAAGTCGTATAGCGGTTGCTGCAACGTGACGCCGAGGCTGAAATAGTTGTAAGACTGATTGGACGGACTGGACGAAAGTCGGAACGACGAAGGAATCAATCCCGGGCGCGGCGTGAAGTTCCCCGTCTGCCGGGTGTAGGCCGCGGTCCCGGTCAGCGTGGGGAGGTATCCTGCCCGGGCCACGCCCTCGTGGGCCTCGGCCCCCTCGCGCGCGTGCCAAACCGCGCCGAGGTCCGGATTGTGGCGAAGGGCGAGGGACAGGGCCTCTGCCAGTGTCAGGGTGCGTTCCTGCGCCAGGGCAGGTCCGGCCCAGAAGGCAGCGACGACCAGTGCTGCCCACCACCAGGTGCGCCTCAATTCGGACCTCTCTGCTCCTACATCGGGTGAGGCACCCTCGTTTCGAGGACGGAACGGTACTCCCGGCCTGTCTGCGGCGCAATCGGCGGATCACCCATCATCCCTTGATCACGCCGATCGGCCGGAGCCGGACCACCTTCCGCGCGATCCCGGCCGCGTGGACGACCTCGACGACGTCCGACACGTCCTTGTAGGCATCGGGCATCTCCTCGGCCAGGGTCTCGGACCCGGCGGCGCGCACCGAGACCCCCCGGCGCGCGAGTTCCTTGCGAATGTCGCGTCTTTTCCCCTTCTTGATGGCCTGGCTGCGCGACAGGAGCCTCCCTGCCCCGTGACACGAACTCCCGAACGTCTCGTCCAACGCGCGGGGGGCCCCGACCAGGACGTACGAGACCCGACCCATGTCCCCGGGGACCAGGACCGGCTGGCCGACCTCCCGGTAGGGGACCGGCACGTCGGGGTGACCGGCCGGCAGGGCCCGCGTCGCGCCCTTGCGGTGCACGCACACCTCGACCTCTCGCCCGCCCACCCGGTGCCGCTCGAACTTCGCGATGTTGTGCGCCACGTCGTACACGACGCGCAGGCCCAGGTCGCGCCAGCCCTGGCCCAGGACCGACTCGAACGCGCAGCGGACCTCGTGCGTGATGACCTGGCGGTTGGCGAAGGCGTAGTTCGCGGCCGCGGCCATGGCGGCGAAGTAGCGGCGCCCCTCCTCCCACCGGATTGGGGCGCACGCGAGTTGCCGGTCCGGCAGGCGGATCCCCGCGGCCCTCGCGGCCCGGTCCATCAGCGGGATGAAGTCCGTGCACACCTGATGTCCGAACCCGCGCGATCCCGTGTGGATCGTCACGGTCACGAGTCCGCGGGACAGGCCAAAGGCGCGGGCCACGACCTCGTCGTACACCTTGTCCACCACCCCGACCTCGCAGAAATGGTTTCCGGACCCGAGCGTCCCTAACTGGTCCCGTCCACGCTCGTACGCCCGCTCCGAGCAGGCCTCGAACTGGGCTCCGCGGATGCGCCCGCCTTCCTCCAGGAACAGAAGGTCGTCCGCATCGCCGTAGCCCTCCGCCACGGCCCAGGCCGCGCCCTGGCTCGTCACCCGGGCCATCTCTTCGCGCGACAGGCGGATCTCCCGCTGGTGAGACCCCACCCCGGTCGGGACGTTCGCGAACAGGGCCGCGACCAGGTCCCGGATGCGCCCGCGGACCTCGTCCTCCGTCAGGTCCGAGCGCAGCAGCCGGACCCCGCAGTTGATGTCGTAGCCGACACCTCCGGGGGAGATGACGCCCTCCCGCGCATCGAAGGCGGCCACGCCGCCGATGGGAAACCCGTATCCCCAGTGGATGTCGGGCATGGCGAGGGACTGCCCCACAATCCCTGGAAGGCACGCCACGTTGGCGACCTGCTCCAGGGCCGCCTCGTCGAGGGCGCGGCGGGCCAGGTCCGCGCTCGCGTAGATCACCCCGTCCACCCGCATCGCCCCGTGCCTCGGGATGACGATGCGCTGGTCGTCCAATCGCTCGAAATGGAATGTAGTACCCATGGAATACTCCAGGGCTCATGTATCCATGATCACCCGTGCCCGCAGACCTCCGCCTCGCGTCCGGGTCACCTTCAGACGGTGCAGGGTCGGGGCCTTGAGCGCCACCCGGTGGACGTGGCGATCGGGGTCGTGGCGGTCGCAGCACGCGCGCACGGTCCAACCGCCGCCAGGTCGCTCGCGCGCCGTGACCTCGGCCGGAATCAACCCGCGCGCCTCCACGAGGAACACCCACTCCGAGAGCGCCTGGAACAGGGCCATCTCGCGGTCGGTGGTCGTGACCTCGAACTCGACCTCTTCCACGGGGCGCAGCGTCTCGATCCCCCACATGGCGTCCGAACACGCGAGCAGACACGTGGCCACGAGGTCTGGGAAGTCGCGGCCCCGCGCCTCGAACGCGAAGTCCGCGGTGTGATCGAGCACCCGGTAGTGGACCTTCCCGGCCACGCCCGTGACCTCGCCAGGGTCCGGCATCGCGCCGAACCGCGTCACGACGGGAAACAATCTATCACGACCTTGACACGCCCGAGACTCGAAGAGTAGGATGCGCCCGTTCCGATGGGCGCTTGTCGCGCGACGCCATCGGGGACTCCCTGACATGGAGGGTTCGAGATGCCCGCGAAGAAGGCAAAGGGCGAATCGCTCCAGGTCGCCGTGGACGGGACCGGGGCGGCGGTCCTGACGGTCCACAAGACCCTGTATCCCAAGGACGTCCTGTTCGGCACCGCGTTCGCGTTCCTGGACCGGTGCTACGTGCACCTCGACATGGCGGACGACGACCATGTCCGCGTGTCGCTGCGCGTGAAGCCGGGGGTGCAGGGGCTGACCGCGCAGGAGGCCGCGGGCGAGTTCGGGAACGAGATGGTCAACCAGGCGGTGCGCCTGCGGCTTGCGAAGGCGACCGAACCGGTGCGGACCGAGATCGTCAAGCGCGCCATCGGGCAGTCGCTTCCCGTGACGGACCCGGCGCCGGCCCGGACCCCGCCCCCGCCGCCGGACCTCCCGCCCGAGGTGGCCAAGATCCTGGCCGAGGAGGACGACAACCTCGACTTTCTGGACGATCCCCTGGGGATCGCGGTCCCCTGGGAGGAGAAGTACGGGAAGAAGGACGGGGCGCCGGAGCAAGAAAAGAAGTGACGGGGAAACGGGTCCGCCGGGAGCGGGCGTCCGGGGTCCGGCATCCGGGGTCCGGCGGCCGCTCCGAGGCGGACACGGACTTGGGTGACCCAGGGAGTCTGGTGAGAGGGAACATGGAACTTCTCTTCCACAAGAATCTGTATCCAAGAAAGGCCGTGGACGAGGCGGCGGAGGCTTTCCGCGAAACGGTGAAGGCTTGGGTGTCGCGGAAAGGAAGTTACTGGGCCGTCTCGATCGAGCCGGCCGAGGCCGGGGTCTCGGAAGACGAGGCCGCTGGTGAGTTTCAGAACTACGTCCTGGGGCTGACCATCGCGCAGCGAGGTAACGCATGAGCGCAGCATCCCGAAAGGCCACCAAGGCCTCTGCCGGCGGAGCGCGGATGAATCTCTTCCGATACAGAAAGGTCGGTCCGAAATACGTCGTCACGAACGACCACGGGGCCTACACGTTTCTGGACGACGAGCAACTGGCCCTCCTGATCAACGGGCGGGTGAAGCCGGGGACGCCCCTGGCCGAGGACCTGACCTCGAAGGGGTTCCTGGTCACGGACGCGGACATCGCGCGGATCGCGTCGGACTATGACCGGCGAGTCGCCTTCCTGTATCGGGGGCCGGTCCTACACATCGTGGTGGTCACGCTCCGATGCAACGAGGTCTGCCGCTACTGCCACGCGAGCCGCGCCTCCCTGAAGGAGACCGAGACGGACATGACCCTCTCCACGGCCGAGAAGGTCGTGGACCTGATCGTGCGCGCCCCGTCCGATACCCTGACGATCGAGTTTCAGGGCGGGGAGCCGCTCGTGAACTGGGAGGTCGTGACTCACATCGTGGAATACGGCCTCGCGCGGGGGAAGGACCTGGGCAAGCGCCTGATGTTCTCGCTCGTGACCAACCTGTCCCTGATGGACGAGGACAAGTTGAAATGGCTCCTGGACCACAAGGTCCAGATCTCCACGTCGCTCGACGGCCCCCAGGACCTGCACGACCACTTCCGGAAACTCGCCGGGGGGAGCGCGTACGAGCACACGGTGCGCTGGATGCGGCGCATCAACGAGGCCTACCGGGAACGCAACCTGGACCCGGACCTGTACCACGTCGAAGCCCTCGCCACGATCACCGCGGACCACCTGAAGCGCCCGCGGGACCTCGTGGACGAGTACGTCCGGCAAGGCTGCCGCGCCATCTTTCTGCGTCCCCTGAACCCGTTTGGGTTCGCGAAGAACCAGACGGAGCGTTTCGGCTACCCGGCGCGCGATTTCCTGGCCTTCTACCGCGAGGCCTTCGACTACATCCTGGACCTGAACCGCCGCGGGACCGAGATCCTGGAACGCCTCGCCGCGATCTTCCTGACAAAGATCCTCACCCCGGACGACCCGAACTACATGGACATCCGATCGCCATGCGGGGCCGGGATCGGGCAGATCGCATACAACCACGACGGCAGTATCTTCACGTGCGACGAGGGCCGCATGGTCTATCAGATGGGGGACGAGGCGTTCCTCATCGGGCGGGCGGACGTAAACTCGCTTCAGGAGGTCGTGACCCACGACACGGTGAAGGCACTCGCGATGGCCTCGTGCCTGGATTCCATCCCAGGGTGCGCGGACTGTGCGTACAAGCCGTATTGCGGGACCTGCCCGGTGTACAACTATACGGAACAGGGGAACATCTTCCCCCAGAACCCCACCAACGACCGCTGCGCGATCTACATGGGGGTGCAGGACCACCTCTTCCGCTACCTGATGGACGGGGACCCGCAGGTGCTCGACATCTTCCGGCGCTGGGTCGAGGTCAAGGAGCGTCCGGAGTATCTCCATGACCACCGGCCCCTCTGACCCGGGTCCCGGCGGGCACACCCCCGCCCCCCCGGTGCGGGCCATCCTGAAATTGACCTACCGCTGCACCAACCGCTGTCGCTTTTGCCGCGCGGACGACCACCGCGGGCTCGTGGAGGACATGCCCATCGAGCGCGCCGCGGCCCTTCTGCGCGAGGCCCGGGACCTCGGCGTGGAGATGATCCTGTTCTCGGGCGGGGAACCGACCCTGCGTCACGACCTGCCTCGACTGGTCCGGGTCGCCACGGCCCTCGGGCTGCACTGGGGCCTCATCACGAACGGGCGGCGCCTGGCGCTGCCCACCTATCGCGACACCCTGCTCGGCCTGGGGCTCGCCTATGTCCACACGTCGCTCCACGGGGCCCGCGCCGAGACCCACGACCGCATCGTCCAGTGTGGCGGGTACCACGAGGTCCTCGACGCCCTCGGGGGCCTGCGCGGGAGCGGAGTCGAGGTCCACGTCAACACGGTGATCACGCGGGCCAACCTCGCGGAACTGGACGGGATCGCGGACCTGCTCGCGCGCTTCGCGCCCCTGACACACAAGGTCTGCCTGATGGAACCGCGCGGACTGTTCCACGCCTACGAGCAGGAACTGATCGTCCGCCCCGAGGTGGCGGCCCGCGCCGCGGTGGCCACGGCCCGCCGCTCCCGCCTACGGTACGCGGGCATCGGGCTGTGGGCCGAGGTCGAGGGGTTTCCGCTCTGCCAGGTTCCGGCGGACGTCGCCGCGGGGTTGCACACCCACAACATCCGCTACCTGTGCGAGGGCTTCGAAGACCGGTTCTACCCGACCGACCACGGGGCGCGCGCCTTCCTGGCTCCCTGCGCCCGCTGCGCGGCCCGTCCTTCCTGCCCAGGCGTGTACGTCGGCTACGCGGAGCGCTTCGGGGCATCCGGTCTGAGCCCGGTCAGGGCGTCTCGACCACGAACGAGTCCTGCGAGACGCCCGCCGCGTGCAGATTGACGTCGAAATATTCGAAGTCATTATTGTAGTTGAACGGCTTTCCGCCGGCCCCGAGCAGGTAGGCGTTCAGTTCCAGTTCGAGGGTCTTCGCGCCATAGCGCTGGGGGGCCTCGGGGTCGCCATCGGTCGGAACGGGATTGAAGAGCGGCGGCCGAACCGGGGCGTCGTCCGGAAAGGCGGGCAGGGTGAGCGACGAGCGATCCCCGGGCACGAAGACCTCCCACAGGCAGTGCGACGCCGGGCCGCCGACCGAGCCCTTGCGCGGGTCACCAGGCTGCTCGATCAGGGTGTTGCGCGGCGCTGGCGTCATGTAGTTGACGCGGAAGACATAGAAGTCCGGCGGGCGGGGCCAGGTGATGGGTTCCCAAGAGACCTCGCCGACAAAGGGCTCCGGCGAGAGGGCGTCGAGGGGTCCGCCGACCTGCGCGGGGGGCTCGGGGTGCAGGATGCGAGGCGCGGGGAGCCATGCGGAGGCCATCGAGTAATCGGCGTGGTCCCCTGGGCCGACTCCGGGCGTGATCGCGGTCGTGATCCCGGGAGGGTCCGCCCCCAGCACGGCCTCGCGACCGGCGAATCCCACCGCGAGGTGGGTCGGCGTGATCCCGAGCGCCTTCCACGCCGCGTTTCCAGGGTCCGGGTAGCGGACAGGAATCGGGTTCCGGAAGGGCTTCCACTGGTAGGACCCGTCCACCGCGACGAAGAGGTAGCCCTCGCCACCGGTGTCCACGACCCCGAACACGAGCCCATTGGGCAGGGGTTTCCCGGTCTTCCAGTCCGCCGGGAATCCCCCGAGCGACACGTCCACGGTGGTGCCGGGCAGGGGGCGCAGGTCCACCGAGAACGCAAGGTCCTGGGTGGTGACCTCTCCCCCGCGGACCTGGACCCGCGCGATGGCCAGGGCCCACGGTTCGAACCACAGGCGGTACGGGTTCTCCATGGCCTCGAACAGGCAGCGCGTGGTTCCCCCAAGGGCGAACAGGAGGTGCTGTCCCTCGGGGACGTCACGCAAGGCGAAGCGCGACGAGGTGGGGTCCCCCGGCCTGGGCACGACCAAGTTGGAGGGAATGGGGAAGGGCCCGACGAGGGTCGGGTCCGGGGCCTCCAGGATGTTCCCCATGCTGATGGAGGACAGGGGGACGTTTCGCAGCGCGACCTGGACGATGGCGAGCGGAAGGCGGGTCCCTTCGTCGCACCCAAGGATGCTCCCGGCGTTGGGAAAGGGCTCGATGCCCGCGGACCGGGCCTCGCCGAAGAAGCCCGTCACCGAACCCTCGATATCCCCGACGCGGGCGTCGTCGCGGCCTGGAACGGGGTCCAGCGGGACCATGGGGACGGCCAGGTTCGCCGCGTGGACCCCGAGGTACGAGATGAACCGGTACCCGTCCGCGCCCACGGTCACATCCACCGGGCCTTGCAGGGCCTCGTCCTCGAACTCGACGAAGCCGTCCGGGGACGTGAAGCCGACCAGGTGCTTCGTGCCGGCGCGGACCACGACCTGCGCGCCCTCGAACGGGGCGGGCGCCGACCCCACGATGCCGACCGTGTCCGCGTCCAGGGCGAAGACGCGCAGGGTCCCGGTCACGGGACCGGTTCCGGCGTAGCGCCCGGTGTTCACGCCCGGCGGCGGGAGGTCGCCCTCGACCGTGAAGGCCACCGTGACCGAGGCCTCGACCGGCAGGAAGGCATCGTACGGGTCGTCATAGCGGGCCGAGACGTGGGCCGTCACTCGCTCGGACGTGCACACGCGGCTTTTCCAGGTGCCGGGGGCGACCTCGGTCGGCGTCTCGAGCGTGCCCCAGTCGGTGAAGAACTCCACCGGGCGGCCTGCGATCGGGTTTCCCCCCGCGTTCGTCAGCCGGGCCGTGAGGTCCGCGCAACGGGTCCCTTCGCCATCGAGGTGGACGGGGCCGCGCGTGAGCGTGAGGGTCGGACCCTGGCCGAGCGGCTCGTCGTCCGAGCCGTCCGGGACCCCGTCTTCATCGGAGTCCGGGTCGTGCGGGTCGGTCCCGAATCGGGCCTCCTGGCGGTCGGACAGCCCGTCCCCGTCCGAATCGGGGCCGACCCCCCGGCCGCATGCGACCAAAAGGGTCATGAACGACATTATCGTTCTGGATACCATCAGAATCTCATCTTTACGTCCAGACCCCCGCTCAGGACCGACCCACCGGACCGTATCGTGGGGTATCCGGGATTCGCCGGGTCGAGCAAGGTCTTCTCGTCCCGGTTCGACACCATCCCGGTCCACGCGACGTGGGTGTCCACACGGATCGGAGGCCCGCCCGCCGCGCCGACATCGAAGCCCGCCCCGGCCGCCGCGGTGAACCGATGACCATCCAGGAGGTTGGATTCGCTTTCCTGGGCCGGAACGGGGGACTGCGCGAACGCGAACCCCGCCCGCGCGAACCACGGGCCTCGCACGTGCCACTCCGCGCCCGCCCGGACCGAGACCGCGTCGTGAAACCGGGGGTCCCCGACAGTCTGGACCTTGGTCACGGCGCCCGTTGAATCGTACAGCGTCACGATCGGGGAAGATTGGTCAAACTGACGATAAAACGAATAGATGAAATCAAGTGACAGGAAAACCGGCCGGACCTCCCAGGCGATGCCCAGGGCGATCTGGTGCGGTGTGGAGTACTCCGTCGCCTCGACGTTCAGGCGGATGGGCGGGATCTTGGACACGTCCACGGACGTCGGGATGCGCAGGCGGGTCCGGTTCGCGCCGCGCCACACCAGGGCCACGGCGAGCGACGCCGTGGGCCATGCGAGAAACCCGACGTTGGGCGAGAGGTGCGCCGTGACGTCCACATAGGTGTAGGAGCGTTCCCCGGTCCCGGCGAAGTCCACCCGCACGTCCCCGGTCACGTGAGGCAGCAGCGAGAACCCGGCCCCGACCGCGAGCCACCCCACGGGCCGCACGGCGACCGCGGCGTTCAGGACCAGGCGCCGGTTCCGGTCCTCCAGGAAGGGGAAGTGCGGCTCGGAACGGGGGTAGGCCCGGATGGAATACAGGGAGAGCCCGGGGAGCGTCGCGTCCACGCCCACGAACAGCACGTCCCCGAGGCCCCGACCCAGGGGGACCGGGGTCGCGAACCCGAAGGACACAAGGGCCCGGGTCCGGTTCGCAGGAGAGTCGGTGTCGTTGATGCGCAGGAAGGGGTGGTACGCGAGAAACCCGATGCCGGCCTCGGGTCCCTGAAGGCGCGACAGGGCGGCCGGGTTGTAATGGCAGGCATCGTGCGAGGACGCGGCCGCGGTCGCCGCGCCCGCCAGCCCCGCCGCCCTGGAGCCCGCCCCGAAGGTGTCCTGGGGGTTAGCGACTGCGCCGCGCGACAACGGCTGGGCCGCCAGCAGGGCCACTGCAACGATGACTCCCCGCAACTTCACGCTCCCCGCGCTCCCGTCGGGCGGCGAATGATAGCACACCAGCACCCGGAATCCGGCGTCCGGGGTCCGGGGGTCCGGCCGTGACTCCGTGGCGGTCACGGACTCCGACACGGCCACGGCCCACGGTCACGGTCCTGCGCGGGCGGCGCCCGCGCATCCACGCGCGAGCGGGCGCT
>JBBIPO010000115.1:0-9964 GCA_037442805.1 Deltaproteobacteria bacterium
GGCTGTCTAGTGAGGGCCTCGACGCGTTGGACGCCAGGGACGTGCTCGGGTAGGGTCTGCTCGATGCCGAGTTTCAGCGTGTAGATCGCGGAGGGGCAGAAGGAACAGGCCCCCTTCAGGCGCAGAAAGACCGTCTTTCCGTCCTCGGACACATCCACCAGTTCGCAGTCTCCACCGTCCCGCACCAGGTACGGGCGGACCTTCTCGACCACGTCCTCGATCGCCTTGCGGTGCGCCTCGCCGCCCTTCGCCCCCGCGTTCGAAACCGTGCTCATGCCGCGTCCCTCCGAAAAAGCGGCATCACCGTACCAGAACGTCGCCGAAAAGTCACGCCCCCCCGCCGGGATTCCCGCGAAACAGCGCGATGATCTCGCGCAGACCCCTGGCGGGCTTGAACCCGAGGTCCCGCTCGAACCGCGACCCGTCCACCATGCACACGTAGCGGATGTGGTCGAGTTCCGGCGGCGGGAACGAAGTCAGCCTCAGGCGGAACGCGGCCCGCAGCCACGCCTCGAACAGGGGGCCCGGCAGGGGGACCACCGGCCGCCCGATCTCGCGCAGGAGCCGCCGCAGGGGCACCGCCTCCGGCCCGACCACGTTGTACACCCCCCGCACCCCGGGGCGAAGCGACCGGATCAGGGCCTCGACCACGTCGTCCTCGTGGATCAGCTGGACCATCGGGTCGTACCCCATCACGACCGGGATGCGCGGGAGCCTCAGGTAGTTCGATGGCGCGTTGTGGACGTGCCCCACGATGTGGACCGGCCTCAGGACCACCGTCTCGACGCCTGGGTGCTTCCAGAAGAACGTGTTGGCGTACATGTCCACCAGGATCAGGTCCCGGATGTCCCCGAAGCGCTCGGCTGCCATCAGGGGCGTGTCCTCGGTGATGAACTGGGTGTTGTCCGCGCGCGGCCCATACACGTTGGCGCTCGACAGGACCACGACCTTTGGAATATGATATTTCAAGCAGTAATCCAGAATCGCGCGCGTGCCCATCACGTTGAAGGAGTGATGCTCCTCCGCGTCCATGCGCGGGTCGTGCATGATCGCCATGTGGATCACGGCCCGTACCGGTTCCTTCGCGAACACGTCCTGGACCTTCTTGCGGCGGATGTCAATCTGGTAGTGCTTGATGTCCTTCGGGCACCCCGGGAATGGCCTGCGGTCCAGGCCGACCACTTCGTATTCCCGGTGCAGTTTCCGCGCGAGGTTTCTCCCGAGCCTCCCGCAGATCCCGGTCACGATGACCGCGCCGTCCGGGTCGAATGGCATGACCCTCACCAGAAGACGTGCCGCCTCTCGCGCAACCCCCGGTGAATCAGGGCCTGCAACGTGGACCGCACCGTCTTCACCTTGCGGTCCACGCGCTCGTCCTCCTCGTCCGGCTCCCCGCGGAACGCGATCGGCTCCCCGAAGTAGAGCCGATACCGGACGGGCAGGGGAAACGGGATGGGCGTGATCGGAAACGAGGGAGCCCCGATCACCCGCGCCAGAGTCCTCGCGTTGTGGAACGACGGGGCCTGCTCCTCGCCGCCGATGATCGCGACCGGGACGATCGGGGCCTTCGTCTGCAAGGCCAGGCGCAGGAACCCGTGCCCGAACTCCGCCAGTTTGTAACGTTCCGAAAATGTCTTGCTGATCCCCCGCACCCCCTCCGGGAAGACCGAGATGCACTCGTCGCGCTCCAGCAGGCGCACGCAGTTGTCCGGGGTCCCGACGACCTGCCCCGTCCGCATCATGAAGTAACTGACGAAGGGGAGCGTGGGGACCCATTTCTCGACCATGCTGCGCACCATCCGGGGTTCCTCGGGCTCGACCATCATCGCCGTGGCCAGGATCATCCCGTCCACCGGGATCTGCCCCGAGTGATTCGCCACCAGGATCACCCGTCCCTTCGGGACCTTCTCGACCCCGAACACCTGTGTCCTAAAATAGTATTTGTAAAACAACAACACGTAGGGCGCGACCGCCCGCACGTAGTCCGGGCTGTACCCGAATGGATCGAACCCGAACTCGTTGAGGTTGTCTCTGGGAAGACGCTCCACCCGCGCCATCTCCTTCTCGAGACCCAACGCGTGAACCAGTGCATCCCCCAGCACGTCCCGCTCCCGAAGTGCCCGACCCGGATTCTATCCCAACTCCCGCGGACCGACTACACTATCGCCGGGGACGCGGGGGCGGGACCCGACCATGCGACGCGCGGCGTTTCTGCTGGTTTTGCTGGTTCTTCCGGTCGGCCTCCACGCCGGAACCCCCGTCCCCGAGCCCCCCCTGTCGGTCAACCTCCCGTCCGACGAGCTCCCGCCCGCGATCCTGGAACCGGCTCGCAGGCTCCTGGCGGCCCTCCGCGTCCACGAGGTGACTTCCATCGAGGAACGCATCGAGGCTCTCGTGGCCCTGCGCCGCCAGGCCTTGATCGCCGACCTGACCCCGGTCGCCGCCGCGTTCGTGGCCCGGTTCCGCCGGGAGGGCCCCGCCCTGGACGCCGGCGATGCCATCCGGATCGCATACGAGGCTGTGGACCTCGCACCCGACTTCCCGCCGCTTTATTTCAACGTCGTCCGCACGCTCTGGACCCACGACCCCGCGTCGGTCGGACCGATGGTCCGCGCGGCCCTGGACGGCCTTCACGCCCTGGGCCGCTATCCCCGGGGGCTCGTGACCCTGGCGGGGAATCTCGCCTTCCGAGCCTCCCTGGCCCTGTCGGTCGCGTTCGTCCTCCTGGCCGGCATGCTCCTGTTCCGGCACGTCCGGCGCCTCGCCCACGACGTGGGGGACCTCTTTCCCGCCGCGCCGTCGCACGCCTTCTCGGCCTCCGAGATTGCCCGCTCCCGCCGCGCCCGTTTCATCACGGAGAGCGGCCTGGCCCGGGCCCTGGCCGCGGGGGTCGCAGGACTCGCCCTGTTTCTCCCGATCCCCCTGGGGTCGGGACTCGTCGGAACCGGTCTCCTGTGGCTGATCGTCGTCGGCCCCTACCTGCGCCGGGGCGGAGAGACGGCCGTGGCGGCATGTTCCGTTGCGTTTGCGTTCCTCCTGTGGCCGCTCGCGGTCCTGACGGGCCTCCCCGGCTCCCTCGCGCGCGGCGACGGGCCGCTCCTTGCCTGGCGCTGCGCCCACGAAACCTGCGCTTCCCGAGACATCGAGGCCCTGGAGGCGATCGCGGCGCGCGACGACGCCCCGGACTCGCGATCCGCCATCGCCCTGGTCCTGGCCCGCGTCCACCGGGACCCCGCAGACCCGGCCGTGCTGGCCGCGGCCCTGAGCGGCCTCGACGCAGCCCCAGCCGACGACGCGGTCGCCTTGCTCAGGGCCGATTTCACCCTGCTGCTCGCCCTCGCCGAATGCGAGGGCCCCACCCCGAACCGCGACCGGCTCGTCGAGGCGCGCAAGGGGTTCGAGTCCGTCCCGGCCTCCTCGCCCCTGTCACCCGAGGCGCTCCGGGGTCTGGCCATCGCGCAGGGGCTCCTCGGGGAACGCTCCGACATGGAGGCGACCCTGACGCGCCTCGTCCAGCTCCTCCCGGAGCGCGACCTGGCGAGCGTCATGGCGATCCGCGCGACCACGGCCCGCGAGAATCCCTGCGCGCACGCCGCCACGCTCCGGGCCGAGGTTCGCCCCCCACCCCCGCCGGGCGTTTTGAGGGTCCTGCGCGGCATCACCCTCGCTTCGGTCCTGCCCGTCCTGGCCCAAGAGGCGACTTTCCTCGGGCGAATCCCCGTGGACGTGCTCGCCTGGCTGGCGCCCGTGGCCTTGGTCGCCTTCTTCCTATCCGTCCGGCTCGGGAGGCGCCGAGACCTCGCTTACGCGTGCGCGAGGTGCGGGAACGTCACGTGCGGGGCATGCAACGTCCGGGCCTCCGGTTTCGACTATTGCCCCACGTGCCTGCTCGAACAGGTACGGCCCGCCTTCATTGACCCGCTCGACCTGATGGCGCTGCAAGGCCGCCGGGAGGCGGAAAACCGTTTCGGCCGCCTGGCGGTGTCCATGCTCTCCCTGGTCGTGCCCGGCGCGGGCCAGCTCTTGCGCGGGCGGGCGGTCCGCGGCTTGTTCCTGGTGTGCGGCCTTGCCTTCGCGACGACCCTCGTCTGGTACCCCCGGTCGCCCCACGTGGATATCGAGGGTTTCACAGGACCCCCGTCCGGGGCCCTTCCCACCCTGCCCCCGCTGTTCCTCGCGGTGGTATACTTCTTGTCGGCCCTCGAGACGTGGCTGGACCGCAAGCGATGACGCCGTCTTCCAGAGACCCGGAGCCGCAGGCGTCGTCCGGGTCCCCGCTCTACCGGACGCTCCTGGAGGCCTACCGGTCCGGCCGCGATGGCGTGATCACGGTGGCCCGGTCGGGCGAGGACACCCGCACCCCCATCACGCTCCGCCGGGGTCGCGTGGTCAGCGTCTCGCACAACAACACCACCATCCAGGGGGTGGCCTCGATGCTGGTCCGGGTCGGAATCCTCTCGGACCGCGAGCTCGAGAAGGCCCGCCGCGAGGCCACCCGCCGCGAGGTGTACCTCGAGGACTACCTCGTCCAGCGAGGACTCATCTCGAAGGGGACGATCGCCGCCGCTCGCGAGAAGGCCGCGGTCGAGTTGCTGATGGATTTCCTGCTCCGCCACGACCTGGAAGTCACGGCCACATGGTCCGCCCCGAGGGGGGTCCGCGAGACGTTCGCCCTGCCCATCCCGTATCTCCTCAAGGAGGCCCAGCGCCGCGCCTCGCTGGCCCCCGCTATCCGGCGCGTCGTGACCGGTCCCGACTGCGTGTTCGCGAAGGCATCCGACGTCCATGGCCGCGAGGTCCCCGCGCGCTGGGAGGACCTCCAGGTGAGCGCGGCCGAGCGCCAGGTCTATTTCTTCGTGGACGGGCGCCGCACGGTGAGCGACCTGATCCTCGCGACCTCCCAGTCCGAGTTCGAGGTCGCCCTCGCCCTTCACGCCCTGGTGGAGATGCAACTCGTCATCCCGGTTCATGGGGCCGGCCCAGGGCGCGCGACTCGCCACGCCGAGCGCTCCGCGCTGGCGCGCATCGGGGGGCTGACGGTCGCCGTTATTGCGCTGCTCGGCGTCCTCTATCTGGTCCTCGGGGCGGGGGCCGGCGGCCAGGCCTCGCTCCGGCCCGACCCGTTCGAGTCCCTGCTCCAGGAAGCGCCCTTGCGCCGCATCGCGGGCGCGATCCGGATCGCGAACCTCTGCGCGGACGTGGACCCCACCTCCCACGAGGACCTCGTGCGGGCAGGGCTCGCGCTCCCCGAGGACCGGCGGGCCTCGATCCTCCTGCGCGCGGGCCAGAGCGACCCACGGGATGCCGCGAGCCCCGTGGGCGAATCGAACGCGGAGACCCTGGGCGGACACGACTCGCGCGGTGACCATCCATGAACCGAGACAGCGGGAGCGCGACCCGGATGACCTTCGACGACCTGGTGGCCTTCCAGGCCGTGTGCGGGCCGCACGACGACAACCTCAAGCGCGTCCAGGCCCGTATGAACGTGACGCTCCGCGTCCGGGGCAACGAGGTCTCCCTCGACGGCGAGCCCCGGGCCGTGGAGCGCACCCGGACCCTCCTTCAGCAACTCTATGACCTGGCTCGTCGCGGCGCCGAGGTCGGGCAGGCCGAGGTGGACCGCGGCGCCGCGATCCTCGACGCGGACCCGGGCGCGTCCCTGGCGGAGGTAATGGCCCACGGGATTCGCCTGCCCAGCGTCGAGACGCCGGTTTTGGCGCGGACGCCCAACCAGAAGGCCTACCTCGCCGCCATGGCGCGCCACGACGTGGTCATCGCCATCGGACCGGCCGGCACGGGCAAGACCTACCTGGCCATGGCCACGGCCGTGTCGTGGCTCCTGTCGCGCAAGGTTAAGCACATCGTCCTGACCCGCCCGGCGGTCGAGGCCGGGGAACGCCTGGGCTTCCTGCCGGGAGACCTCGTCGAGAAGGTGAACCCCTACCTGCGCCCCCTCTACGACGCCCTCTACGACATCCTGGGCTACGAGCGCGGGTCCAGCCTGATCGAGAAGGGGATGATCGAGATCGCGCCGCTCGCCTTCATGCGGGGCCGCACCTTGAGCCATTCCTTCGTCATCTTGGACGAGGCCCAGAACTGCTCGGTCGAGCAGATGAAGATGTTCCTGACCCGCCTAGGCTACCATTCGCGCGCCGTGATCACCGGGGACGTGACCCAGACCGACCTCCCGCCGGGCCGCCCGTCCGGGCTGGAGCACGCCCGTCGTGTCCTCGCGAGGATCCCGGGAATCGCGTTCTGCGATTTCGACGAGCACGACGTCATGCGACATCCCATCGTCTCGGAGATCCTGAAGGCCTACGACAGCGATCGCAAAGGGCGTCGCCGATGAGCCTCGAGCTCCTGAACCGCCAGCGCAAGGTCTGCCTGGACGTCCCGCACCTGAAGGGACGGCTGGAGGCGGTCATGGCCGCTGCGGGCGTCGCGGATGCCGAGGTGGACGTGATCCTCGTATCGGACCGCGCCATCCGCGTCCTGAACCGGCGCTGGCGGGGAAAGGACCGCCCGACCGACTGCCTCTCGTTCCCGAGCACGGAGGCGGGCCGGGAGGGGGACGAGGCGCACCGACAAGGCCTCCCCGAGCGGCACCTGGGCGACATCGTGATCTCGGTGGAGCGGGCCCAGGCGCAGGGCGTGTTGGTCGCCTCCCCGGGAACGCCCGCGGAACGCGCCCTGGAGGACGAGCTCGTCCACCTCTTTGTGCACAGCCTTCTGCACCTGCTGGGTCACGACCACGAACGAGACGCGCAGGCCCGGCGGATGCGGGTGGCCGAGCGCCGGCTGTTGCGCGCCGCTTTGGCAGGGACGGACCCGCATCCCGCGCGCCGGTGACTGCGGTTTCCTTTACTTGGCGATGGCGGTGGCGCGCGTCTCGCGGATCACGCACACACGGATCTGGCCGGGGTAGGTCAATTTCTCCTCGATCTTGGCCGCGATGTCGTGCGCCAGGACCGCGGCCTGTTCGTCGCTGACCTGGCCGTTCTCGACCAGGACGCGGATCTCGCGCCCGGCCTGGATGGCGAACGAGCGCTCCACGCCCGCGAACGAGTTCGAGATCGCCTCGAGGTCCTGCAACCGCTTCACGTAGTGTTCGAGGCTCTCGCGTCGCGCCCCGGGCCTCGCTCCGGAGATCGCGTCCGCCGCGATCACGACGTGCGCGAGCAGGGTCAGGGGCTTCTCCTCCTCGTGATGGGCGGCAATGGCATGGACGACCTCGGCAGACTCGCCGTACTTGCGGGCGAAGTTCGCCCCGCTGATGGCATGCGGTCCCTCGACCTCGTGGTCCACGGCCTTGCCCAGGTCGTGCAGGAGTCCGGCCCTGCGGGCATCCTTCTCGGGCACGCCGAGTTCCGCGGCCAGCAGGCCCGCCAGGAATCCGACCTCGATGCTGTGCGCCAGCACGTTCTGCCCATAACTGGTCCGGTATTTCATCTTGCCGACTAGTTTCACCAGGTCCGGGTGCATCGAGCCAAGCCCCAGCTGGAACAGGGCCTCCTCCCCGGCGGCCTTGATCTTCTGCTCGACCTCGCGCGTGACCTTCTCGACCACCTCCTCGATCCGGGCCGGATGGATGCGCCCGTCCGCGACCAGGCGCTCCAGGGCCTGGCGAGCGACCTCCCGGCGGACCGGGTCAAAGGCGGACACCACGACCGCGTCTGGCGAGTCGTCAATGATGACGTCCACCCCGGTAGCCGCCTCGAAGGCGCGGATGTTGCGGCCCTCGCGTCCGATGATCCGCCCCTTCATCTCCTCGTTCGGCAACTGGACCGCCGCCACCGTCCGTTCGCTCGTGTACTCGCCCGCGTACCGCGCGATCGCGATGCCGATGATCCGCTTCGCCCGTACCTCGGCCTCCTCGCGGGCCTGCTCCTCGATCTGCTTGATCTCGCGGGCGCACTGCAACTTGACCTCGTCCATCAGGCGCTCGGTCAGGGCGCGGCGGGCCTCGTCCTGGCTCATGCCCGCCAGGCGCTCCAGGGTCCGCCGCGCCTCTGCGACCAGCCGCTCATGCTCCTGGACCTTGTCCGACAGGGTCTTTTCGTTCTGGGCCACGAGCCGCTCCCGGCGGGCCACCTCGTTCTCGCGGGCGGTCAGCGACTCGTTCTTCTTTTCGATGACCTCCTCCCGCTTGGCGAGCCTCTCTTCCCTCTTCTGCACCTCCGTTCGCGCATTCTTCAGGTCCTTCTCGAGGTTCCTGATGCGGTTCTCCGCGTTGCGAGCCTGGGTCCTCGCCTCGGCGAGTTCCCGCTCCAGGCGGCCCCTCGCCTCGGCGACCCGCGCCTCGCCGGCCTGTCGCGCCGCCTCGACCCGGCGCCCGAACACCATCCTCGCGACGAGGACGGCCACCGCGGCTCCCACGATCAGTCCGAGAAGGGTTGCGAGGATCGTTGTCCCGTCCACGGCAATCCCTCCTGGCCGCTGCCCGGAGGTCCGGGCGCGCAGTCCATCCCCGGGGCGCGAGGAAGCCCGCGCCCGGGGCACCACTATCCGTCGGGATGATGCCCCACGGCCTCGGGAGAGGCCCGCGGGAGGGAGTGCGGAGGAATCACCTCGTCCTGGCGCGCGGCGGCACCAGAGCACTCAAGCCGACCGGTCGGCCTTCATCCATCCGTCCGTCGTCCGAGGTTCGCTTCCTCCGTGACCGATAGCGTCAATGGCACCTGCGATTCGGCCCCCTCTCGATGGGACCGTCAGTCCGTCCAGGATGTCATCATATGGTCATCCCTCCCGCCGGAGGGTCATCCCCCACGCCATCAGCCGGGTTGGAGCCGAGCATGTCCAGGATCAGCGCGGACTTCATTCGGATGCGTTCCTTCAGTGCCCCGAGGTTCTCGCGCTCCTTCGAGAGTTCCTCGACAACGGACAGGAGGGCGAGCAACGCGGCGCTGTGGGGGGATGACACGCCTGCGTTCGCCACCTCGGCGAGTTTCTGGTTCGCGTACGCCACGATCTCGTCGAGCACGGCGGGCGCGAGCGTCGTGCGAACCTGAAGGCGGCGCCCTTGCAACGTGATCTCGACGGTTCGAGGGTCCATGGGACTCCGGCTCCCCGCGGCACCACCCGATTATCCGGAGGCAGAGCGGGATTGTCAACAAAACGAGCGATATGGGCGATCGCGTCACCCAGGTCCCGGGATCTTCACGTGACTCATGTGGACTGAACGGTCGGGGTCCTTGCGGACCCGCTCGCGGAGCACAAGGCGCACCTCGACGTTCGGGCGCACGCGGGGACGCGGCCGAGGTTCGGCCTTCCCCTCCACCGGTTCCCTTCCCCTGACCGTCACGTTGCGTTCCACCATCGCACTTACTCCCACACGCTCCAGGCCACGGAATAGTACGAACAACTGTAATCCGACGATGAACTAGTCCCGTACACCCAGATGTCGAGCCACGCGGCGTCATCGAAGCCCCAGGAATCCCCGTTCTCCACCTCGACGGACACCTGGGCCCCGGTCGAGATCGTACACTTCGCCCCCGCCTGGTCGCACTGGGTGTTCTGGGACCAGCAGGCGCAGGCCACGTACGATTCGCCCGATGGCGCCGTCAGGAAGACCTTGCCCTTCAGCGAGACCGGGAGGTCGTTGTCCTCCTCCTTGAAGACCGCGAAGTAGTCCACGTCCCCCTTGGGCAGGATGCGGCCCTGGAGCGTCCCCGAACAACTCTCCGACGCGCAGTAGTGCAACTCGGGACCGTACCAGGCGTTCGGGAAGTCCCCGCAGTTCGAGCAGTAGTCGTCGTCCCAGTCGTCCTCGTCCGTCTGGCCGTCACAGTCGTCGTCCTTGTCGTTGCACGACTCCGCCGGCGCGGTCGGACACGAGGCCACGCACAGGTCCTTGTTCGAGCAGGTCGCGTAGTCGTAGCAGTGCTTCGGTTGCGGGGCCGTGCAGTTGACCCACTGGCCGAAGGCGCACGTCTCCAGCCCCGACCCGCACATCGTCGAGCAGGGC
>JBBIPO010000115.1:10064-11849 GCA_037442805.1 Deltaproteobacteria bacterium
CCCCGACCCGCACATCGTCGAGCAGGGCCGGGTCACGTCCTCGTCCGTGGCCCCGTCGCAGTCGTCGTCCTTGTTGTTGCAGGACTCGGGCGGCGCCGCGGGACACGAGGTCACGCACAGGCTTTCGAGCCCGCACGTCTGGTAGTTCGTGCACCACGTCGGCTGCATGGCCGAGCAGTTCTTCCACTGGCCCGCCACGCACGTCTCGGTCCCGGTTCCGCACGGGGACGAGCACGCCTGGTACAGGTCCTCGTCTGTCTGGCCGTCGCAGTCGTCGTCCGCGTTGTTGCAGACCTCCGCGAGCACGTCCGTCAGGTCCGTGCAGTCGAGCCCCATCCCGGTCGCGTTGCAGACGAACGTCCCTTCCTTGCACTGGTCCCCGTCCGGGCCGTCGCACGGCTGCCCCTTCTGGGGGAAGTCCTCGTCGGTCCCGCCTTCGCAGTCGTCATCCCGGCCGTTGCACTTCTCGACCGCGCCCGGGTACACGGCCGCGTCCAGGTCGTCGCAGTCCCCGGCCTTGGGGGCCGTGTACTTGCCCTCCGGCGCGCACAGGCACTTCTTGTTGTCCGCGACCCCGACCCCGTCCGCGTCGTGGTCGTAGTAATGGTCCGCGCACCCGAGCGAATCCGCCGGGTCCTTGACGCCGTCGCAGTCGTCATCCCGGCCGTTGCAGGTCTCGGCCACCCCCGGGTGGACCGAGGCCTCCCCGTCGTCGCAGTCCCCGACCTGCGAGGCCGTGTACGGGAAGACCGGCGAGCACAGGCACTTCTTGTCGCCCGCGAGCCCGTACCCGTCCGCGTCCCCGTCCTTGAACCGGTCCGTGCAGCCGTTCGCGCCCTCCTCGTCGGTCAGGCCGTCACAGTCGTCGTCCACGCCGTTGCACGCCTCCTGGACCCCCGGGTTGACCGCGGCCTGCGCGTCGTCGCAGTCCCCGCCGACCAGGGCCGTGTGGGGCAGCGAGGCCCCGCACAGGCAGCGGAAGTCCGCCGTCACCCCGTAGGCGTCGCCGTCGTCGTCCCGGTAGTAGTTCGCGCACCCCTCGGCGCCCTCGGGGTCCGTGGTCCCGTCGCAGTCGTTGTCCACGCCGTCGCACTTCTCGGGTCCCGGTTCCTGGGCCTTGCAGACCCATTGGCCGCCCTCGCAGACCTCGGGACCCCGGCACACAATCTCGCCAAACGTCTTCTCGCACTCACCGGCGGTGATCCCGTCGTCGGTCTGCCCGTCGCAGTCCTCGTCCAGACCATTGCAGACCTCTTCCTCGGGGGTCTTCGCGTCGCACGCCGTCAGGCCACCCGGCGCGCATAGCCGTTTCCCGAAACATTTCCCGAACGAATTCTCGATGTAACAGGTCGTCTTGAATCCATTGTCAATAAAATCTTGCGTGCACGCACACTCGCCCTCGGCCGGAACACACTGCTCGAACACCTGCGACCGGTCCTCGGGGGGCGCGTACTTCGTGCACACGTACCCGGCCGGGCACCCCCCCGTCGAGCAGTCCTTCCCGCAGAACTTCCCGTCCGGGCCATGGTCCACGCAAAGGTCGTCGGTCTTCAGGCTGGGTTGCCGGCAGTCCTCGTGGTACTCGCAGGGCCGGCACAGCCGGTTCACGCTCGGCAGGCAGATGAAGACCACGTCCCCGCCGGTGTTGGTCACCGCCTTGCACTCCCAGCCGGCCGGGCAGTCGCCCTCCTCGAAGCACAAGGGCGCGCAGACCTTCGCGCCGCCGACGGTCTCGACGCAGAAGCCCGAGGGGCAGTCCTCGCCGCTCCCGCACGGCCCGGGGCC
>JBBIPO010000116.1:0-5015 GCA_037442805.1 Deltaproteobacteria bacterium
GGCTGGTCCGTGAGGTGGTCCCGGGTGGGCGCGGGGTACGAGTGCGCCCCCCTAGGGGGGGGGGGGTCGTGCGGGGCCTGCGAGAGCGGGCAGACCTGCGTAAACGGCGCCTGCCAGGCCCAGACAAAGGGATATGTGGGCCACTCGTGCACGCAAGACGCGCACTGCAAGGACCCGGGAGGGGTCTGCTACCCGGAGGTATGGGGCAACGACCCCACGGGGTTCATCCACGGGTACTGCCTCGTCCTGAACTGCCAAGTCGGGACGTGTCCAGTCGGCAGCGATTGCTTTCAGGTGCTGGAAGGGGGCGGGACCGCCTGCCTGGCCACCTGCGAGACCGTGGCGGACTGCCCCCAGCAGAAGGGGTACGCCTGCTTCGCCCTGACCGTCACGGGCGGGACGAAGGTCTGCTGGCCGGACTGCGCCTCGGACGCCGACTGCCCGACGGATGCCTTCTGCGACCAGGCCAGCGAGTATTGTGTTCCGGACTCGGTCGGGTGTTCGGCGGCCAATCCCACCGGATATTGCCCGGGGGACCTCGTGTGCCAGGGAGGGGAGTGCAAGCCGTACAACTTCACCTGTACGGACCAAACGTTCGAGCCCAACGAGACCCTCGGCCAGGCGGCGGTAGTGTCGCCCGGGGTGATGGAGGGGCTCCAGGTGTGCTCGAAGGACCAGGACTGGTTCCGGCTGGACATCCCGGCCGGGCATTCCGGAACCCTCGGGATGTACTTCGTCCACAAACTGGGGGACCTGGACCTGTGCGCGTTCGATCTTTCCGGGAAACTGATCGGTTGCCGGTACCCCTTCGAGCATCACCCGGCATCCTGGCGCACGTATGATTGGAATGATGAATATTTGAGCGCATTCGCGCTCGCGGGTCCGCGCACGGTCTATTTCCGGGGGGACGGATGGAACGGGGCGGTCAACACGTACAGACTGGACGTGCGCCTGACCCCGTGGAAGGACGGGCCGGACTGCAAGGCCTTCTACGACCAGTACGAATGCGCGGGGTGCGACCCGGCGACGCAGAAGTGCGAGGTGGGACTGGGCAAGGTCAACCTGAAGCAGTTCCCATACCCGGACCCGAACGATTCGTACGTGGGCGCCGGCTATGTCCTGGAGCACTCGTCGTCGTACCGGTGGCTGCGACGCGAGGTCATCATGGCGGTGCGGCACGCCATCCACCAGGTCCAGGCGCGTTTCCCCGGGACCAAGCCTTTGGGGTTGCTGGACATGGGGCAGATTGACGGGGGAACCCCGGGCTTCGACGTGGGGGATCCGCGCCATCCCGAGACCACGCACGACCAGGGTGGCAATATTGACGTCGCGTACTACCAGACCGGTGTGGACAACCTCGGGAAGGTGATCTGCGACCCCATCGGCGGGAGCAACAACGGGGCCTATTGCACGAGCGTGACGAACCACGTGGTGGACCTCCCGCGGACCGCGTATTTCCTGGCCGCGCTGGCGGACAATCCACGCTTCAGGGTCGCTGGAGTGGACCAGTTGATCGCGCCGCTGATCCTCGCGGAACTGAAGAAACAGAAGGACCAGGGGTGGATCTCGGCCACGGCGTACAACCGCCTGGCGGGGGGCGCGCTCGCGTACGGGAGTGGCTGGCCGTACCACCATCACCACATCCACGTGTCATTCAAGTGGTGGAGCCAGGGGTTGAACCTGTTGTGGCAGCCCCCGATCGGGTGCGGATTCCGGATGCCGGGCGACCGCCCGTGGCCCGCAGGGGCCTGGAAGCGAGCGAGGCTCGAGCGCTCCGAGGGACGACCACCGTGACCCGGACCGGACAGGGGAAATGGGGGAGCCATGGAGGGGCCACGCGGTGGAGGATGGGCGCGGAGCGTGGGCATCCGGGGTCCGAGATCCAGCGGTAACTCCGTCACGGACACAGTCACGGCCACCGCCCACGGCCACGGTCCCGCGCGCAGGGCGCTTTCGGACTGCTGGGTGTCAACCCGGCCTTGTCATGGCCGCGCAGCGGCCCTCTGGACTGGGGCGTACCAACGTCGCCTTTGTCAATCGTGGCTGGTCCCCGTGGGGACGCGAGCCCTGCCCGCGCCAGGGTCCGGGACCCGGGGTCCAGCAGCAGTTCCGTCGAAGACGGAGGACAGGTGAACGATTTGGGCTTGTGGTCCCACCTACGTCCCCCTGACCGGGCCACGGCCTGGATCCTGGGGCTCGGGGTGGTTCTCCCCGTGGCCTATGTCCAGTTCGGAAGCCCGGGCTTCTACCGGGAGGTGCCGGCGCCCCTGGTCGGAGTCGTGGAGCACCCCCTGGCCGAGATGCACGCGCGCCTGTACCAGTTCTGCGCGGCGTTCGTGTTGTTTTTTGTGATTCCAACCGTCGTGTGGCGAGCCGTGATGGGTCGCGGGCTTCGTGCGGCGGGGCTGCGGGTTGGCGACTGGCGCTTCGGCTGGAGGTCGCTGATCGTAGCCGTGGTGCTGGCGATTCCGCTTGCGTATCTCTCCGCGGGGCAGGCCGATTTCCAGGCCGAATACCCGTAGTCTCGGCTGGCCGTCGCGGACGGGGGGCTGTTCGCGTCCTACGAGGTCGCGCTCGTCCTGTACTACATCGGCTGGGAGTTTCTCTTTCGAGGCTTCTTGCTGTTCGGCCTGAGAGACCGGTTCGGGGACTTCGGGGCCGTGGCCGTGCAGACCTTCCCGTCCGTCTTGCTTCACATCGGCAAGCCCGCGGGGGAGTTGTGGGCGTCCGTGGTTGCCGGGTTCCTGTTCGGAGCGTGGGCATTGAGGACGCGCTCGGTGGTGTACGTCCTGGCGTTCCACTACGCGCTCGGCGTCCTCAACGACGTCTTCTGCGCGCTTCGCGGTGGGCTGTTGCGCTGAGGGGCCGGGCCATTCGGGGGGCGAGGGCTTGGGTGAAACGGTTTGGCGGGTTCTCACGATAGATCGGGCGATGGACCGGGGCGCCTTCCCGGAGCATGCCCGGGGGGACGCTCCCCCGCTGGGTGGGGGTGGGTGCGTCGGCCGGTGGGCCAGGCGCAGCGGGCGGAGTCTGTCGGTCGGCCGGTGGCGGTCGGAGGCCCCGCGGGGGCCGGGGGAGGAGGGTTGCCGGGAGTGTGCGCATTGAATACCAGATGTGTAATGAATATAACACTCAATATAATCGCAAGGATTTCAAACCATGCGCGTCCTCGTGACCGGAGGCAACGGCTTCATCGGCAGCCACGTGGTTCGCCGCCTGCGCGCAGCGGGGCATGATGTCCGCGTGCTGGCCCAGCCGGGGACCTCGCTCCGGACCATTCAGGACACGGGGGCGAGTGTCCTGTGGGGCGACCTGCGGGTGCCGGCCTCTCTGCTCGCCGCCGTGGATGGGGTCGAGGTCGTCTGCCACCTCGCGGCCCGGGTCGGCGACCACGGTCCGGCGTCCGAATACTTCGACGTAAACACGACTGGGACCCGACGTCTGGTGGCGGCCGCGAAGCAGGTAGGGGTCCGCCGGCTCGTGCTCGTGTCCACGCTCGCCGTCCACTGCCTGCGCGGCCGCGGCATCCCTAACGGGGACGAGGACCGGCCCCGCGACCACGTGGCCATGGCCTACGCCCTGTCCAAGATCCTGGCCGAGGACGAGGTGATGCGGGCCCACGCGGCGGGTCACGTGGAGGGCGTGGTCGTCCGGCCAGGCCTTTTTCCCTTCGGTCCGAACGACCGCACCTCGTTCCTGCCGCTCGTGCGCAACCTGGATCGGTACGCCCACGTCGCCGGCGGGCGCGCCGTCTTCTGCACCGCGTACGCCGAGAACCTGGCCCACGGCATCGCCCTGGCCGCCGAGCATCCGGCCGCCGCGGGCCGCGTCTACGTGATCGCGGACGAGGAACGGCCGACCTGGCGCGAGTTCGTGGACCTCCTGTGCGACCTCCTCGGCCGGCCGAGGATCCGCCGCAGCATCCCGCTGGGTCTGGCCCTGGCCCTGGCCGGTGCGAGCGAGGCGTGGGCCGCGCTCACCGGTCGTCCTCCCCTCCTGACCCGCTACCGGGCGAGGGTCGCTGGCCTCGATTGCTGGTTTTCGTCGGCCCGCGCCCGGGGGGAACTCGGGTATGCTCCACTCGTGGACCTCGAGGAGGGGCTTCGCCGGACGGTGGCCTGGGTCCGGACGGTCCCGTAGTGGTTCGCGGCGCCTTTCAAGGGGCACGAGGAGCACGTCATGGACCCCCTGTTGACCCTGTCCGCCACGCGCCTCGCGGGCCTCATCCGCCGGCGCGAGGTCTCGTCCCGCGAGGTGGTCGAGGCCCACATCCGCCGCGTCCAGCAAGTCAACCCCCTCCTCAACGCGATGGTGGAGGACCGCTTTGCGCACGCCCGCGTCGAGGCCGACCTCGCGGACCGCGCCGTGGCTCGCGCCCGGGACGACGCCCTTCCCCCCTTTCACGGCGTCCCTTGCACGATCAAGGAGGCCATCGCCCTGAAGGGGATGCCCTTCACCGCGGGGCACGTGGCTCGCGTCGGCATCCGCGCGACCCGGGACGCCACGGCGACGGCGCGTCTTCGCGCCGCGGGCTTCATCCCCCTCGGGGTCAGCAATACGTCGGAACTCTGCATGTGGATGGAGTCGCACAACAAGGTGTACGGTCGCACTGGCAACCCCTACGACCCCACGCGCGTCGCGGGAGGTTCGTCGGGTGGGGAAGGCGCACTGGTCGGGGCCGGGGCCTCGCCCGTCGGACTCGGCGCGGACATCGGCGGCTCGATCCGGATGCCCGCCTTTTTCAACGGCTGCTTCGGTCACAAACCCACGGGGGGCCTCATCCCGAACACTGGCAACTACCCCATCGCGCACGGCGACGCCCTGCGGTACATGACCACCGGTCCCCTCGTGCGGCGCGCCGAGGACCTGTGGCCCCTCCTCCGCCTTCTCGCCGGCCCGGACGGGGAGGACCCGGAATGTCGCCGGATCCCCCTCCAGGACCCGAACACCGTATCCCTGCCCTCTCTCGATGTGCTGGTCATCGAGGACAACGGCCTCTTCCCGGTCCACGCGGA
>JBBIPO010000116.1:5115-11843 GCA_037442805.1 Deltaproteobacteria bacterium
CGTCCAGACCGGCGGATCGCCGGCGCTACGTCGAGGCCGGTCGCCACCTCCGCCAGGACCTGTGCCGCCGCATCGGACTGCGCGGCGTCCTCCTGTTCCCGCCGTATCCCGAGCCCGCGCCCCCTCACAACCGCCCGCTCATTCCGCCATTTCAATGGCTCTACACCGCGATCTTCAACGTTCTGGAGATGCCGGCGACCGCGGTCCCGATGGGTCTGGGCCCCGAAGGTCTCCCTCTCGGCCTCCAGGTCGTGGCCGCCCACGGCCACGACCACCTCTGCGTCGCGGTGGCCCTTGAACTGGAACGTGCCTTTGGCGGCTGGGTCCCGCCCGACGAGCGTCCTTGATCCGATCCGCTCGGCGGGCCATACTACGTCCCGTCAACCGGCGGGGGCGCGATGGGCGAACTCAAGGACATCGTGGGCGCGGCGAGCGAGTTCCTGTGGAACACCCCGCGGGTCATGCCCTTCATGGTCACGGCCCTTCTCTTCACGGGCCTCTTCCTGACCGTGCGTTTCGGGCTCGTTCAGGTCCGGCGCTTTGGGCACGGGGTGCGCGCCGTGCTCGGGCGCTACAGCCGCCCGGGGGACCCAGGGGACGTGAGCCACTTCCAGGCCCTGTCGTCGGCCCTGTCCGCGACGGTCGGGATCGGCAACATCGCGGGCGTGGCCACGGCCGTGCATTACGGGGGGCCCGGCGCGGTCTTCTGGCTGTGGCTCACCGGCTTCATCGGGATGGCGACGAAGTTCGCGGAGTGCACGCTCGCGCAGAAGTTTCGCGCCGTGCACGTGGACGGCTCGGTGTCGGGCGGTCCCATGTACTACATCGAGAAGGGACTCGGCCCGCGCTGGCGCTGGCTCGCCATGACCTTCGCCGCGTGCGCCGTGGTCTCGTCCTTCGGGTCCGGCAACGCCATCCAGGCCTTCACGATGGCGGACAGCCTGCGATCGGACTTCGGGATCCCGCCGTGGGTGTCGGGGCTCGTTTCGGCCATGTTCGTTGGGCTCGTGATCATCGGCGGCATTCGCCGCATCGGACAGGTCACGAGTTTCCTGGTCCCCTTCATGGGGGCGTTCTACGTGCTGGCCGCGCTCCTGGTCATCGGGCTCCACATCGGCGATCTTTCATCCGCGGTCTCGGCCATCGTCGCCGGCGCCTTCTCCCCGCCGGGGATGGTCGGGGGCTTCGCGGGTTCCACGTTCGTCTTCACGCTGACCTGGGGCGTCAAGCGCGGCCTGTTTTCCAACGAGGCGGGGCAGGGCAGCGCCCCCATCGCCCACGCCGCGGCCCGCACCGAGGAGCCGGTGCGGGAAGGGGCGGTCGCCCTCCTGGAACCGTTCATTGACACGGTGGTCATCTGCTTCATGACCGGCCTGGTGGTCGTGCTGACCGGCACGTGGAACCAGAAGCACCCGGAGGAGGTTCCCTTCACGGCCCAGAGCGCCATCTCCGTTGTCCGAGAGGGGACGGTCGTGCAACCGACCGGGAAGGTCCCGGAAGGGGACCTGTTCACCGGCGAGACCCTGGTCCGCGAGGGCAGGCCAGCCGGTGTCGCGCTCGTGCGCAACCACGCCGTGATGGAAGACGTGAGGTTGACTCGGAACGGCCGCCCGTTCGAGGGGACCCTGGCCGTCCGCGCCGGGTCTCTGGTGGGACTGCGTGACCGGGACGGAACGGTCTTGTCCGGGGCGTCCGTCCGCGTCCGGGGGCGGACCCTCCTGAACGGCTCGCCCCTCGCCGCCAAGTCATTCGAGGTAGGATTGTCCGCGCTGTTCCCGTGGGGCAATTACCTGGTCACGATCGCGGTGTTCCTGTTCGCCATCTCGACTGCCATCTCGTGGTCGTACTATGGGGACAGGGCGATCCAGTACCTCGTCGGGCCGCGCGCGGTGATGCCGTATCGCATCATTTATCTGGTGATGCACTTCCTCGGGGCCATTTTCTCGCTGGAGGTCGTGTGGGGATTCGGGGACGTGGCCCTGGGGCTCATGGCCCTGCCGAATCTGTTCGGGGTCCTGCGCTTGTCCGGGCTCGTGTCGAGGGAGGCGCGCGACTATTTCGCTCGCATGGCGGTCGTGGACGGCAAGGCGGCCCGGTCATCCGGACGGGGAGGTCGCGATGGCTGAGCCTCGCCCGGAGGGTCGCGGGTCCTGGGGCAGTCGCCTGGGCTTCATCCTAGCCGCCGCGGGCAGCGCGGTCGGGCTCGGCAACCTGTGGAAGTTCCCATACCTGACCTATCGCTTCGGCGGCGCGGAGGGGGGCGAGGCCCGCGGGGCCGGCGCCTTCGTGCTGATTTACCTGGGGGCCGTCTTCGCGGTCTGCGTCCCAGTCATGGTGGCCGAGATCCTGATCGGGCGGCGAGGGCGGCGCAATCCTGTCGGCTCGTTCCGGGCGATCCGGCCCGGGACGCCCTGGCCGTGGGTGGGGCTCCTCGGGGTCGTGGGTGGCGCCCTGATTCTGTCGTACTACACGGTGGTGGCCGGGTGGACCCTCGAATACGTCGGCAAGGCTGCGACCGGTACCTTCTCGCGCTACGCGGAGTCCGTGTCGGACGCGGAGATCCGTACGGCGATCTGTCGGGAGGCCGGGGTCACGGACGACGCGACGTGTCCCGAGGCGGTCCGCGCCTTCTTGGACCGCCACGACGGACCCGAGGCCCGCGACACCGCGCTGCGCGAGAAGAAACTGGAGCTGTACGCCGCCCGCCTGTTTCGGGACTTCCTCGCGGACCCCTTCAAGCAGGTTGGTTTCCTGTTCGCCTTCATGGCCCTGACCGCTGCCGTCGTCCTGGGCGGGGTCTCGGGGGGTATCGAGCGCTGGAACCGCATCCTGATGCCCATCCTGATCGGGATGCTCGCCGTCCTGATGGTCCGGGTCGCGACCCTGCCCGGGGCCTCCAGGGCCGTGGACTTCCTGTTCAAGCCGGACCTGTCGCTCCTGTCGTTCGAGGAGGTCCTGTGGGCCCTCGGACAGGCGTTCTTTTCGCTCTCCCTCGGGATGGGGGCCCTTCTGACGTACGGGTCGTACCTGTCGCCGCGCGACCGCATCAGTACCGCGGCCCTGGCCATCGCGGGGATTGACACGCTCGTCGCGCTGTCTGCGGCCTTCGTCATCTTCGGGGCCGTCTTCTCGTACGGGCTCCAGATGAAGGGGGCCGGGATCGGGAACCTGTTCACCGCGATCCCCGTGATCTTCCTGCACGTGCCGGGCGGCGGGCCGCTCACGGTCCTGTTCTATGTCCTGGTCGCGTTCGCGGCCCTGACCTCGACCGTGTCCCTGCTGGAGGTCGCGAGCGCCTACCTGATGGACGAGCGAGGGTGGGCCCGGCGCAAGGCCGTGCTCGTCGCGGCCTCGGCGATCTTCTTGCTGGGGGTCCCGTGCGCGCTATCGTTCAACGTCCTGGCCGACCTCCAGGTCTTCGGGCGCACGGTCTTCGACCTCTTCGATTATTTCTGTTCGAATCTCGCGCTGCCCGTGGGGGGGCTTCTCATCTCGGTCTTCGCGGGATGGGTGTTGACCGACGGGGAGCGGCGCGCCGAGGTCCAGGAACTGCATCCCGTCCTGTACGCGGCGTGGCTCGTCGTGGTCCGGTTCGTGGCCCCGGCGGCGATCCTGGCCATCCTCGTCGCGCTCCTGCTCGGGAAAGTCAGCGGGTAAGGCCCCGCCCCCCTCGAGCCGGGTCGTGTCTGCCGCCGACCTGACAAGGCGAACTTGCGCACCTGACCCTCGACGTGGGACACTCCGGCCCGACAGGCGGAGGCTGAGATGTCCGACGCGGGGTCGGTCCGGCGCGACCGCAGGGAAGGCTCGTTCGTCCACGGTCTGGGGCTGTTCGATTCGACCATGATCGTGGCCGGGGGGATGATCGGTTCCGGGATATTCATCGTTTCCCAGGACATCGCCGCCCGTCTCGGGTCACCCGGGTGGCTGCTCGCCGTCTGGGTCATCACGGGCATCCTGACGGTCATGGCGGCCCTCTCGTATGGGGAACTGGCCTCGATGTATCCGGACGCGGGGGGGCAGTACGTCTATCTGCGAGAGGCCTACTCCCCGATGTGGGGGTTCCTGTACGGATGGACGCTGTTCCTGGTGATCCAGTCGGGGTCGATCGCGGCGGTCGGCGTGGCCTTTGCCAAGTACCTCGGTGTCCTCGTGCCCGGGATCTCGACCACGAACTGGATCGTCCGCGGGGCCGACCTCCACCTGGGCCCCATGACCCTCCCCGTCGGGCTGAACACCGCCCAGGCCGTCGCCATCGGCGTGATCGCCCTGCTCACCGCGAACAACTGCATCCACCTCGCGGCCGGCAAGTGGGTCCAGAACGTCTTCACCGTGGCCAAGGGCCTGTCGCTGGCCGCGATCATCGCCTGTGGCGCGGCCTTTGGCCTGCCGGACTCCGCCCTGCGCGAGCCCGGTTTCTGGGCGGCCCACGCGGCGGACGGCACCCCCCTCGCGGGATTCTCCCTGGTCGTGGCGGTGGCGGTCTCGATGGTCGGCTCGATGTTTGCCTCGGACGCCTGGAACAACGTCACCTTCGTCGCGGGCGAGGTCAAGGACCCAAGGCGCACCGTGGGCCGCTCGCTCATCCTCGGCGCGGGTGGTGTGGTCCTGCTCTACGTCCTCGTCAACGTAGCGTACCTCGCCTTGCTGCCGTTCCAGGGCATCGTTCAGGCCCCGGAGCAGCGGGTCGCCGCCGCCGCGATGGAGCGCGTGGTGCCGTGGGGCGCGCTCGCGATCTCGGTCGTCGTGATGGTCTCGACGTTCGGCTGCCTGAACGGGATGATCCTGTCGGGTCCGCGGCTGTACTACGCCATGGCGCGCGACGGCCTGTTCTTCGAGGCGGCGGGCCACCTGAGCGCGCGCGGCTGCGTCCCGGTCAAGGGACTGGTCATCCAGGGGGCGTGGTCGGCGATCCTCGCCGTGAGTGGTACGTATAACGACCTTCTCGATTATATCATCTTCGCGGCGCTCCTGTTCTATGTGCTGACGGTGGTGGGCCTCTTCGTCCTGCGGCGGCGGGCACCCGACCTTCCGCGCCCCTACCGGGCCTGGGGGTATCCCGTGGTCCCCGCCCTGTACGTGGTCGCGGCGTCGGTCATCATGACGATCCTGCTCGTCGAGAAGCCGTCGTACACCTGGCCGGGGCTGGTCCTCGTGGTCCTGGGGGTCCCGGTGTACTTCGCGTGGCGGGCGAGGAGGCGAACGACCGGAGCGCCGTCCGGCCCTGGATGATCGCGGTCATACAGCGCGGGCGCGAGAACGCGGCAAAGTGCGCGCATGGAAGCGGATCCGGCCCGGGCCGGGCCCCCAAGACGTGAGGTGGTGACATGGCAACGTTGATCGAGAGGGTCCAGTGGCTCGCGGCCTGCGCGAGTGCCCTGCTCCTGGCCACCGGCGGCGCCGAGGCGAGGAAGCCGCCGTCGCGCACGGCGGCGAAGCGGTCCGCCTGCGTCGAGTGCCACGACAAAGCGACCCCGGGGATCGTCGAGCAGTTCCTGGGCGGCGCGATGGGGCGGTCCGGCGAGGTGGACTGCTCCGACTGTCACGGTTCCGGGCACAAGGGCGCGGACGACGCGCACCTGGCTGCGATCCCGACACCGGCGACGTGCGCGCGCTGCCACGAGGAGCAGGTGACGCAGTTCGACGCGGGCAAGCACTCCCTCGCGTGGGTCGCGATGGAGGCCATGCCCATGCTCGGACACCAGCCCACCCCGATCCGGGCCCAGGGGTACAAGGGGTGCGCGGGCTGTCACAAGATCGGATACAAGGACGCGAACAAACTGGGCGTTCGCTACGGGACCGGGGCGTGCGACTCGTGTCACACACGGCACTCGTTCTCGAAGGCCGAGGCGCGGGACCCGCGAGCGTGCCAGACGTGCCACATGGGCTTCGACCACCCGCAGTGGGAGATGTGGTCCACCTCCAAGCACGGCACCATCTGGCAGATCGAGGGCCACAGCGGGCGCGCCCCCACCTGCCAGACCTGCCACATGCAGGAGGGCAACCACGCGGTGATGACCGGCTGGGGCTTCCTGGCCCTGCGCCTGCCCGAGGACGACCCGGAATGGCTCGCGGACCGCGTCGAGATCCTGAAGGCCCTGGGCGTGCTCGATGCCCAGGGGAACCCGACGGAGCGTCTGGAGGTGGTCAAGGCCGGCAAGGTCGCACGCCTGACGCGCGAGGAGTTCCAGGCCGAGCGCGCGAAGATGCAGAAGGTCTGCTCCCAGTGTCATTCCGCGTCCTACGCCCGCGAGCAACTGGAGGCCGGCGACCAGGTCATCCGCGAGGCCGACCGCGTCATGGCCGAGGCGATCCGCGAGGTCCGCACCCTGTACGCCGAGGGGTTGCTGAAGGTTCCCGATGGCTGGAAGGTCGCGCCGGACCTGCTCCAGTTCTACGAGGCGAGGAGTGCGGTCGAGCAGGAGTTGTACGGGATGTTCCTCGAATATCGGATGCGGGCGTTCCAGGGCGCGTTCCACATGAATCCGGACTACATGCACTGGTACGGTTGGGCGCCGCTGAAGGAGGGCCTGGTCCGCATCCGCGACGAGGCGGAGAAGATGCGCGCGGCCGCGAAACGGTAGCCTCCCCACGAAAGACCCTGCAGGTTTCGGTCCGTTCTGTCCACGCCATGGCCGCGCCATCCGGGGTCCGGCAAGGACCCCGAGGCGGACACGGACACCGTTACGGACACGGCCACGGTCACGGACTCGGTTTCCGACACGGCC
>JBBIPO010000117.1:0-6829 GCA_037442805.1 Deltaproteobacteria bacterium
GCCGGGGCCCCTGCTGCGGCCGGGTCGCAATCCGCGCTTATAGCGCGGATTGCTCGGATTGCTCGAACCTTGAATCTGCCTCCCCGGTCGTGCTAGCGTCCTGTCCGGAATCGGCCGATGTCCCAGGAAGGAGGCAACGCCATGGAGATCAAGGACAAAGTGGTGGTCGTGACGGGAGGCGCCGCCGGGATCGGCTTCGCCATCTGCCGGCGGTTCGCGGCCGCGGGGGCCAGGGTCGTGGTCGCGGACATCCAGGGGGTGGACGAGGCAGTCCAGGCCCTGAAGGCCGCAGGCGGTACCGCGGCGGGCCGGGTCTGTGACGTGAGCCGCGAGGCGGACGTCGTCGCCCTCATGCAGTTCGCGGTGGACACGTTCGGGGGACTCGACGTGGCGGTCGCGAACGCGGGCATCCTGAGGGACGGCCTCTTGCTGAAGGTGGACAAGGAGACCAAGAAGGTCGCGGCCGTCCTGACGATGGAGCAGTGGCAGCGCGTCATTGACGTCAATCTGACGGGCGTGTTCCTGACCGGGCGCGAGGCCGCGCGGCAGATGGTGAACCTGGGCCGCCCGGGCGTGATCATCCTGATGTCCTCCATCTCGAAGGAGGGCAACTTCGGCCAAACGAACTACTCGGCGGCCAAGGCGGGCGTGGCGGCGCTCGGGGTGACGTGGTCCAAGGAACTCGCGCGCTATCGGATCCGCGTGAACGTGATCGCCCCCGGCTTCATCGGGACCCCGATGGTCCTGAAGGACATGAAGCCCGAGGCCCTGGAGGCCGCGAAGAAGCAGATCCCCGTAGGCCGCCTGGGCGAACCCGACGAGATCGCCCACGCCGCCCAGTTCATCGTCGAAAACGACCTGATGACCGGGTCCTGCGTAGCGGTGACGGGCGGGATGCGGCTGTGAGCACCCCGTCCCCGGGGCGCGACCGCCCCAGACCCCGCGTCACCACTGGACTCCGCCCTGAATGCGGACGAGTTCTCGCATCAGGTTCCGCCCGTTCTCGAGCCATCGGACGGGGGGTGACTGAAGACGGCCCACCGGGCATACGTAAGGGGCCCAGTACGGAGAGGCCTCTCCCAGGGCCTCCTTGAGGCGTCGCTGGGGTCCGGCGACCGCGAGGCCTTGCAGGCGTCCGGCCAGCGTCGGGACCTGCCGTTCGAAATCCGGAACACCGTCGAAGGTCATTACCTGAAGGACCCGGTGCCCGGGGCCCGGGCGATAGGTCCCGTGCGGCATGAGGATCACGGCGGGGCGGCAGGGCCCACGAGGCGGCAGCACGAGCCCTCCCGCGGCCCGGGCCAGGACCCGCGATTCTTCGACGAAGAGGCGCAGGGTCGCGGCCTCTTCGAGACCCGGGGTGGCCGGCGGCCAGCGGGTTTCGAGGGTCTCGAGGGACTCGTACAACATGCGCGCGAAGTCGTCCGGGGCGACCCGCGCCCCCTCCTCGTACAGGACCACGTGCGGAGACAGGCAGCCGGACTGGTCGTAGATCGCGCAGTCCCGGGCGATCCCCTCGGCCACGACCCTGGCGCCCGTCGCGGAACTCGCCGCCTCCCGGAACACGATCACCAGCGATTCGCGGTGGCCGCCGAGGAAGGTCGTGTAGGCCACATGACCGGGAGACCACGTCTGCTCGCGCGCCCGGCGGATGGAGAGGACGGTCTCGTCCCGGCCGTACGCGAGGCAGACCGGAGCCAGGGGGACGAGCCGTCGGGCCACATCCGGGTCCGTCACCACGTGGATGGCCCGGACCAGCAGGTCGCCATGGCGTCGCGCGGACTGCACCAGGAGTTCCGAGAACACGGGTTCTGCCGACGAGGGTTTCAGGACCACAGGCACCCCGGCCGCGAGGGCCCGGAACACGGCCGCCGTGGCCAGGGCAGGGATGCGGCCCGCCAGGATCGCGAGGAGCCACAGGTCCGGGTGCCGCTTCTGAAAGAGAACCGGCTCCAGCGATTTCTGGGCACGAAGAAAACATCGCTTGAAGTCCAGGCCGGACCAGGAATCGAACGCCCGGTGCAGGGCCTCGATCAGGTGGGGTCGTGGCCAGCCCGTGGACGCGGACAGGCGGTCGAGACCCTCCTCCCCGATTTCGCGCGTCGGGTCGCCCCAGTGGCTCGCCCACTCCTGAAGGGTGCCCAGAAACCCCCAATCGTGACACTCGAACAGTCGCTGGCGAGCGGCCCAGAAATCGCGGAGCAGGTCGTTTTCGTCCATCAGGCCCCTTGCGCCGCCTCGTGGGAGCAGCCACGCGGCGAGGCCCCGGGCGCACGTTCCACGTCGGCGAATCCGTCTCGGACCCGGGTGGCGAGGTCCCCGGTCAGGACCGCGACCGCGGTCCAGACGTTCGCGAGGTCGTAGTGGCACAGGAGGCCTCGCTGGCCTTCCCCGACCTCCTGCATGGTCGCGGGGTCCAGGACCCGGGTCCGCATCCAGGGGACCGGGACCAGGCGTCGGGGTCCGCACGTGACCCGGGGCGCGTCGTAGGCCTGGGACATCAGTTCCGTCATCCCGTATTCCTCGATGACGTCCTCCGCAGGCACGCCCAGGACCCGCCCGAAGGCCGCGCGCAGGTCCTCGCGGTCCACCGCGCGGCCGCTCGCCTTGGCACCGCCGGTGTGCATGGCCCGGCTCCCGGGCGGAAGCCGGACGGCCCAGGGCCCGACGGCCTCGAAGAACGTCAGGAAGTCAAGCGTGGTTCCGAGCAGCATCAGCGGTTCGCCCGCCCGGACCCCCGATTCCAGGGTGTCACGGATGATCGGCGTGTTCAGGCGATCCCCGTCCCGCGCCGGGGGGAGCGGCGCTCCGGCATACGCTTCCAGGACATACGTTATCATGTGCGACAATGACGAGTGTGGCCGTTCCGGGGCGGCCGGGATCAGGCTCACGAACCGCACGGGGCGCGGGGGGTACATCGCGAAGCGCTCGAATCCCCGGAGCACGGACAGCCGATAGAGGTCCAGGTCTCGAACGAGGTGTCGCCCGGGCGTCCCCCGCGTGGTCCCCGAGGTGTGGAATTCCGCCTGGGCCCGGGACGGCGGGAAGTGCGCGACCGTCATCAGTTTGAAGGCGGCTTCCGGCAGGGGCTCGATTGCATCGAGGTCCTGCCCGGGGGCGTCCGGTCGGACCAGCCCCTGGGCCTCGGCGACCGCGAGGCAAACGGCTGCGAAGAAGTCCTCGCCCGGGAGAGAGCCGGACTCGATCACTTCCCGGACCTGCCGCGCCAGGGCCTCGTCCACCGTCATCCGACTCCCTGCCCTGCGAGTTCTCGCAGGCACGACTCCACGATGTCCAGGGCCGTGCGCAGGTCCGCGTCCGAGATCACGAGCGGTGGGGTGAAGGCGAGGACATTGCCAGCCTCGCCCTCGGTCAACAAGATCACGCCTCGTTCCAGAGCCAGCCTCGCCACGGCGCGCGCGGTATCCCCGGGGGCCTGCCCCGCGCGATCCGCGACCTCCACGCCCACCATGGCCCCGACCCCGCGCACGTCCCGGACCAGGGGAAGCCGCCCGGCCCAGTCGCGCCCGCGCTTCAGCAGGACCTCTCCGATCCGGCGGGCGCGCGCGCACAGGTCCCGCCGGCGGACCTCGCGCAGGACCGCCGTCGCGGCCGCGCATCCCAGGGGGTGCCCGAGGAACGTGGACGTGTGCGGGGCCTCGCCCCCGTTCGCGCGCACGGCCTCGGCCACCCGCGGCCTCATCAGGCAGACCGACAGGGGGACGCCGCCGCCCAGGGCCTTCCCGAGGCACACCACGTCCGGCACGACCCCCTCGTGGTCGCAGGCGAGGAACGCGCCGGTACGCCCGACGCCCGTATAGACCTCGTCCGCGATCAGGACGAGCCCCTCCTCGCGCGCCACGTCCGCCAGGGACTTCAGGAACCCGCGCGGGGGCACCCGGATTCCCCCCCGACCCTGGATCGGCTCCACGATCACGGCGCCGGGAGGGTCCCTCCTGCGCCGGGCCAGGCGTCGCACCCGGCGCAGCGCCTCGTCGCCGTCCGGCCCACCCGCCCCCGGAAACGGCACGAAGTCCGCCCGGCCGGACAAGGCCATCATGAACGGCTCCCGGAACACGCGGCCGGCCGTCACCTCCAGGGCCCCGGCCGACAGCCCGTGATACGACCCTTCAAAGGCGATGACCCCGGGGCGACCCGTGGCCGCGGCCGTGAACTTCAACGCGGTCTCGACCGCGTCCGAGCCGTTGAGCGACAGGACGGCCCGGTAGTCTGGGGCGGGGAGCCACGCGCGCAGTTCCCTCAGGAACACGGCCTTCGCGTCCGCGGGGTGCACGTCCCCCATCGCGTGGAGCAGCCGCCCGCACTGCTTGCGGAGCGCCTGGACCACCGCGCGGTTGCGGTGTCCCACCGCCGCGACGCCAAAGAAGGAGGTCAGATCAAGGTAGTGATTGCCGTCCGCGTCCCGGACCCGGGCCCCCGTGGCCTTGCGGATGACGATCGGAGCGTCGCCGATCCCATCGCCGATTTCCGGGGCCTCGAGCCCTGCAAGGGCTTTCAGGATGGCCCGGGATCTCGTCCGGCCGTTGTGCTGACCCCACATGCTCGACCGTTCGACCCCGGATTTTCGTTGCTATCCATTCGTAATCCGAAGCGTGTATTTCGTGGCCTCGCACGAAGACGCGCTCCCCGACGCCCGCCGCACGCAGATGTAGAAGGTGGCGCCGTTGTCCTCGCAGTAGTAGTAGCCGTTGCACTTGCCCACGCCCGCGCCGCTCTCGCAGCAGGCGCTGCCCGGGGCGCAGGTCCAGTACGTCCCGCTCGGCGGGCTCATGCACGGGGACGGATAGGTCCGGTCCGGATGAGCGTACCATTCGTAGGTCGTGCACGCCGTTCCAACCGCCGTACCGCAATTGCCGCGGTACACATCCACGACAAGGCCCGCTTGACCGTACTGGAATGCGACGTTGAGCCGGAACCTGTCGTTGGCCGGATTCGCCATGGTCCCGCTGTCCTTCGAGTCCGTGAGGGTCACCCGGTAGCAGTCCTCGTCCGTGTCGGGCACGATGCGTCCATCCACCAGGATCGGGGAACCATTGTCCCCAATGGTCCCGAGGTCGTACGTGGAGGCACAACTGTTGTAGGTGGCGTCGTACTGGTCCCACTGGCACTCGCACCCGTTCGCGAACCCGCTGTCCACGTCGTAGTACCCGGTCGAGCACGAGGCCACCTTGCACTGCCCGCCTTCGCACTTGGGCGTGCCGTTCGGCGGGTTGCCGCACATCGGGACCGGGTCGCCCTCGTCCGTGCTGCCGTCGCAGTTCTCGTCCACGTTGTTGCAGGCCTCGGCCGCGTTCGGGTGGATCGATCCGCTCGAGTCGTTGCAGTCTCCGCCGGTCAGCGTGTTGTACTTGCCGGACGCGGTGCACAGGCATTTCGAGTCGTTGTTGACTCCGTACCCGTCGTTGTCGCCGTCCCAGTAGTACGTCTGGCACCCCACGGCCCCTTCCGTGTCCTGGAAGCCGTCGCAGTTGTCGTCCTTGCCGTTGCCGCAGACCTCCGCCTTGTCCGGGTTCACGTCCGCGTCGCTGTCGTTGCAGTCCCCGGGCTTCGTGGCCCGCCAGGTCCCGCTTTCGTAACAGAAGTACTTGTACGCCTGCGTGCCCCAGGTGTCCCCGTCCTTGTCCTCGTAGAACGGCTTGGACGACAGCGCGTTCTCGTCGTTCTGGGTCCCGGAGCAGTCGTTGTCCTTGCCGTCGTAACAGATCTCCTTCTGGTTGGGATTCACCTGGGGGTCGTTGTCGTCGCAGTCCCCGGCGAACTTCGTCTTGTAGTCGCCCACCGCGAAGCAGAGGCACTTGAAGTTCGAGGGCGTCCCCCAGTTGTCCCCGTCGTTGTCGAAGTAGTACACGGTGCAGTTGATCGCGTTCTCGTCGTTCTCGCTCCCGTTGCAGTTGTCGTCCTTGCCGTTGTTGCAGATCTCCTGCACGCCCGGATTGCGCTGGGCGTCCGCGTCGTCGCAGTCGCCGGACACCAGGGCCGTGTAGAACCCCTGCGGCCGGCACAGGCACTTCGACAGGTCCTTGCCGTAGTTGTCCTTGTCGCCGTCGTAGTAGTACAGCCCGCACCCCTGCGCGTCCTGCTCGTCCGTCAGCCCGTTGCAGTTGTCGTCCACGAGGTCCGGCTCCTGGTCGCACTTCTCGAGCGCGTTGTGCGACACGGCCGGGTTCAGGGGCTGGCAGTCCGCCTCGTTCGGGTCGCCGTCCCCGTCTATGTCCGGGTCGCACGCGTCCCCGAGGCCGTCGCCGTCCAGGTCCTCCTGCAAGGGGTTCGCGACCCCGGCGCAGTTGTCTTGGGCGTTCGGAATGCCGTCCCCGTCCTGGTCGTCATCGCACACGTCCCCGAGGCTGTCGAGGTCCATGTCCTCCTGCAAGGGGTTGAAGGTCCAGGGGCAGTTGTCGTCCTCGTTCACGACCGCGTCCGAGTCCCAGTCGTTCTCGCAGGCGTCCCCGATCCCGTTCTTGTTCGTGTCCGCCTGGTCGGGGTTGGACAGGTACGGGCAATTGTCCGGCTCGTCGGGCTTGGGGCAGCCCCACGCCTCGTTCGCCCATCCGTCCCCGTCCGCGTCGCAGTCGCAAGCGTCGCCCGCCGCGTCCCCGTCCACGTTCGACTGGTCCCCGTTCGCGACCCACGGGCAGTTGTCTTCCGCGTCCGGGACCCCGTCGTTGTCGTCGTCCGGGTCGCACACGTCCCCGAGTCCGTCTAGGTCGTTGTTCTTCTGGTCCGGGTTCTTGACGAACGGGCAGTTGTCCGCCACGTCCGGGACCCCGTCGTTGTCGTCGTCGTCGTCGCAGGCGTCCCCGAGCAGGTC
>JBBIPO010000117.1:6929-11777 GCA_037442805.1 Deltaproteobacteria bacterium
CGTCCGGGACCCCGTCGTTGTCGTCGTCGTCGTCGCAGGCGTCCCCGAGCAGGTCCTCCGGGTAGTCGTTGTTCTTCTGGTCCGCGTTCGGAACCATCTTGCAGTTGTCGGACTCGTTGGGCACCCCGTCCCCGTCCAGGTCCGGGTCCACGCAGTCCGCGATCCCGTCCTGGTCCGTGTCGTCGAATCCTTCATCCGTCGTGCCGTTGCAGTCGTCGTCCTTGCCGTTGCAGACCTCGGGCGCCGCGTACGCCCCCTGGCAGAGCTCCTGGCCGCTCGCGCACAAGGTCTTCCCCTCGCACGTCCCGTACGTGTTTACGAGGGGGCAGGGGCGCGGCGGCACGTTGTCGTCCACCTTGCCGTTGCAGTCGTTGTCCACGAGGTCGCACGCCTCCTGGGCCGGCGTCTTCGCGTCACACTCAGTGTCGCACGTGCGCTGCCCTCGGCAGACGCCCCATTCATTCTCATTGTAACAATCAGTCAGATAAGCACCCGATGCGTACTTCTCTGTGCAGGGACAGGGTGCGCCCCCGGCCGGACGGCACTGCCTGACCATCGCCCGTCCCACCGAAATCGGCACGCAATCGAAGTCCTTCGGGCAGTCCGAGTTCGACACGCACTCCGTCCCGCAGAACTTCCCGTCGGGTCCGTACTCGATGCACAGGTACTTCTTGCCGCCCGCGCCGTAGGGCGGGATGCACTCCTGGTCCTCCCGGCACGGCTGGCAGAGCCGCTGGAACGGCGGGACGCAACAGTACACGGGGTCCCCGCCCAGCGACCCGCACACCGAGCACGTCCAGCCCTGGGGGCAGTCGCCTTCCTCCAGGCAACGGTCCGTGCACTCCTGGCCGAACATGGTCTCCATGCAGAAGCCGCTGAAGCAGTCGCCGTTCTCCTGGCAGGGACAGTGGAGGTTCCCGGGGCACTCGATCACGACCTCCTCGGGGCCGCCGGAATCCCCGGGGCCAAGATCCCCTTGGCCGGTGTCGCCCGTGTCCTGGACGGCCTCCGGACCGACCTCGCCGTCCGGGAGCAACGATGCGCCATCCTCGGCCTCGCCGTCTCGCCGGATTCCTGAATCGCTGGAATCCAGGCCTGCCTGGTCTGGCCCGGCCGTCGCCCCCGTCCCCCCACAGGCGGTCCAGGCACTGACCGCCATCGCACACGCCACGAGCAAACCGGAGCGCAACGTCGCCATGGCCTGACCTCCTTGAAGCCCCGCCCTGCCCGGATCCGTGCGGCCGGGCCGAAAGGATTGTATGGCATTGGGCCGAGAAAAGCGATCCTCATTGACACCCCCGAATCGGCCCCCCTACAATGCGACCGGCCTCGGCGGCGAGGTTTGCGGGCGCGGTCCCCTGGGTGGGGTCGCGCGGGCGGGGTGAGGGATGGAAGCGCGCGCGTTGGGTTTCTTGATGGCGGGGCTGTTCGGGGTCGCGACCGCCGGCTCGACCCTGGCCGGGCCGCGCATCACGGCCGTGTCGCCCGACACGGTGCGCCTGAACACGACCCTCCAGGTCCGGGGCGAGGGATTCGGGGAGGCGCGCGGACAGGCCCCGCTCGCGCTCGTGTTGACGGGGCGGGTGACGGACGCGGATGGGACGACTCGCGAGGTCCGGGACGTGCGACTCCCCGCCGCGCGAGTCACCGGCCGCGAGGTCCGAGCCCCCGTCACGCGCGCCTTCGTCGAGGCGATGGGCCTCCAGGGGGGGCGGTTCGAGGGTACTGTGACCCTGGAAGGGCTCCGAGCGCTCCCGGTCCCGTTCGAGTGGTCCGCGACCCTGTTCCCGCCCGACGTCCTGACCTTGCTGGTCCGCCACGTCGGCTTCCGGGATGACCTGTCGCCTCTCCCACCGACGTGGGCCCTGGTCGCGGCCTATCTCGTGTTGGCCCTGTTCCTGCTGCTCGTGGTCTTCGCCCTGTTCGCGGGGGTCGCGTCGTGGGCCGAGCGCCGCATCGCGGGCCGCATGCAGAACCGCATCGGCCCCAACCGCGTGGGCCCGCAGGGCATCCTCCAGTGGCTCGCGGACGGCATCAAGTGCTTCCTGAAGGAAGACTTCATCCCCCCGAAGTCCCTGCCGGTCCTGTTCCGCGTCGGCCCCTACTTCGCCATGGTGGGCGTGGTCCTGACCCTCGTCACGATTCCCTTCGGGCAGGCCCTCGTGGTCACGGACCTGTCGGTGGGCGTCTACTACGTCCTGGCGGTCACGGGCTTCACGGTCGTGGGCATCCTGGTCGGGGGCTTCGCGTCCGCGAACAAGTGGTCCCTGCTCGGAGGGTTTCGGTCCGCCGCGCAGATCGTGTCCTACGAGATCCCGTCGGGCCTGGCCGTGGCGACCGTGGTGGTCCTGGCCGGGTCGCTCGGGTTCCAGACGATCATCGAGCGGCAGGGCGGCTGGCCGTGGCAGTGGTACCTGTTCCACAACCCGTTCACCTTCGTCGCGTTCTTCTTTTTCCTGGTGTCGTCGCTCGCCGAAGGCAACCGCACGCCCTTCGATTTGCCCGAGGCCGAAAGCGAACTGGTCGCGGGCTACAACACCGAGTACAGCGGGATGCGGTTCGTGTTCTACTTCTTCGCGGAGTGGGGGAACCTCTACATCATGTCCGCGCTGATGACCGCCCTGTTCCTGGGCGGCTGGCAGGTCCCCGGGGTCGCGGCCGCGACCATGGCCGCGTCTGTGCCGCTAACGGTGCTCGGCTGGGCCTTCTTCACGGCCAAGGCCCTCTTCCTGGTCTTCGTCGTGATCTGGCTGCGCTGGACCCTGCCGCGCATCCGGGTGGACCAGTTGATGGTCGTGTGCTGGAAGTACCTGGTCCCGCTGGGGGCGGTCGTGTTCCTGGGGGCCGCGGCATGGGGGACGTTTGTGCACGGCGTGGCCGAGACGGCGGTCAGCATGGCGATGTTCGCGGGTGGGGTGGTCGTGGCCACGGTCTTCGCGTGCAAGGTCCTGCGGGCGCTGCGCCAGGGGCCGTTCGAGGTGTCGCTCAACCCGTTCCTGTGAGGGGGTATGGGCTCGCGTACGCCTGGGTCGGAGGGCGTTCCCCGGTGTTTGCGGGATTCGCCTACGCCCACGGTTCCTTGAGAGGGGGGGTCGGCATGGGTTCCGGCGCGATGCGAGAGTATTTCCGCGGGGTCTGGAACGCGGGCGCGACCGTGTTCGAGGGCCTGGTCGTCACGCTCGCGAACTTCCTGCGACGACCCGTGACCATTCAGTACCCGGACCGCTCGCCCAGGCCCGTGGTCGAGACGCTGCCCGTGCGCTACCGAGGGATCGTCGAGGTGGACCCGGCCATCTGCACGGCCTGCAAACTGTGCGAGAACGCGTGCCCCATCGGGTGCATCCTCATCGGCATCGAGAAGCGCGACAAGGTGCGCGGGATGACCGAGATCGCGGTGGACGTCGGCAAGTGCATGTACTGCGGGCTGTGCGTGGAGCCCTGCCCGACCGGGGCCATCCGGATGACCCCGGAGTTCGAGGGGGCGTGCGAGGACCTGGACAGCCTGGTGTTGCGCTACCTCCCAGAAGGGGCGTTCGTGGAACCGGCCAAGGCCAAGGCCGCACTCGAGGCCCCGACCCCGCCGCGCGGTCAGTTGGCGCGCGAGGCCCTTCAGCGGGCACGGCGCGAGAACGCGGCCCTGCGCGAGCGCCTGCGCGAGGCCGTCACCGCTCGCCGGGCCGCGGGGAAGGCGGGGTGACCGGGGTCCCAGGGGACCGGGCGCCGGCGCCCTTGCGCCTCCACCGCACCGGGACGTAGTCGCAGAGGGGTTCCTCGTCCAGGACATCGCCGGTGTAGGCGTAGGCCCGCGCCCGGCAGCCCCCGCACACGTTGCGGAACTCGCAAGCCCCGCACCGCCCCTTGTAGGCATCGAAGTCGCGCAGGGAACGCAGCAGCGGCGAGGATTCCCAGATGTCGCGGAACGGGCGTTCGAGCACGTTGCCCGCGGACTGCTCCATGTAGGAGCAGGGGTGGACCTCGCCGAAGGCGTCAATCAGGCAGATGGTCTGCCCGGCCACGCACCCCTTGCCGGACCCGGTCGAGAAGGTCAGGTCGCGCCGTCGAAAACGCGATCCGTCCCGCCGGGCGAGTTGCGGCACGACCCGGTAGTAGTGCGGGGCGCAGGTGGGGCGCATCAGGATGTCGTGCTCGCGACGCTCCTGCTCGTAGTGCCATTCGAGGATCTCGTCGTAGTCCGGCTGGCGGATGAGTTCCCGCAAGAGGTCCTCCCCGCGGCCGGTGGGCACGACCATGAACAGGTACCACGCGGTGGCCCCGAGCGACTTCGCCAGGTGGAACGTGTCCGCGATGGTGTGCTGGTTGCGGCGGGTGAATGACGAGTTGACCAGGAACGGGACGCCGTGCTCGCGAAGGAGGCGGGCCGCGCGCACCGCGCCCTCGAAGGCGCCCGGCATACGGCGGAAGTCGTCGTGGACCTCGGCCGTGGGGCCGTCGAGCGACAGGGAGACCATGCGGATGCCCGACGCCTTCATGGCCTCGCACACCTCGGGCGTAACCAGGGTCCCGTTCGTGGCCAGGCACATGCGCAGGCCGAGGTCCGTGCCGTGCCGGGCCAGGTCGAAGAGGTCAGGGCGCAGAAGGGGTTCCCCGCCCGACAGGACCACGACCGGCTGGGCCCAGGCCGCGAGGTCGTCCAGGAAGGCCCGGGCGAGCGGCGTGGTCCAGACCCCGGCCGGGGCGTCCGCGGACGACGAGCACCGGCAGTGCACGCAGTCGAGGTTGCAGCGGCGCGTGGTCTCCCACGCGATCCACTTCGGGATGAACTCGCTGCGTCGGGTCAGGGCCATCGGGTCATCCCCCGTTGTCCGGTCGCATGATGACCCTCGGGGG